>JBKHVS010000070.1:0-14710 GCA_046569945.1 Gammaproteobacteria bacterium | reverse complement strand
CGGATGCCCGCGCCCAGCAGATCCGCGAAGGTCGAGGCGATCTCTGCGCCGGCCGAGCCGCCGTCCGGGCGGTACCAGCGGGTCATCCAGTTGACCGCTCCCATGAAGTAGAAGACCGCGAGCTTCGGGTCGACGGCACGGATGCTCCCGTCTGCCACGCCCTCGGCGATCATCTCGCGCATCCCGCGGTCCCAGCGATCGCGCCGCGCCGCGATGATCGCCTTGCTCCCGTCGTCAAGCGCGTCGTACTCGGAGAGCACCGCCATGCGGCCCATCTCGCCGGTGATCAGCTCGATGTAGTGCCGCGCCAGCGTCGTGACGCGCTCGAAGCCGTTGCGTCCGTGCGCACGCGCATACTCGAGCGCCTCGTCGCCGAGGTCCATCGAGCGCATGTGGCACTCGAAGAGGATCTCCTGCTTGCTGCGCACGTAGTGGTAGAGCGCGGCCTTGGTCACGCCCAGCGAGGCCGCGACGTCGTCGAGCGAGGTCGCGTGGTAGCCGCGGGCCGCGAACGCGCCGGCGGCCTCGCGCAGGAGCGCATTCCGCTTCAGCTGGAACTGTTCGTCCCGGCTGACGACCACGTTTCGCCACGCGGTCGCACGCCGACCGCCCCGCGGGCGTGCGGGCAGTGCCTCAGAGGTTCCGGGAGATGATGAGCTTCTGGATGTCACTCGTGCCCTCGTAGATCTTGCAGACCCGCACGTCGCGGCAGTAGCGCTCGACGGGGAAGTCGCGCAGGTAGCCGTAACCGCCGTGCACCTGCAGGGCATCGGAGCATACGCGCTCCGCGATCTCGGAGGCGAAGAGCTTGGCCATCGCGGCTTCCTTCGCGCAGGGCCGGCCCGCCATCTGCAGCCGCGCCGCGTTCTGGTAGAGCAGGCGCGCCGCCTCGACCTTCGTCGCCATCTCGGCCAGCTTGAAGGCCACCGCCTGCAGTCGGATGATCGGCTCACCGTAGGCTTCGCGCTCGTTGGCGTAGCGGATCGCCGCCTCGAGCGCAGCACGCGCCACGCCCACCGCATGGGCTGCGATCGCAATGCGCCCGTCGGACAGTGCCTCCATGACCAGCCGGTAGCCCCCCCCCACCTTCCCGAGCACCGCGTCGTCGCCCAGCCGCAGCCCGTCGAGCTGGATCTGGGCAGTGTGGGCCGTCTGCTGGCCGAGCTTGTCCTCGACCCGCAGCACGCGATACGCGGGGTCGGAGGGGTCGAGCAGGAAGAAGGTGAAGCCGCGCCTGCCGGCCGATGGATCGGTGACCGTGATCACCACCGCGACGCCGGCCTCGCTGCCGTTGGAGATGAACTGCTTGGTGCCGTCGAGCACCCAGGCGTCGCCCTCGCGCCTCGCGCTCGCGCGCAGCGCGGCGGTGTCGGAGCCGGCCTGCGGCTCGGTCAGCAGGCTGGCGCCGATCCGCAGGCCACGGACCGCATCCGGCAGGTAGCGACGCATCTGCGCATCGGTGCCGAAGTCGCAGATCATCTTCAGCGTGGTGTTGTGCACGTGGACGATCGTTCCCACGCCGCAGTCGGCAGCCGAGATCTCCTCGATTACCAGGCAGTACTGGAGGAAGCTCAAGCCCCCGCCACCGTGCGCCTCGGGCACCAGCATGCCCATGAAGCCGGTTTCCGCCAGCGCCTGCAGTTCGGCGCGCGGCCACTGCTGAAGACGGTCGCGCTCGGCCGCGGTCTTCGCGACCACCTCCTGCGCGACGCGCCGTGCTGCGTCGCGAACCATCCGCTCCTCGTCGGAGAGGAACGCGTCGGCTGCTTCGTTCGTTGCGTTCGACTGCCCGGCGCCTTGTGCCATGTCGTCTCCTGGGTCGGCTCGCTCGCAGCTCAGCGCGCGCTCATTCGCGCGCCCGCGTCGAGGCTGATGGTCGTGGCGTTGAAGTAGGCGTTCTCGATGATGGTCCGCACCAGCGCCGCGAACTCCTCGGCGCGGCCCATGCGGTTCGGGAACAGCACCATGCGATCGATGATCGATCGGGCCACCTGCTCGGGCATCCCGGCGACCATCGCGGTGTCGAAGAGCCCTGGCGCGATGCTGACCACGCGCACGCCGTGGGGCGCTAGATCGCGCGCCACCGGCAGGGTCCGCCCCATCACGCCGGCCTTGCTGGCGCTGTATGCGGCCTGTCCGATCTGGCCCTGCCATGCGGCGCCCGACGAGGTGTTGACGATCACGCCCCGCTCGCCGTCCGCGTCGGGCTCGTTTCCGACCATCCGCGCGGCCGCGAAGCGGATCACGTTGAAGGTGCCGGTGAGGTTGATCCCGATGACCTTGTTCCAGGTGGCCAGAGGGAAGGGCTCGCCCTTGGACACGGTCTTCGCCGCGTCGGCCACGCCCGCGCAGTTCACCGCAACGTGCAGGGCGCCGAAGCGGCGAACCACGGCGTCCATCGCGGCGGCGACGTCAGCCTCCTCGGCAACGCTGCCGGGGCACAGCAACAGACGGTCGGAATCGACCTGGTCGCGCAGCCGCGCCATGCGCGCCTCGTCCAGATCGAATGCGGCGACCGATGCGCCGGCTGCGGCCAGCCCGCAGGCTGTGGCGAAGCCCAATCCGGACGCCGCCCCCGTGACGATCGCGACCTTGCCTGAAGTCTTCATGTAATTTCCCTTCCACCGATACGGGCGAGGCGACGCGGCCGACCCGCCTGCGCTGCGCAGTTGCGAATCAACGTCCCAGGATGGTCACGCAGGCCACGGCTTCCTCGATGCCCTGCAGGCCGCCGCCGTTCTCCGCGAGCGCGATCCGCGCACCCGCGACCTGCCGTGCGCCGGCCTCGCCGCGCAACTGGGTGACCAGCTCGTGGATCTGTCCGATGCCGGTCGCGCCGACCGGATGCCCCTTGGACTCGAGCCCGCCGGAGGGATTGACCGGGATGCGTCCGCCGATGGTCGTCTCGCCGCGTTCGGCCATCGCCCCGCCGTCGCCGAATTCACAGAAGCCCAGGTTCTCGACCTGGATGATCTCGCCCATCGCGGTCGCGTCGTGCACTTCCGCGACCGACACGTCGGCGGGCCCCAGGCCGGCGCGCTCGTAGGCACGCCGGGCGGCAATGGCGGTGCAGTGGCTGGCCGAATCGTCGGGGTCGCGGTCGCTGCCGGTCTGCAGCACGGAGGCGAGCACCCGGATCGCGCGGCTGCGGTCGATGCCGAGCCTGCGCAGCCCGGACTCGGTGCACACCACCGCGGCGGCCGCGCCGTCCGAGATCGGCGAGCACATCGGCAGCGTCAGCGGCCAGGTGATCGGCGGCGCGGCAAGCACTTCCTCGACCGTGTAGGCATCCCGGTACTGCGACAGCGGGTTGTGCTGCGAGTGGCGGTGGTTCTTCGCGGCGACCGCGGCCAGCTGGCGCTGCGTGGTGCCCCAGCGCCGCATGTGATGCCGCGCGAACGCTGCGTACACGTCCATGAACACGCTGTACGGCTTCGGGGAAGTGGTGCCAGGCGGCACCTCGACGCCCTCGCCGAGCTTCAGCAGGCGCTCGCGGATCGCATCCGCATCGGAGACGTCCCAGGCGCTGTCGAAGACAGAGAACATCAGGCCCCGGTCGCGCGAGAACATCTTTTCCGCCCCCACGGCGAGCGCCACGTCGCCCTCGCCCGCGCGGACGAAGTTCACCGCCAGGTGCATGGCCGTGCTGCCGCTTGCGCAGGCATTCTCGACGTTGACCACCGGGATGGACTGGATGCCCATCGCGCGCAGCGCAACCTGCCCGCGGATCATCTGCTGCCCTTCCATGTGCCCCTGCGACGCGTTGCCGAAGAAGGCCCCCTGAAGGGCCTCGGCCGCCATTCCGGCGTCCGCGAGCGCTGCCTCGACCGCCTGGCGCGTCATCTGCTTGATGCTGGTATCGGCCAGCTTGCCGAAGGGGGTCATCCCGACACCCACCACGTAGACGTTTTCCATTCCTGCTCCCGATTGCAGTTGCCCGAGCATTCCGTTCGCGGGCAGCCGCGTGACCGTTCAGCGCGCGGACGGCGCGCGCACTGGCAACGAACCCGCCGTCGCCGTCGTCTCGCTTCCGCGCCTCGTGACACCCCCATCGCCCGGCGCGCGATGCAGGGCACCGCGCTTCGTTTTACCATTGGAACAGATCATTTACTCATTGGTCAATTCAACGCGAAGCCAGGCGCCCGGAGCCCCGGGGTCCGGCAATGGGAGAGCGAACATGAACGAACCGGTCGTCCTGACGCACGCGCGGGCGGGTGCCATGTGGATCACGCTGAACCGGCCCGCAGCGATGAACTCGATCACGCCCGAGATCGTGCGCGGCATCGACGCCGCGCTGGACCGGGCGCTGGCCGACGATTCCGTCTGCGCCGTGGTGCTGACGGGCACGGGACGCGCGTTCTGTGCAGGCGCCGACCTGAAGTACGTGCGCGAGTCGGTGGGTGGCGACGAGGCGGCCACCGCGGCCTTCCTGAAGACCGTGCTGGCGATCATGGGCCGCCTCGAGAAGCTCCCGAAGCCGGTGATCGCATCGATCAACGGACTGGCGCTCGCGGGGGGGCTCGAACTGGTGCTGTGCTGCGACCTCGTCATCGCGGCCCGCTCGGCCCGGATCGGCGACGCCCACGCCAACTACGGCCTGCTGCCAGGCGGCGGGAGTTCGGTGCGGCTGCCCCGCAAGATCGGACCGACGCGCGCGAAGTACCTGCTCTTCACCGCGGAGTTCGTGCCCGCCGAGCAGATGCTGGAGGCGGGCCTCGTCAACGAGGTCGTCGACGATGCGGAGCTCGTGGCCGCCACCGAGCGCCTCGTGGCGAAGCTCGCGACCAAGAGTCCGCTGGTCCTGCGCCGGATGAAGGCGCTGGTCGACGACGGACTCGAACAGCCCTCCGAGACCGCCTTGCGCCTGGAACTGCTCGCCAGCGAAGTGCACTCGCACAGCCACGACATGCGCGAAGGACTGGCCGCCTTCGAGGAGAAGCGCAGGCCGCGCTTCATCGGACGCTGAGCCCCGGCGGGACGCGGACCTGCGGCCGGTCCGCGGCGCGCCTCAGCGCGCGCGCAGCACCTGCAGGTGCAGCCTGTGGCTGCGCCCCGGCAGGTGCAGCAGCGGCGCCGTGTGCACCGTGCAGGGCACGCCGGGCGCCGGCAGCAGGCGCTGCTCGTCCACGCGCTCCGTCAGCGGCCGGCCCTCGCAGTCGCTGTCCTCGTAGACCGCCCACAGCGCGCCCGCGGCCGGCGCTTCGTGCCGGGTGACGCCCGGCACCAGGATTCGTGCCCGGGGGAAGACGAGCCGCAGGTTTCCGCCCAGGGTCTGGGTGTCGGCGAGGATCGCCGCAGGCTCGCCGTGCGCGGCCCGCATGTCCGCCGCCAGCGCGACGTAGGGCAGGCTCACCACCGCCGGCTTGCCGCGCGCAAGGTGCCCGGCGAAGAGCACGCGCCCCGGCAGCATCAGCGCGGCGGCCAGCGCCATCGCGGCGCCGGTCGCCAGCATCCCTCGGCGCAGGTCGCAGCGCCGCACGGCCAGCGCCAGCCACAGCGGCAGCGGCGCCAGCACGGGCAGCAGCCAGCGTTCCTCGAAGTGACGGCTGCCGGAGACCACGACGAAGGCCGCGGTCAGCGCCAGGCCGAGCGCGAGCTGCAGCGAAACCAGGCGATGCAGCGCCGCGGCCGACGAGGACACGGCCGACGAGGAGACGGCCGACGGGGCGGCGACCGACGGGGCGGCGACCGACGGGGCGGCGACCGGCGGGCCTGCGACGGCGGGCGGCACGAGCGTTTCGCCGCGCCCGGCGTCGCCTCCCCCTGCGCAGGCGCGCCGCACCGTCCGCAGCGCCAGCACCGAGATCCACACGAGGCCCATCACCCCGACGCAGGCAGCCAGCGCCCCGGACAGTTCGGCGAGCCCTTTGACGAAGCCGAACGGATCGGCGGATCGCTCCAGCTTGCGCACCGTGGAGCCGACCGCCGACCCGTTGAGCGCAAGCCAGGCGAAGTGCGGGAGCACGGCCAGCGCCGCGCCCAGCGCCGCCCAGGCCAGCCGCGGCGTCAGCAGCAGCACGCGCCAGCCGGGCGCCAGCAGCAGCGCGCCCGCCAGGGCGGCGAGCGCGATCGCCGTGTTGTACTTCGCAATGAGCGCAGCGCCGCCGAGCAGGCCCCAGGCCAGGTAGCCACGCCGGGTCGGCGCAGCGCGCAACCGCTGCGCCTGCCAGAGCACCGCCAGCACCAGCGCCACCGCCAGCGCGGAGTGGGTGAGCACCCGCTGCGACTCCCAGATCACCACCGGGATCAGCGCGAAACCTGCCAGCACCAGCGGAGCCTGGCGGCGGGCTTCGCCGGCGTCGCGCAGCGCCGCCAGGCTGAACGCGACGCTCGCCGCCATCAGCAGGCACTTGAGCGCCAGGTTGAGCGCCAGGCTGGGCCCCGCGATCGCGTCGGGCAGCCAGTTGAGCCAGACGTAGAGCGGCGGCTGCGCCGTGTAGCCCAGGCGCAGCTCCTGGACCAGCACCAGCATCTCCGCCTGGTCGAAATTGGCGGTCGGCGAGGCCGCCAGCTGCGTGGCCGCGTTGAACAGCAGGTAGAGGGCCGCCAGCCCGACCCACCGCGCCAGCCCCCAGGGGCGGCGCCCTCCTCGACCCTCGGCCATCCGATTCCTCGAAGCGGGCCCCGCTCGAGCCGGCCCGCAGTTCCCTTCTGTATGATCGCCGCGGTCCCGGAGCGCGCCGCGGCACCGCGGCGCGTATTCTGACCGAACCCGAGAGCGCCCGCCCCATGAATCCGCACGCCGCCGCCCCCGACGTCTCGATCGTCGTCCCGCTCTATGACGAGGTGGAAAACCTTCCCGAACTGGTCGAGCGCGTCCGCGAGGCCATGTCGGCCACGCAGCACTCCTTCGAGCTGGTCTGCATCGACGACGGCTCCGCCGACGGCACCGACCGGCTGCTGCTGGAGCTGGCCGGCTCGCGCCCCTGGCTGGTTCCCGTGGTGCTGGCTCGCAACTATGGCCAGTCGACCGCGCTGCAGGCGGGCTTCGAGCGTGCCCGCGGCCGCTACATCGTGACCCTGGACGGCGACCTCCAGAACGACCCCGCCGACATTCCCTCCATGGTCGATCGTCTCGAGCGCGATCCGGACGTGGACATGATCTCGGGCTGGCGCGAACAGCGGCAGGACAAGGCGCTGTCGAGGCGGCTGCCGTCGGCGATCGCCAACCGGCTGATCTCCCGCGTCACCGGCGTCCACCTGCACGACTACGGCTGCGCGCTCAAGGCCTACCGCCGGCACATCATCGAGCGGATCAGCCTCTACGGCGAACTGCACCGCTTCATCCCCTCGCTGGCAAGAGAAGCCGGTGCGCGCATCGTCGAGGTCCCGGTGCGGCACCATGCACGCACCCGGGGCAAGTCCAAGTACGGCATCGACCGGACCTTCCGGGTCATCCTCGACCTGATCCTCATGGTCTTCTTCCTGCGCTTCCGGCAGCGGCCGCTGCACGCCTTCGGAGGCCTGGGCCTGTGGATGCTGACCCCGGGCCTGGGGATGCTCGGCTGGCTTTTCGTGCTCAAGCTGGCCGGCGAGGACATCGGCCAGCGGCCGATGCTGCTGGCCGGGGTGATTCTCGTGCTCGCCGGCATGCAGCTGATCGTGGCGGGGCTCACGGGCGAGCTCCTGATCCGCCTGTACCACGCGGGCGGGCTGCGGCCGCAGTACCACGTGCGCCCCGCGCCGCCGCCCCGTGCCCTGCCCCCTGCGCAGTGAAGGTGACCGGAGGATGAACGGGACCCGGCGATGAAGCGGGCGCTTCGCCTGCTGCGGATCCCGGCCGCGGCGCTGCTGCTGGCCGCGGCGATCTCGCTGGCCGGACCGCGCCGCGTCTGGGACGCGCTGTCCGGCGCCGATCCCCTCTGGCTGCTGGCGGGGCTGGCCTGCGCAATCGCGGCGAACCTGGTCTCGGCATTGCGCTGGCGGGCACTGTGCGACTGGCTTGGCATGCGGGCCCCGGCGGGATGGGCGGTGGCGGTCTATTTCCAGGGAGTCGCGGTCAACGCGCTGCTGCCGGGCGCGGTGGTCGGCGGCGACCTGCTGCGCGCCTGGCGCCTGCGCGCGCTCGGCCATCCCGCTCTCGAGGCGGGGCTATCGGTGCTGCTCGACCGGATCAGCGGGCTGTGGATGCTCGTCGTGCTCGGCGCGCTCGCGCTCGCCCTGGGCCTCGAGGATGCGGGGACGGCGGCAGCTGCGGCGATCGCCGGCGCCTGGCCGTCGGCGATGCCGCTCGGCGCGGCCGCCGCCGCCCTCCTGGCCGCGCTCGCGATGCTGCTGCTGCCCTGGCTGGCGCTCCGGCTGGCGCTGCGCGCTCCGGTGCGCGACCTCGCCGGGCGGCTCGGGCGGCTGCGCGGGGCGCTCGCCCGGCGCGGATTGTCCCGCCCCTACGCGCTGCAGGCGATCCTCTCGGCCGCGGTGCAGCTGCTCTCCGTGGCTGCGCTGCTGTGCGCGCTGCGCGCGCTGGGCGCGGACCTTCCTGCCTGGGCGGTGGCCGCCGCCGCGGTGCCGATCTTCCTGATGGCGACGCTGCCGGTGAGCTTCGGCGGCTGGGGCACGCGCGAGGCCGCCGCGGCGATCGTCCTGGGCGCGCTCGGCACCCCGGCCGCGATCGCGGTCACCGGATCGGCGATCTACGGGGCCTATGCGCTGGTGCAGGCACTGGGCGGCTGGATGAGCGGCGGCGCGCGCAGCGGGATCGCCGAGCCGCGCTGACCGCCTGGACTATCCTCTTCGCTTCGGAAGCCGGCCCGCGGCGACCGCGCCGCACCGAACCACGAGACAGGGAGACCGACGACGATGGGCATCCGCGACTTCACCCTCTGGAGCGTCATCGAACGCAATGCGCGCTGGTCGGGCGCCGGCACTGCCTTCGTGTTCGAAGGGGCGGCGCACAGCCACGCGCAGTACGCCGCGCGGGCGCGCCGGCTCGCCGCCGGCCTGGCGCGCGCCGGGGTGGCGCGCGGCGACCGCGTGGCCGTGGTGGCGCAGAACCGCCCCGAGTACCTCGACCTGTACGCGGCCGCCGCGCGGCTGGGCGCGATCGTGGTGCCGGTGAACTGGCGCCTGAGCGCGGAGGAGATGGCGCACGCGGTGACCGACACCACGCCGAAGCTGCTGCTGGCCGACCCCGAGTACCAGCCGGCGCTCGCCGCGCTGCGCGGGCGCTGCCCGGGGCTCGCCGCCATGCACGGCTACGGCCGCGCCGAAGACGGCTTCCAGCCCTATGAAGCGCTGCTGGACGCGGGCGACGACTGCGACGCGCCCCACGCGCAGGCCGGCGACGGCTTCGTCATCATCCACACCGCTGCCGTGGGCGGGCTGCCGCGCGGCGCGCTGCTCTCGCATGCCGGCCTGCTGGCCGCCGGGATGCAGCTGATCAACCGCTGGCGGCTGGGTTCGGACGACGTCGGGCTCGGCATGCTGCCGCTGTTCCACGTCTCCGGGCTGGGGCAGTTCCTGGCGATGCTGCAGGCCGGCGGCAGGACGCTGGTCTCGGCGCGCTTCGACCCGAAGGCCGCTGCGCGCCAGATCGCCGAGCACCGGGTCACGGTCTTCTCCGAGTTCGCGCCGATGCTCGGCGCCATCCTGGACGCGGCCGCCGACGAGGGCGCCGACCTCTCCAGCCTGCGCGCGATCAGCGGCCTGGACACCCCGGACACCATCGCCCGCTTCCATGCCGCCTGCCCGCAGGCCGACTTCTGGTCGGGCTACGGCCAGTCCGAGGTCTCCGGGATGGCGACGCTGGCACGCTTCCGCGAGCGCCCAGGCGCCGCCGGCCAGCCGGCGCTGCTCACCGAGGTGACGGTGGTCGACGAGCTCGACCGCCCGCTTCCCCCTGGGCAGAGCGGAGAGATCGTGGTGCGGGGCCCCACCGTCTTCCTCGGCTACTGGAACCTCGAGACGGACACGCGCGAGGCCTTCCGCAACGGCTGGCATCACACCGGGGACCTGGGCCGCTTCGACGAGGACGGCTACCTGTGGTTCGAGGGCCGGACGCCCGCCAAGGAGCTGATCAAGCCAGGCGGCGAGAATGTCTACCCCGCCGAGGTGGAACGGGTGCTGCTCGAGCATCCCGCGATCGCCGAGGCCGTGGTGTTCGGCGTGGCCGATGCCGAATGGGGCGAGGCGGTGCGCGCGGTGTGCGCATGCCGGCCCGGCGCCGAGCCGCCGGACGAGCGGCTGGTCATCGAGTTCGTCGGCACGCGAATCGCGCGCTTCAAGAAGCCCAAGCGCGTGATCTTCGTCGAGGCGCTGCCACGCTCCGCCGGCGGCGCCCTCGACCGCGCGGCCGTCCGCAGGGCGCACGGCGACGGCTGATCGCATAAACTCCGTCTCCCAGGGAAACCCGTCATGCAACGCCCGACCTCCATCGCCACCGCCTCGGTCGAAGCCGTCGAGGAAGCCTTCTACGACGCCATGCAGCGCGGCGACCTCGCCGCGATGATGGCCTTGTGGGCGGACGACGAGGACGCGGTCTGCGTGCATCCCAACGGCGCGCGCCTGGTCGGCATCGGCGCCATCCGCGACGGCTTCACGGCGATGTTCGCCCAAGGCGGGGTCGACGTCCGGCCGGCCGACGTCCGCACCCAGCTCGGCGCCACGCTGGCCGTGCACAACCTGGTCGAGAAGGTGCTGGTGCCGGGCCCGGACGGCACCCGGATCGTCGAGTGCGTCGCCACCAACGTCTACGCCAAGACGCCTGCCGGCTGGCGCATCGTGCTGCACCACGCGGCCGCAGTGTCCCAGCACGGCGAACCGGCGCCCATGGACGCCCCCGCCGTGCTGCACTGACCGCGCAGCGCCGAGAGTCGCACCTTGTCCGGCCACGACCGATACCGCCCTCCCGCCTGGCTGCGCGGGCCCCATGCCCAGACCATCTGGCCAGCCGTCGCGGCGCCCGCGCCGCGCGTGCCGATGCGCCGCGAGCGCTGGACCACGCCGGACGGCGATTTCATCGACGTCGATTTCGCCGAGCCCGCGCATCCGCGCGAGGACACGCCGCTGCTTGTGCTCTTCCACGGGCTGGAGGGCGGCTCGCGAAGCCACTATGCGAGGGTGCTGATGGCGGCAGCCGTCCGGCGCGGCTGGCGCGGTGCCGTGCCGCACTTCCGCGGCTGCAGCGGCGAGCTCAACCGCGCGCCGCGGGCCTATCACTCCGGCGACTCGGACGAGATCGACTGGATCCTGCGGCGCTTCGCAGCGGCCCGTCCCGCCGGCGCGCCGCTGCTCGCCGTGGGCGTCTCGCTCGGCGCCAATGCGCTGCTCAAGTGGCTGGGCGAGCGCGGCGACGCCGCAGGCTTCGTCTCGGCAGCGGTCGCCATCTCGCCCCCGCAGGACCTGGCCGCAGGCGCGGCCGCGCTGTCGCGAGGCTTCAACCGGGTCTACATGGACAACTTCCTGCGCACGCTCAAGCGCAAGAGCCTGGCCAAGCTGGCCCAGCATCCCGGCCTCTTCGACCGCGAGCGCATGCTCGCCTCGCGCGACTTCTTCGGCTTCGACGATGCGGTCACCGCGCCGATGCACGGCTTCGCCAGCTGCCACGACTACTGGGCGCGCAGCTCCTGCCGCCAGTTCCTCGGCGGCGTGCGCGTGCCCGCCCTCGTCATCAACGCGCTGAACGACCCCTTCCTTCCCGCCGCGGCGCTGGCCGCGCCCGGCGAGGTCTCCCGCTTCGTGCAGCTCGACTACCCCGCCGAAGGCGGTCACGTCGGCTTCCTCGGCGGGGGCTTCCCCGGCCGCTTCGACTGGCTGCCGCAGCGGGTCCACGGCTTCCTCGCCGCGCACCTGCCCGCCACCCGCGCGCCGTCGGGCCGTGACGACCCCGGCGGCCACCCGCGCGCCGGCCCCCAAGCCTCCAAAGGAGCGCACGCCCATGGATGATCTCGTCCTGCAGGCCATGGCCCGCTGGCCCAACGTGCCCGCGGTGCACGGCTGGCTGCGGCTCGACCGCCGCGGTCACTGGATGCTGGTGGACCGCGGCCAGCCCGGCTTCGACGAGGCCCTGCACGGCCTGGGCAGCGAGATCACCAGCCCGCAGATCGTCGAATTCATCTGCCGCAACTACGCGAGCGACGACGCCGGACGCTGGTTCTGGCAGAACGGCCCGCAGCGGGTCTTCGTCGACCTCGACGTGGCTCCGCTGGTCCTCAGGGTGCTGGGCGAGGGCGGGCAGGCCCGGCTGGTGACGCACACCGGCGACCCGGTGGGCCGGGTGGACGCTGCCTGGAGCTCCCCGGAGGGCGAGCTGATCCTGGAAACCGACCTCGGCCCCGGCGCCATCCACGACCTGGATCTCGCCGCGCTGGAGCTGACGGAGGACGGCGCCGGGACGGCGGGCGGCAGCGGACTGTGCCTGTCCATCCTGGGCCGCACGCTGCCGGTGCAGGCCTGGCAGGAAGGGCGGGCGCCGCGCTTCGAGCGCCGGCCAAGGCCCGCCTGAGATTCCTCAGCGAAGGCCGGCCTTCGCGTCCTCCTGCTCCCGCGTGTACTCCGCCTTGAGCACCTTGATGCGCGCATCCAGCTGCGAGGCTGCGTAGAAGTCCAGCCCGCCGTCCCTGCGGGCGAGCTCCAGCTGCTCGACCGCCGCCAGCCAGGCGCCGTCCAGCGCATAGGATTCGGCAGATGCGCGATGCGCCAGCGCCGTCTCGCCCAGGCCGCTGCGGGCACGGGCCATCAGCCGCCAGAGCGCCGCATCCGTGCGCGTCACCGCCAGCCGGTCCTCGAGGAAGGCCACCGCTGCGCGATGGTCGCGCAGCGCGATCATCGCCTCGGCCTGCAGGTGCACCAGCGCACGAGCGGCCGGGAAACGCGCGGCGGCGGCCCGCGCCAGCGCGAGCGCGCCCGCGGCGTCGCCCGCCTGCAGACGGGCCTGCGCAGCGAGCCGCTCCACGAAGGGGTGCCCCTCGGGCAGGCGGCGACGGGTTTCCTCGATCGCACGCTCGGCCGCGGGGTAGTCGCGCTGCGCCAGCGCGCCGACGGCCACGCCGAACCAGGCCGCGGTCTCGTCGTTGGTGGTGCGCTCGCGCAGCTGCCGCTCGAAGCGGGCGCGTTCGGTGCGCAATGCGTCGACGCTGCCGTCGCCCTGCGCGCGCAGCCGCGCGCGCGCCAGGCGGAACTCGAGCGAATCGGGATGCTGCCGGTAGCGCCCCTCCTGCACCCTCGCCTGCATGTCCGCGATCCGCTCGACGGTCATCGGGTGGCTGCGCATGTAGGCGGGCGCCGAGCTCTCGTAGGTGCGCGTGGACTGCTGCAGGCGGCCGAAGAACGAGACCATGCCGTTCGGGTCGAAGCCCGCCTCGCGCAGCGTGTCCAGGCCGACCCGGTCGGCCTCGCGCTCGGCGTCGCGCGAGAACGCGAGCATCTGCTGCTGCTGCGCGCCCGCCGCCATCGTCACGATGCCGGCCGCGGCCTGCGGGTTGGACCGCGCGGCCAGCGCCGCCAGCACCACCGCAGCCAGCGTGCCCAGCGTGGTCTGCCGCTGCCCCGAGAGCATGCGCGCGATGTGCCGCTGGGTGACGTGGCCGATCTCGTGGGCGACCACCGAAGCCAGCTCCGACTCGGTCTCCGCCGCCACGATCAGGCCGGTGTGCACCCCGATGTAGCCGCCGGGCAGCGCGAAGGCGTTCAGCGACGGATCGCTGACCAGGAAGAGCTCGAAGGAATGCCCCTGCGCCGAGGCCGTCAGCGTGGCCGCAAGGCCGTTCAGGTAGTCGCCGATCTCGACGTCGCCGGACACCGCCGCGTCGCGCCGCAGGTCGCGCATGATGCGCTCGCCCAGGCGCCGCTCGGCCGCAGGCGACAGGTCCTCTGCGCCCGCGTCGCCCAGCCGCGGCAGGTTGTCCGCCTGCGCCAGCGCCGCGGGCGGCGCCAGCCCGAGAGCCAGGACCAGCGCCACGCACAGCGCGCGGTGCCGCCGGCGCGCCGGCCGCTTCTGTTCGATGGAGCTCTGCATGTCCCTCTGAGTGGAGCGCGGCCGCGCCTCCTGACACCGGCAGGCGGCGCCGCGCCGGACCGGTCACGGCCGGTTGCTATGATAGCCGCCCGTCCGCGAGCCCCCTGCGATGAGCACACCCCTCACCCATTTCGACGCCGCCGGCCAGGCCCACATGGTCGACGTCGGCGACAAGGCCGTCACCCGCCGCGTCGCGCTCGCCAGCGGCCGCATCCGCATGAAGCCCCAGACGCTCGAACTGGTCCGCTCCGGCTCGGCCCGCAAGGGCGACGTGCTGGGAATCGCCCGCATCGCCGCGATCCAGGGCGCCAAGCGCACCGCCGACCTGATCCCGCTGTGCCACCCCATCCCGCTGACGCGGGTGGCGGTGGAGTTCGACGTCGACGCCGATGCGTCCACGGTGACCTGCACCGCGCGCGTGGAATGCGAAGGCCGCACCGGGGTGGAGATGGAGGCACTCACCGCGGTGCAGGTCGGTCTCCTGACCATCTACGACATGCTCAAGGCCGCCGACCGCGGAATGGTGATCGAGGAGGTGCGGGTGCTGGAGAAGCACGGGGGGAAGTCGGGGAGCTGGGTAAGCCCCTGATTTTCTGGAGTTCTACTCCCCTGCAGTTCGTGGTGACTGACGCCTCGACGTGCATTCAGCGATGCTGCAGCGCCCGCACGAGCCGGGTCTGTCCAGTTCCTGTCCTTCTGACGTTCAGAAAATGGCGTCGGTCCGGCCATGCTGGTGCCTTGTGCGTCCGAAACGTCTGA
>JBKHVS010000069.1:0-14735 GCA_046569945.1 Gammaproteobacteria bacterium | reverse complement strand
CGGGCTCCGGAACCGCATGGCCGGACCGCAGGGGGCGTCACGGGATTATGCACGGGGGGCGCCTTCGGGGGTTCCGCAAAGCGGCCGGGAGGACGCTGCCCGGGGCGGCGGGCCGCCGACCTCGTGAGCGGCGCGAAGCCCCGATCGGGCGTGACATGAAGACCCTGCAACGCGTGCCGTATATTCGCCTCCGCCCGGCCGTTCACAGGGCCGATCGGATAAAATCGCACCCATGAATACCACCTACCGCACCCCCCTGCCCGGCACCCAGCTCGACCACTTCGACGCCCGCGCGGCCGTCGAGGCCATCCAGCCCGGCGCCTACGACAAACTGCCCTACACCTCGCGCGTGCTCGCCGAGAATCTGGTCCGCCGCTGCGATCCGGCCGCGCTCACCGATTCGCTGAAGCAGCTGATCGAGCGCAGGCGCGACCTGGACTTTCCCTGGTTCCCGGCGCGCGTCGTCTGCCACGACATCCTCGGCCAGACCGCGCTGGTCGACCTCGCCGGCCTGCGCGACGCCATCGCCGACCAAGGCGGCGACCCGGCGCAGGTGAACCCGGTGGTGCCGGTGCAGCTGATCGTCGACCACTCGCTGGCGGTGGAGTGCGGCGGTTTCGACCCCGACGCCTTCGCGAAGAACCGCGCGATCGAGGATCGCCGCAACGAGGACCGCTTCCACTTCATCGACTGGACCAAAGAGGCCTTCGAGAACGTCGACGTGATCCCCCCGGGCAACGGCATCATGCACCAGATCAACCTGGAGAAGATGTCGCCGGTGATCCAGGTGCGCGAGGGCGTGGCCTTCCCCGACACCTGCGTCGGAACCGACAGCCACACACCCCACGTCGATGCGCTGGGCGTGATCGCCATCGGCGTCGGCGGCCTGGAGGCCGAGAACGTGATGCTGGGCCGGGCCTCCTGGATGCGCCTGCCCGACATCGTCGGCGTCGAGCTCACCGGCAGGCCGCAGCCGGGCATCACCGCCACCGATATCGTGATGGCAATCACCGAGTACCTGCGCAAGTCGAAGGTCGTCGGTTCCTACCTGGAGTTCTACGGCGAGGGCGCTGCGTCCCTTTCGATCGGCGACCGCGCGACCATTTCCAACATGGCGCCGGAGTACGGCGCCACTGCGGCGATGTTCTTCATCGACCAGCATACCATCGACTACCTCAAGCTCACCGGCCGCGAAGACGAGCAGGTGAAGCTGGTCGAAACCTACGCCAGGCACACCGGGCTGTGGGCCGACAGCCTGAAGGACGCCGAGTACGAGCGCACGCTGCGCTTCGACCTGTCCAGCGTCGTGCGCAACATGGCCGGCCCGTCCAACCCGCACGCCCGCGTGGCCACCGCCGACCTCGCCGCCCGCGGCATCGCCGGCAAGTGGGAAGAGGTGCCGGGCCAGATGCCCGACGGCGCGGTGATCATCGCCGCCATCACCAGCTGCACCAACACCAGCAACCCGCGCAACGTGATCGCCGCCGGCCTGCTGGCGCGCAACGCCAACAAATACGGCCTGGTCCGCAAGCCCTGGGTGAAGACCTCGCTGGCCCCCGGATCGCGCGTGGTGGCCGAATACCTGAAGGAAGCCGGCCTGGACCGCGAGCTCGAGAAGCTCGGCTTCGGCGTGGTCGCCTTCGCCTGCACCACCTGCAACGGCATGTCCGGCGCGCTCGACCCCGTCATCCAGAAGGAAATCGTCGACCGCGACCTCTACGCCGTGGCGGTGCTTTCGGGCAACCGCAACTTCGACGGCCGCATCCACCCCTACGCCAAGCAGGCCTTCCTGGCCTCGCCGCCGCTGGTGGTCGCCTACGCCATCGCCGGCACGGTCCGCTTCGACATCGAGAAGGACGTGCTCACCGTGGTCGACGGCAAGGAGATCCGCCTGAAGGACCTCTGGCCCAGCGACGAGGAGATCGACGCCGTCGTGAAGTCCTCGGTGAAGCCGGAGATGTTCCGCAACATCTACGCGCCGATGTTCGACATCCGGCGCGCGGCCGGCGCCAAGGTCAGCCCGCTGTACGACTGGCGCCCGCAGAGCACCTACATCCGCCGCCCGCCGTACTGGGAAGGCGCGCTGGCCGGCGAGCGCACGCTGAAGGGCCTGCGTCCGCTGGCGGTGCTGGGCGATAACATCACCACCGACCACCTGTCCCCGTCCAACGCCATCATGCTGGACAGCGCGGCAGGCGAATACCTGGCGAAGATGGGCCTGCCGGAGGAGGACTTCAACTCCTACGCCACCCACCGCGGCGACCACCTCACGGCGCAGCGCGCCACCTTCGCCAACCCCACGCTGACCAACGAGATGGCGGTGGTCGACGGCAAGGTGAAGAAGGGCTCGCTGGCGCGCGTCGAGCCGGACGGCAAGGTGATGCGCATGTGGGAGGCCATCGAGACCTACATGAACCGCAAGCAGCCGCTGATCATCGTGGCCGGCGCCGACTACGGCCAGGGCTCCTCGCGTGACTGGGCGGCCAAGGGCGTGCGCCTGGCGGGCGTGGAGGTGATCGTCGCCGAAGGCTTCGAGCGCATCCACCGCACCAACCTGATCGGCATGGGCGTGCTGCCGCTCGAATTCAAGCCGGGCACCACCCGCAAGACGCTGGGGCTGGACGGCACCGAGGTCTACGACGTGGTCGGCGAGCGCACCCCGCGCGCCACGCTCACGCTGGTCATCCACCGGAAGAACGGCGAGAAGCTCGAGGTGCCGGTCACCTGCCGCCTGGACACCGCCGAGGAGGTCTCCATCTACGACGCCGGCGGCGTGCTGCAGCGCTTCGCCCAGGACTTCCTGGCCTCCGAGGCCAAGGCCGCCTGAGGAAGACCATGGCCCACGCACCGCAAGTGAAGATCCCCGCCACGTACATCCGCGGCGGTACCAGCAAGGGCGTCTTCTTCCGCCTGCAGGACCTGCCGGAGGCCGCGCAGGTTCCCGGCGAGGCCCGCGACCGCCTGCTGATGCGCGTCATCGGCAGCCCGGACCCCTACGGCAAGCAGATCGACGGCATGGGCGGCGCCACCTCGAGCACCAGCAAGACGGTGATCGTCGGCAAGAGCAGCCGCCCGGACCACGACGTCGACTACCTGTTCGGGCAGGTGTCGATCGATTCCGCCTTCGTCGACTGGAGCGGCAACTGCGGCAACCTGTCGGCCGCCGTGGGTCCGTTCGCCATCAGCGGCGGGCTGGTGGACGCCAGCCGGGTGCCGAAGGACGGCACGGCCGTCGTGCGCATCTGGCAGGCCAACATCGGCAAGACCATCATCGCGCACGTGCCGGTCACCAACGGCACGGTCCAGGAGACCGGCGACTTCGAGCTCGACGGCGTCACCTTTCCCGCCGCCGAGGTCCAGCTGGAGTTCATGGACCCGGCCGCCGAGGAGGAAGGCGCGGGCGGCTCGATGTTCCCCACCGGCAACCTGGTCGACGACCTCGAGGTACCCGGCGTCGGCACGCTCAAGGCCACGATGATCAACGCCGGCATCCCGACCATCTTCGTGAACGCCGATGCCATCGGCTACACCGGCACCGAGCTGCAGGACGCGATCAACGGCGACGCCAAGGCGCTGGCGATGTTCGAGACCATCCGGGCGCACGGCGCGATCAGGATGGGGCTGATCAAGGACGTGTCCGAGGCGGCCAAGCGCCAGCACACGCCCAAGGTGGCCTTCGTCGCCAAGCCCGCCGACTACGTGTCCTCCAGCGGCAAGAAGGTCGGCGCCGGCGACGTCGATCTGCTGGTGCGCGCGCTGTCGATGGGCAAGCTGCACCACGCCATGATGGGCACCGCTGCCGTGGCCATCGGCACTGCAGCCGCCATTCCCGGCACGCTGGTGAACCTGGCCGCGGGCGGCGGCAATCGCAACGCCGTGCGCTTCGGCCATCCGTCGGGCACGCTGCGCGTGGGCGCCGAGGCCACCCAGGAGAACGGCGAGTGGGTCGTGAAGAAGGCGATCATGAGCCGCAGCGCGCGGGTGCTGATGGAAGGCTGGGTGCGCGTGCCGGGCGACGCGTTCTGAGCTGAAGAACCGGCGAGCGCGGCGCCGTCTTCCGCGGCAGCCCGCCCGAACACCTGACGAAGGCATGGGCCGCAACGGCGACCCGTGCCTTCGCCGTTTCCAGCCCCGGTTCCGCGCTCAGTCCGCGGCGCGCGGTGCGGCCCCGAGCAGATGCTCGGCGATCATCTCAGCCACCAGCGCGGGATCCTCCATCGGCATCAGGTGGGTCTTGTCCGGCAGGTGCAGGTCGCGCCCGTCGCGGAACTCGCCGGCGAGCCCTGGCCAGGTCGGCGATCCCAGCGTGTCGAAAGGCCGGATCGATTCGTCCAGCGCGCGCGCGCGCACCACGGTGACCGGGATGCGAAGCGCTCGGATGCTCGCGTAGATTCCGGCATCGCGGCGGACCGTGTCGTAGACCCGGCCCTCGGTGGCCGGCGCGCAGGCCAGCTCGAAGCCCTCGCCGTCGGCTGCGGGGCGCAGGCCGTGCGCGCAATAGTCGTGCAGCGCCTCCGGGTCCCAGGTCGAGTACGGTAGCCGCTGCGCCAGGCGATCGAACATCGCCTGCGGCGACTCGAAGCGGTTCTTCCTGCCCACCGCCGGATGCGGCTCGCCGGAAAGCGGCGGCCGGTTCAGGTAGGACTCCGGCGCGAACATCGGCGGGTCGATCAGCATCAGCCGCGCGAAGCGGCCCGGCTGGGCGGCGGCGGCCGCCACGAGCGCATGTCCGCCCATGCTGTGGCCCACTGCCACCGCGCCATCGAGATCGAGTGCGGCCGCCGCCTGCGCCAGATCCCGGCCGAAGTCCTCCCAGCCTGCAAACGGCAGCGCCTCGCTGCGGCCGTGGCCGCGCAGCTCGATCGCAAGCACGTGCACGGGCGGCAGGCGGCGAACCATCTGGTCCCATACCCGCGCATGGAAGCCGGTGGCATGCACCAGCAGCAGCGTGGGGGCGCTGCCGCGCAGCGCCGCGTTCCACTCGAAGGCCGCGAGCGAGAGGCCGTCGAGCTGCACATGGCGAAGCTTCGGCACGGCCTCAACCCATGCAGAAGACGACCAGCTTGTTGCCGTCCAGGTCGCGGAAGTAGCCGCCGTAGAAGCGATCGCCGCGCAGGCCGGCCGCGCCCTCGTCCTGCGCGCCGAGCTCGAGCGCGAGCTTGTGGACGGCGTCGACCTTCTCCCGGCTGTCGGTGACCAGCGCGACCATCGTGCCGTTGCCCGCCGTTGCGGGCTTGCCGTCCCAGGGACGCATCACCGACAGCATCGGGCTGCGGCCCGCGCCCCAGCCGATGCCGCGCTCGTTCTCGAAGACGCGCTTGCCGCCGAGCGCCGCGGCCAGCTTGTCGTAGAACTCCGCCGCGCGCGGAAGGTCGTTGGTGCCGAGGGTGGCGTAGCCGATCATGTGCTGCTCTCCTGGTGGGGCGATGCTTGTTCGTTCGACGAGGCCGTCCTCGACGGCGCGGATCCGAGTGTAGACGCGGCACGGCCGCCGCTGCCCGGACGGGCATTCCAATCCGCGCGCAGGCGCCTTGCGCCCCGGCGCGCATTCGTGGTCTCTGTGGATCCGCACCCCACGACAGGAACCCCCGATGACCTCGACCGCCGCCACCCCTCGCCCCACCTTCTCGCCCGAAGCCTTCGCCGGCCGCGTCGCCCTGGTCACGGGCGCCGCTTCGGGGATCGGCCTGGCCACCGCGAAGGCCTTCGCCTCGAGCGGCGCGCGCGTCGCGCTCGCCGACCTGCCGGGCAGCGCCGGCGAGGCCCAGGCCCGCGCGCTGCGCGAAGCCGGCGCAGAGGCGATCTTCGTGCCGGTGGACGTCGCCGACGCATCTTCGGCGGCGGACATGGTGGCGGCGACGGTCGCGGCCTTCGGGCGGCTGGACTGCGCGGTCAACAACGCCGGAGTGGGCGGCGGCGACGGCCCGCGCCGAGCCACCGGCGACTACGACCTCGAGCGCTGGCGCAGCATCCTGTCGATCAACCTCGACGGCGTCTTCCACTGCCTGCGCGCCGAGCTGCCGGTGATGCTCGCGGGCGGCGGCGGCGCCATCGTCAACATGGCATCCATCCTCGGCAGCGTGGGCTTCGCCAACGCGTCGGCCTACACCGCCTCCAAGCACGGCGTGGTCGGCCTCACGCGCGTGGCCGCGATCGAGTACGCCCGGCAGGGCATCCGGGTCAACGCGATCGGCCCCGGCTTCATCGAGACGCCGATGACCGCCCCGGTGCGGGCAACGGACGAGGGGCTGGCAGCGATCACCGCGCAGCACCCGATCGGCCGCCTGGGCCAGCCGGAGGAGATCGCGAGCCTGGCGCTGTTCCTGTGCTCCGACGCTGCATCGTTCATCACGGGCGCCTACTACGCGGACGACGGCGGCTACACCGCGCGCTGAGGGCACCGGGCTCGCGCGGGATTCCGGAACCGGCAGGCCCCCGGCCGGGCCTGCGCGGTCGACACCGGCAGCCCCCGCCGATATCGTCGTCGCTTCGACAGGAGAACGAACCACGATGTCCGCAGCCGCCCTCGACGCCCGCCCCTTCGACTTCTCGTCCGCCCACGCCGCGATGCGGCAGACGGTGGACGCCGACCTCCTCGCCGGCGTGTCCTCGGCGGTGCTGCATGGCCGCGATCTCGTCGACCTGCACTGCGTCGGCATGGCCGACCGGGAAGCGGGCACGCCGCTGCGGCCGGACCACCTGTTCCGCATCTTCTCCAACACCAAGCTCGTCACGTCCTGCGCGGTGATGATGCTCTGGGAAGACGGCCGCATCGATCTCGACGACCCGATCGAGCAGTACATCCCCCAGCTCGGCGGGCGCCGCGTGCTCAGGCTGGGCGCCGCCTCGATCGACGACACCGAGCCCGCCCGCGGGCCGATCACCATCCGCCACCTGCTCAGCCACAGCTCGGGCCTGAGCTACGGACTGCTGGACCCCGGCACCACGATGTACGCCGCCTACACCGGGCGCAAGGTGCTGAGCCCGACGAGCACGCTGGCCGAGATGATGGACGTGCTTGCGGAGCTGCCGCTGTCCTTCCACCCCGGCACAGCCTGGGAGTACTCGGTGGCCACCGACGTGCTCTCGCGCCTGGTCGAGGTGGCGAGCGGGCAGCGCTTCGACGAGTTCCTGCAGGCGCGCATCTTCGGACCGCTGGGGATGAAGGACACCGGCTTCGTCGTTCCCGAGGACCAGCAGCACCGGCTGGTCGCCTACTACGCCGGCGCAAGCCTGACCAATCCGCTCGCCCCCGGCCTGACCCGCACCGACGACTCGCCCTGGCCCGGCGCCTACCGCAGGCCGGTGCCGCGCCTGTCGGGCGGCGGCGGCCTGGTGTCCAGCCTGCCGGACATGATCGCGCTGATCCGCAGCCTGATCCCGGGCGGGCCGATGCTGCTGCAGCCGGAGACGGTCGAACTGATGATGGGCAACCAGCTGCCCGACGGCACCTTCATCCGCTTCCCGACGGTGGGCGAGGCCAAGGGCAAGGCCTTCGGCCTGGGCGGCGCAGTGACGCTCGGCGCCTCCTCGATCGACCCCCCGGACTCGGTCGGCGAGTTCCAGTGGGGCGGCATCGCCGGCACCCACTGGTGGATCAACCCCAGGCGAGGGCTGGCGGGCATCGTCATGGCGCAACGCCAGATGGCCTTCTGGCACCCCTTCTCGTTCGCGATCAAGCGGGAGGTCTACCGCGCCGCGGCTTAGGCTGGCGCTATCACTGGGCGCTGCGGGCGCTGCGGGCGCTGCCGGCGCCACGGCCAGCCCGCGCGCCGCGCCGGAGCCTCGGACGGCTCAGCGCGCCCGCACCGCCAGGCTCTGGGTCGCGCGCCCGATGAAACCTCGCTCGTCGTAGAGCGCGGACTCGGCGAGCCCGCCGCCGTCGCTGCCCAGGCAGGTGCGCGCATCCAGGCAGATCCACTCGCCCACCGGCCGCCGCAGGAGGTTGATGGTGAGGTCCGAATTGACGAAGAGGTAGCGCTCGTAGTCGAGGATGGCGCTCACCCCGTTGCCGGAATCCGCCGCCACCGCAACACGCTGGTAGGGGCTCGGCTGCTCGCCCTCGAGCAGCGGATGGCGCAGGCGGAACCACACCGCGCAGGGGCCGTTCCAGAAGCTGCCGCGCGCCAGGCGGGTCTCGACGAGATCCGCGTACCCCACCTGCCGGCCCGCGAAAGGGAAGTTCGCCACCGGAGACTCGCCGGGCGCGAGCGGCGCCATCGGCAGCGGATGACCGGCAAGTTCCTGCGGCAGCTCGAGCGGCGTCTCGCGCTGGGCAAGCGCAGTGAACCTGGCGACGTCCTTGTCGCCCGACATCAGGTGCGCAGAGAAATGCCCGGCGTTGCGGCCGACGTAGTCGGTCATCACCTCGACGATCAGGTGGCCGATCGGCACCGGACGCAGCAGGTTCGCCGTGAGCCGCGCGATGTGCGTGAGGCCGTGCTGGTGCGCGGCCTGCTCGATGGCCCGGCACACCAGCGCGATCGGCGGGCCGGCGTGCTGGTGGCCCGGATCCCACGGGCCGCGCGTGAGCGTGGTCGCGTTATAGCCGCGCGCGTCGAGCGCGGTGTAGGCGGCGGCGGGTGCGGCAGATGAGCTCACGATGGAGTCCCGGGCTCTGGATCGCGCGTCACTTCTCGGCGAAGCAGTAGAAGAGCCCCGCGCCGCCGGTGCTGCGCAGTCCCTCCGGATGGCAGCCGCGCGTGGGGTGCGCAGAGTTCCACGACGTGGCCCAAGAGGCCGCGATCGGCCCGGCGCGGTCATGGTGGCCGGTCATCGCCGAGCCGTCCGGGCCGCTCTTCGTCCAGTTGCCGCAGGTCATGTCGGGGAAGGGCGCGCCGGGGAAGGCGGTGCCATCGGGCCGCGAGCCGGTCAGGATGTCGTGCTCGTTGGGGCGGTCGGTGCGTCCCTTCACGGAGCGGCCCCGCTCGTCCAGCGCGGTCTCCCTGTTCAGGTTGTTGGCGGGCGAGTGGAGGTCGTCGACGCTCTTCGCGACGACCACCCCCTTCGCATTGCGCCAGGGCCCCGGTCCGATGCGGTCGCGCGCATTGACGAATCCGGGGTCGGTGAGGCCCGATCCCTGCGTGCTCAGGTAGGCGCGCCAGACGCGGTCGCCGGCGCCGGCGGCCTTGGCCAGCGAGGCGCAGTGCCGATCGGCGCCGTCGAGGCCGCCCAGGTCCGCGCCCTTGCCGGGGCCCGCGCTGGTCACGAAGAATGTCATCGCGGCCGGATTCGGCCCCTGGGGCGCGCTCGCGCAGGCGGCGAGCAGGGTGACGCCGACGGCGGCGAGGCAGGCGGTGCGCATCTTCGTTGTCATTCGGATCTCCTCCCGGTTTCGGCATTCGGCGGCAGCCGCCCCCCGCCCCGGGACTCGAGGGCGGCAACCGGCAAGGTGCGCGGATGGGGCATTCTTCCGGTGCCGGCCCGAACCGTCAATCCACTTGGCGACAGCGGGCTGCTTGGCGCGCGAGAGGGCCGGCGCCCCCTCACCTTCCCGCCGGCGCCGTTCGTCGCACACCCGTTGGGGAATGCCGTCCTTGGTGGCGAGACTCAGCGGATCGAAACGTCGAAGGGCGACGGCGCATGCGGATCAATCACGTATTGGTCGATTACGAGAACGTCCAGCCACGCGATCTCGCGCTTCTCAAGGAAGGGCCGTTCCGGATCAAGGTGTTCCTGGGGCCGCATCAGGCGAAGGTTCCGGTTGCCCTGGCGGCGGCCATGCAGGTCCATGGCGCGAATGCGGAGTACGTGCCTCTCGTGACGATCGGAACGAACGCGCTCGACTTCCACATCGCCTACTACATCGGGGTGCTGTCGAACCGCGAGCCTTCGGCGTTCTTTCACGTCATCTCGAAGGACAGCGGCTTCGACCCGCTGATCAGGCACCTGAAGGGCAAGGGGATCTTCGCGCAGCGTTCTTCCTCGATCGCAGAGATGCCCGTCTTCCAGCGTGCCCAGAAATCGGAGACCGGCGACCGCGTCGAGGCGACGATCGCAGACCTTGCCAGGCGCAAGTCCTCGAAGCCGAAATCGCGCAAGACCCTGCTCAGCACCATCAATGCGCAGCACGGCGGGCAACTGGACGAGCACCAGCTCGCGGGCATCCTGGCTGCCCTCTGCAGGCGGGGGGTGGTACGCCTCGATGGCGACGACATCACTTACCTGCTTCCGGAGTGACCCGCTCTTCACCCTGGGCCCGGCATCGCCGCCGTCGTCCGAGCGCGCATTTCGGAACGGTGCGGCCTCCCAGGCCGTCGCCTGCATCGCATCGATCGGGTTAGCGTGAGCACGAAACCTCCCACGCCGATCCGGAGTGCCAGCATGTCCTACGCAAACGACCGCCTGATCCACGACGCCGACAGCCACCTGATGGAGCTCGACGACTGCCTGGATCCGTACTTCGACAAGCGCCTGCTCGAACGCTTCCACGCGCTGCCGGCCTACCAGGCGGTGAAGAAGCGCGGCCTGCGCCCCGGCCGCTCGCCCGAGGCGCACGCCGAGCCGGACTTCCGCGCCGGCGTCGCGGCCAACCTGCTGCTGCGCAAGAACTACGAGGCGCACGGCGCTTTCCTGCGCCAGGACCGCCCGGAAGCGCTGGACCTGCTCGGCTTCGCGAGCCAGCTGGTGTTCACCACCTTCTGCCTGGGGAACTTCGGCCTGGACCAGGGCGACGACATGGAGCTGTGCTACGCGGCGGCCGACGCGCACAACCGGATGATGACCGACTTCTGCTCGGTGGACCCGCGCCTGCTCCCCGTGGCCTACGTGCCGCTGGAGGACATCGAACGCTCCATCGCCACGGCCCGCGAAGCGCTGCGGCTCGGTGCGAAGGCGCTGATGATCCCGTCGCTGTGCCCGCGCCGCCACGCGCCCAGTCACGTCGGCCTGGACCCGGTCTGGGCAATGGCCCAGGAGGCCGGCGTGCCGATGATCTTCCACGTGGGCGGCGAGGAGAAGCTGAACCCGGTCTACAAGGAGAACGGCCTGCCGCTGGTGCCCGACTTCCACGGCGGCGACGACAACTTCACCTCGGTCAGCTACATGCCGATCCCCAATGCGGCGATGCAGACGATGACCACGCTGATCTTCGACGGGGTGTTCGACCGCTACCCCCGCCTCAAGTGGGGCGCGATCGAACTGGGCGCCTCCTGGGTGCCCGGCTGGATGCGCTCGATGGACTCCGCAGCGCACGCCTTCATGAAGAACGAGGAGCGGCTGCGCAGGCTGTCGGCGAAACCCTCGGAGATCGTCCGCCGCCAGCTGCGCGTGGCGCCCTACCCGCACGAGGACGCCGGCTGGATCATCGCCAACGCCGGCGACGAGGTCTGCATGTTCTCGTCGGACTATCCCCACGTGGAGGGCGGGCGCCATCCGCTCAAGCGCTTCGACGAAGTGCTCGCCGCGTGCACGGCGGAGCAGCGGCGCCGCTTCTACAGCGAGAACTTCATCGACATGATGGGGCCGGCGCTGGCGCCGGAACTCCGGCGCCCGGCGCACCTGAGAGCGGCGGCCTGAAGCCTCAATCCGCCACGAAGCCCTTCCAGCCGGTCGCCATGTACTCGACGAAGGCCGGGCCCAGGCCCTCGTTGCGCAGGTGCTCGCGGGTGACCGGGCGCTCGACCGAGCGGAACGCCGCGTCGGCCATGGCGCGCTTGGGGAAGTCGTGGTGCAGGATCGCGCCGCGGCCGATCAGCACGAAATCGGCGCCGTGCTCGAGGCATTTCCGCGCCGTGGCCGCGTCCATGATCTTGCCGGCCACGCCCAGCGGCGTGCCGCCGCGCTCCAGTTCAGTGAAGAGGTCGATCAGCGGGCGGCCCTGGTAGGCCGGGTCCACCGGCTCCTTGAAGCAGTCCCACAGCGACATGTCGAGGTAGTCGATCTTGCCGCAGGTCATCAGCTGCCGCGCGAACACGAGCGCCTCGCCGATGTCGATGTCGAAGCGCTCCGGCGAGATCCGCACGCCCACCTGGAAGTCCTTGCCCGCGCGGGCACGGATGCCGTCGATGATCTCCCAGAAGATCCGAGTGCGGTTCTCGAAAGAGCCGCCGTAGCGGTCGGCGCGCAGGTTGTGCACCGGATCGAGGAACTCGCACAGCAGGTAGCCATGCGCGCCGTGCAGCTCGACGCCGTCGAACCCCGCCCGCTCGGCCCGAAGCGACGCGGCGATGAAGTCTTCGACCAGCTGCTCCACCTCGCCCGTGGACAGGGCACGCGCGCCGGAGTCGGCATCGTCCCAGGGCGCCACCCGCGGCAGGCCCGAGAGCTTCGGGTCGGCGCGCAGCCCCGAGTGCTGCACCTGGACCGAGCTCAGGCTGCCCTCGGCGCGGATGCCTTTCGCGAGGCGCTCAAGCCCGGGCAGGTGCTTGTCCGACCAGATGCCGAGCTGGCCCGGAAAGCCCTGGCCGCTGGCCTGCACGTGCGCCGCGCAGGTCATCGTCAGGCCGAAGCCGCCGGTGGCGCGCTTGACCAGCCAGTTGTATTCGTCGTCGCTGAGCGTGCCGTCGGCGTTGCTCTGGAAGTTGGTCAGCGGCGCAAGCATGAAGCGGTTCTTCATCGCGGGGCCGCGGCGGAAGGTGACGGAGTCCGGGAGGTTCTGGGTCATGGAATGTCTTGGCCTGCTGAGGTTGCCGGGGTCCGGGCCCGCTCGCGGGCCGGCTTGTCGACGGGTTTGCGAGTCCGATTACGGGCCCGCGGCGCTCGCGGATTTTAGGTTGACGGCGCATCCTGCGCCTGCCGCAACCCTTGGCGGCAGACCGTTTTCCGGCTCCGCGGCATCCGGCGCGCCGGACGGCCCCGGCGCCTGCACGTGCGCTGGAGCAGTATTGGCCATCGACATCGAGCAACACGAGAAGGAGCAAGCAATGACCGACCTGACCCGCCGCAACTTCAGCCTCGCCCTGATGGGCGCGCTCGCCTCGGGGCCCGCCCTGGCCGCCCCCAAGTACGGGCCCGGCGCCAGCGACAAGGAGATCGTCCTCGGACAGACCCAGCCGTACTCGGGCGGCGCATCCGCCTACGGCACCATCGGCCGCGCCGAAGTCGCGTACTTCGACATGGTCAACGCCAACGGCGGCATCAGGGGCCGCAAGGTCCGGCTGATCAGCCTGGACGACGGCTACTCGCCTCCGAAGACGGTCGAGATGGTCCGACGCCTGGTCGAACAGGACGAGGTGATGGCGGTGTTCGGCCTGCTGGGCACCGCGGGCAATTCGTCGGTGGCGCGCTACCTCAACCAGAAGAAGGTGCCCCAGCTGCTGATCTCCAGCGGCGCGAGCAAGTGGCTGGACACCGCGACCTATCCGATGACGATGACCGCGCTGCCCACCTACGACACCGAGGCGTCGATCTACGCCAAGTACATCCTCGCGAACAACCCGAACGCGAAGATCGGCGTGCTCTACCAGAACGACGACCTGGGCCGCGACTACCTGAAGGGGCTGCATCACGGCCTCGGCGCAGCCGGCAAGAAGCACATCGCCGCCGAGGTGTCTTACGAGGTCACCGACCCCACCGTCAACGCGCAGATCCTGCAGCTGCAGACGTCCGGGGCGGACGTGCTGATCGTCGCGGCGGTGCCCAAGTTCGCCGCGCAGGCCGTGCGCCGGATGGGTGAGCTCGGCTGGAAGCCGCTGCTGGTGCTGACCAACATCGCCAACTCGATCGGCACGGTGATCCAGCCTGCGGGACCGGAGTACGCGGTGGGCGCGATCAGCGCGGCCTACATGAAGGACCCGACCGACCCGACCTGGGCGAAGGACGAAGGCATGCTGCGCTGGCATGCGTTCATGGACAAGTACTACCCCACCGGCAACAAGACCGACGTGTTCAACGTGACCGGGTACTACATCGCCAGCTTCATGCACCGCCTGCTCGAGGCCAGCGGCGACGACCTCACCCGGGCCGGCCTGATGCGCGCGGCCGAAAGCGCGAAGGACTGGCAATTCGACTCGCTGGTGCCCGGCATCCGGATCAGCACCTCGCCCACCGACCACGGCACCGTCGAGCAGATGCAGCTGATGCGCTTCGACGGCAAGCGCTGGGTGCTGTTCGGGGACCTGCTGTCGGCCTGAGCGCCGAGGCACGGGCGGACCGGCGCGACTCGGCTGCCCTGCCCCGCGCGCGCCCCGGGTGTGCCGGGGCGTGCGCCGGGCGCCCGCCGGAACCCCCGGCGGGCCGCGGGGCGCGTCACTGCTTCGGGACCATGCCCAGCTCTTCCAGGATCTTCCGCTCGTCGACCCACATCCTCTGGCCGAGCGCCTGCCAGTCGGCACCGCTCAGGTAGGCGTCCTCGAGATCGTAGGTCTCGAGGTAGCGGCGGTAGGTGGGATCGGACAGCGCCCCCTTGAAGGCATCGTGCAGGGTCTGCACGATCTTCGGATCCATGCCCTTGGGCCCCACCAGCCCGATCGGGCTGCGGGCGACGTGCTGGATGCCCAGTTCGATCGCGGTCGGCACGTCGGGCAGGCGCGGCATGCGCTTCGCGGTGAACGCCAGCAGCACCCTGCCCTTGGCCTGCTTCTCCACCTGCGCCCAGCCGCCGTCGAGCACCGCGTTGATGTGGCCGCCGATGAAGGCCTGCAGCACCTCGGCTCCGCCCTTGAAGGGGATGTGGTTCAGGTCGGCCCCAGTCTTCTGGGACAGCCGCATGGTGGCCGCATGGCCCGTGCTGGCCGCGCCGCTGGTGCCGACGTTGATCTTGCCGGGGTTCGCCTTGGCGTAGGCGATGAACTCGT
>JBKHVS010000068.1:0-14810 GCA_046569945.1 Gammaproteobacteria bacterium | reverse complement strand
CGTCCTTCGGGCCGAACTTTCCTTCGAGCACCAGCCGCGCCACCGGGTTCTCGATCTTCTGCTGGATGGCGCGCTTCAGGGGCCGCGCGCCGTAGATCGGGTCGAAGCCGGCCTTGGCGATCTCCTCGAGCGCCGCCTCGGTGACCGTCAGCGACATGTCGTGCGACGCCAGGCGCTGCTCCAGGTTGCGAAGCTGGATGCGGGCGATCGACTGGATGTTCTTCTGGTCCAGCGCGTGGAAGACCACGATCTCGTCGATGCGGTTGACGAACTCGGGGCGGAAGGACTTCTTCACCTCGTCCATCACCGCCTCCTTGATCAGGTCCGGATCGTTGGTGGTCGGGTCCGACGACAGCCGCTGGATCTCGTGGCTGCCGATGTTGGAGGTCATCACGATCACGGTGTTCTTGAAGTCCACGGTGCGGCCCTGGCCGTCGGTCATGCGGCCGTCGTCCAGCACCTGCAGCAGCACGTTGAAGACGTCCGGGTGGGCCTTCTCCACCTCGTCGAACAGGATCACGCTGTAGGGCTTGCGGCGCACCGCTTCGGTCAGGTAGCCGCCCTCCTCGTAGCCCACGTAGCCGGGGGGCGCGCCGATCAGCCGCGCCACCGAGTGCTTCTCCATGAACTCGCTCATGTCGATGCGGATCATGTGGTCTTCCGAGTCGAACAGGAAGCTGGCCAGCGTCTTGCACAGCTCGGTCTTGCCCACGCCCGTGGGGCCAAGGAACAGGAAGGAGCCGTAGGGCCTGTTGGGGTCGGCCAGGCCCGCGCGCGAGCGGCGGATGGCGTCGGACACCAGGCGCACCGCCTCGTCCTGCCCCACCACGCGCTCGTGCAGCTTCTCTTCCATCCTGAGCAGCTTGTCGCGCTCGCCCTGCATCATCTTGCTCACGGGGATGCCGGTGGCGCGCGACACCACTTCGGCGATCTCCTCGGCGCCCACCTGGGTGCGCAGCAGCCGCGGCTTGCCGCCCTCGCCCGACCTGGCGCGCCCGGCCTCGGCCTCGCTGGCGGCCTTCAGGCGGCCTTCGAGCTCTGGCAGCTTGCCGTACTGGATCTCGGCCAGCTTGTCGAACTGGCCCTTGCGCTGCAGCTCTGCCATCTGCGCGCGCAGCTGGTCGACCTCGGCCTTGATCTGGGCGCTGCCCTGCACCGCGGCCTTCTCGGCGTGCAGGATCTCCTCGAGGTCGGCGTATTCCTTCTCGAGCCGGTCGATCTCCTCTTCGATGAGGTCCAGGCGCCTGCGGGAGGCCTCGTCGGTCTCCTTCTTCATCGCCTCGCGCTCGATCTTGAGCTGGATCAGCCGGCGGTCGAGCTTGTCCATCGACTCGGGCTTGGAGTCGATCTCCATCTTGATGCGCGCGGCGGCCTCGTCGATCAGGTCGATGGCCTTGTCGGGCAGGAAGCGGTCGGTGATGTAGCGGTTGGAGAGCTCGGCCGCGGCCACGATGGCGGGGTCGGTGATGTCGACGCCGTGGTGCAGTTCGTACTTCTCCTGCAGGCCGCGCAGGATGGCGATGGTGGCCTCCACGGTGGGCTCGCCCACCAGCACCTTCTGGAAGCGGCGCTCCAGCGCGGCGTCCTTCTCGATGTACTTGCGGTATTCGTCCAGCGTGGTGGCGCCCACGCAGTGCAGCTCGCCGCGGGCCAGCGCGGGCTTGAGCATGTTGCCCGCGTCGATTGCGCCCTCGGCCTTGCCGGCGCCCACCATGGTGTGCAGCTCGTCGATGAAGACGATCGTCTGGCCTTCGTCGGCGGCGATGTCCTTGAGCACGGCCTTCAGGCGCTCCTCGAACTCGCCGCGGTACTTGGCGCCGGCCAGCAGCATCGCCATGTCCAGCGACAGCACGCGCTTGCCCTTGAGGGTGTCCGGCACCTCGCCGTCGACGATGCGCTGGGCCAGGCCCTCGACGATGGCGGTCTTGCCCACGCCGGGCTCGCCGATCAGCACCGGGTTGTTCTTGGTGCGGCGCTGCAGGATCTGGATGGCGCGGCGGATCTCGTCGTCGCGGCCGATCACGGGGTCGAGCTTGCCCTGGCGCGCACGTTCGGTGAGGTCGATGGTGTACTTCTTCAGCGCCTCGCGCTGGCCCTCGGCGGCCTGGTCGCCCACGGTCTGGCCGCCGCGCACCGCGTCGATCGCGGCCTCCAGCGCCTTGCGCGTGAGCCCCGCCTCCTTGGCCGCGCGGCCGGCCTCGCCCTTGTCCTCGGTGAGCGCCAGCAGGAACATCTCGGTGGCGATGAACTGGTCGCCCCGCTTGCCCGCCTCCTTCTCGCAGAGGTTCAGCAGGTTGACCAGGTCGCGGCCCACCTGCACCTCGCCGCCGGTGCCCGAGACCTGGGGCAGGCGCTTGATGGCGCCGTCCAGCGCGGTCTTCAGCGAGGGCACGCGCACCCCGGCGCGCTCGAGCAGCGCCCGGCCGGAGCCCCCAGCCTCGGCGACGATCGCCGCCAGAAGGTGCGCCGGCTCGATGTACTGGTTGTCGTTGGCGAGGGCCAGGCTCTGCGCGTCGGCAAGGGCCTGCTGGAATTGGGTGGTGAGCTTGTCCAGGCGCATGGGTTCGGTTTCCGTGGCGTTGGCCGGAGTTGCCGGCGGGTTGCGGTTGGCTAGCACGTGGGGCCGGCTGCCGGGCTTTTCAAGCATGGCGCAGCCGGCGCGAACACGGTAGATTTCGGGACGATGAGCGACCGTTTCCAACCGCGGGGTCACCCGAGAATCCGAAGCGCAGCGATTCCGGGCCTCCGTGCTCCGGCCCTGCGGCTGTTCCAGGCGCCCAGCGCCGCTTTCGCCTTTGCCGCAGCGATGGTGCGGAATCCGCGCGGCGTGGGCGCGGTGGCCCCGGCATCCCGCTGGCTGGCCGAGGCCATGGGCCGCGAGCTCGACGACTGCGGCTGCGACACCCTGGTGGAGGTTGGCCCGGGCACGGGCGCCATCACCCGCGTGCTCAACGAGCGGCGCCGCGAGTTCTCGCGGGTGCTGGCCGTGGAGCGCGACGAGTGGATGGTCTCGGTGCTGCGCGAGCGCTACGCCGAGCTGGAGATCGTCCACGGCTGCGCCACCGAGCTCGCGCGCCACGTGCGCTCCACCTCGCCGGTGGCCATCGTGTCCTCGCTGCCCTTCAAGTCGCTGCCCGAGGACGTGGCCGACGGCTGCATCCGCGCGCTGGCCGAAACGCTGGACACCGCCGCGGGCTCGATGCTGCTGCAGTACACCTACGGGCTGGGCAGCCCGCCCTTCGCCTCGCCGGCGCCGCGCTTCGTCTGGTCGCGCGTCGGGCTGGTGGCGCGAAACCTGCCGCCCGCGACCATCTGGCGGCTGGACCACGTCGGGACGCGCGCCGCCAAGAGCGCTCGATGAGCCCAGCGCCCTTCTTCCCGCCTGCGGCCTTCGACGATCCCGCGGCCGCGCTGGCCCGCGTGCGCGAGATCCACGAGGCCGGCATCGGCTGGCTGAGGGAGGCGCTGCAGGGCTTCGTGGCCGGAGACGATCCGCGGCAGCACCTGCGCGCCTGCTATCCCTTCGTGCGCCTGCGCAACGACACCGTGGCGCGCTGGAACTCCCGCCTGAGCTATGGCTTCGTGGCGGGCCCGGGCACCTACGAGACCACCCTCACCCGCCCGGACCTGTTCGCCGACTACTACCTGGAGCAGTTCGCGCTGCTGCTCGAGAGCCACCGGGTGCCGCTCGAGGTGGGCACCAGCCGCCAGCCGATTCCGCTGCACTTCGCGATCGGCCCGGACGACGTGATCGAGGGGCGGCTCGACCCCCGGCGCAGGATGCTGCTGCGCGACGTGTTCGACCTGCCCGACCTCGGCGCGATGGACGACGGCATCGCCAATGGCACCCACGAGCCGCGGCACGGCGAGCCGCATCCGCTGGCGCTGTTCACCGCGCCGCGCGTCGACTATTCGCTGCAGCGGCTGCGCCACTACACCGGCACGCGGCCCGAGCACTTCCAGAACTTCGTGCTGTTCACGAACTACCAGTTCTACATCGACGAGTTCGTGAAGCTGGGGCGCGAGATGATGGCGCGGCCCTTGGCCGACGACGGCTACGTGGCCTTCGTGGAGCCCGGCAACCTGCTGACCCGTCGCGCCGGCCTGGCCGCGCGCGAGGGCGATCACGAGGGCTCAGCCCCGCCGCGGCTGCCGCAGATGCCCGCCTACCACCTGATGCGCGACGACCGCGCCGGCATCACGATGGTGAACATCGGCGTGGGGCCGTCCAGCGCCAAGACCATCACCGACCACATCGCGGTGCTGCGCCCGCACGCGTGGATCATGCTCGGCCACTGCGCAGGGCTGCGCAACACGCAGGCGCTGGGCGACTACGTGCTAGCCCACGGCTACGTCCGCGAGGACCACGTGCTCGACGAGGACCTGCCGCCCTGGGTGCCGGTGCCCGCGCTGGCCGAGGTGCAGCTCGCCCTGGAAGCCGCGGTGGCCGAGGTGACGAAGCTGGAAGGCGCCGAGCTCAAGCGCGTGCTGCGCACCGGCACCGTGGCCAGCACCGACAACCGCAACTGGGAACTGCTGCCCTCGCGCGGCGCCGTCGGCTCGCCCGAGCGGCGCTTCAGCCAGAGCCGCGCAGTGGCGCTGGACATGGAGAGCGCCACCATAGCCGCCAACGGCTTCCGCTTCCGGGTGCCCTACGGCACGCTGCTGTGCGTCAGCGACAAGCCCTTGCACGGCGAGATCAAGCTGCCCGGCATGGCCGACACCTTCTACCGCGAGCGCGTGGACCAGCACCTGCGCATCGGCATCCGCGCGCTGGAGCTGCTTCGCGCGCAGGGGGTGGAGCGGCTGCACAGCCGGAAGCTGCGGAGCTTCGACGAGGTGGCGTTCCAGTAGGGGCGGCGGCTGGTGGCGCGGCCCTGGCGGTGGCGCGGCCTTGGCGGTGGCGCGGCCTTGGCGGTGGCGCGGCCCTGTCTACTTGCGACGGGCCCTGCGCAGCGAATCGATCAGGGCTTGCATCGCCTCTCCACGAGCCCTGCTGAGGACCCGGGCGTCGGCGATGACCGGGCGCGCCTGTGCACTGGGAACGCGGAGATCGAAGGGAAGCCGCTGCTCGGCCACCACCCTCGTCAGGAACAGGCGCACCGCGTCGGACACGGTCAGTCCCATCGCAGCGAGGCTTGCCGTCGCCTCCGCCTTGAGCAGCGCGTCGATTCGGACGTGGATCATGGTGGTCGAGGGCATGATCGTGCTCCGTTCAGGGGTGAGATACATCGTATCGCACGCCGAGAAAAGGCTGATCGGAGGCGTTCGCCCCGATGCACCGAGGACGACGACCGGCTGAAGACTACGTAGGGGCTATGCGCGGCCTACGACTTCGTACCGCACCACTTGAGGGCCCTTCATTGGTCACGCGGGACGCGGGCTGATGGTCGAGGTGAAGACCCAAGTCGCGGCTGCCTGGGCCGAGGCGGTCTCAGCCCCCGACAGCCAGCAGCCACACAACGCCCGCCACCATCGCCGCCATCCCGATCACTTCGCGCCGGGTGGTGCCCTGAGCGAGCAGCCGGTGCGAGACCGCCTGTGCGAACAGGATCTCGACCAGCCCCACGGTACGCACCGCGGCCGCAGTCTGCAGCGAGAAGGCGAGGAACCAGAACTGCGAAGCGAGCGCCCCCGCAGCACCCGCGAGCAGCGAGGGCCGCCACAGGCGAAGGATCTCGGCCAGCACTGCGCGGCTGCGCCAGGCCAGCCAGGCGGTGAGCACAGCGGTCTGCATCGCCAGCGACGCGGCGAGCGTGGCCGTAGCGCGGGCGAGGAAGAGGCCGTCGCCCAGCTCCAGGATGGCGCCGCGGAAGCCCACGGCGGACAACGCGAACATGGCGCCGGCGGCGATGCCGAGCAGTGCGGGCCGGAAGCTGCCGTCACTGCCCGCGCCCGCCGCGCTCGCTTCGGTCTTCGCTGCACTCGGCGCCCTTCCGGCGCTGCCCGCCCCTGCGGGGGCCGCGGCCGCCCTCCCGGCCGGCATCGACATCAGCACCACCCCCGCTGTGGCCAGCAGCACCGCTGCGCTGGCCTGCCCGCCCAGCCGATCGCCGAGGAACACGAGGCCGAACAGCGCGATCAGCACCGGCTCGGTCTTCAGATAGGCGGTGGTCAGGACGAAGGAGCGCTGGCGCATCGCGGCGAGCATCAGCGCAGTGGCGAGGATCTGCGCGCCGCCGCCGAGCGCGGTCCAGCCCGCGAAGGCCCACGACGGGCGCAGCGCGTCCAGCCCGACGGCCCGCGCCACGACGGCGAGGAAGAGCAGCGCGAAGGGCAGCCCGAACAGGAAGCGCACGTGGGTGGCGCCGACCGTGCCCAGCCGCTCGGTGAGGCTGCGCTGCATCGCGTTGCGCGCAGTCTGCACCGCCGCCGCGGCCAGCGCGCAGGCGACCCACAGCCATGCCGGCGCGTCGGCGATGCCGCTCAACTCGCCAGCCGGAAGCCGATGGCCGCGGCGGCCAGCGAACCGAACAGGTGCAGGCCGGTGTGCGCCAGCGCCCAGCCGAGGTTGCCGCGCTGGATCAGCTCGAGCGACTCCGCGGAGAAGGTGGAGAAGGTGGTGAGCGCGCCCATGAAGCCGGTGACCAGGAACAGCCGCCACAGCGGCGAGAGCTCTGGGTGGCGGGCCAGCCAGGCGATTGCCGCGCCGATCAGCAGCCCGCCCAGCAGGTTGGCGACCAGCGTGCCCAGCGGCAGCGCCTCGATGCTGCGATTGAGAAGCGCACCCAGCGCGAAGCGCAGCCACGCGCCCAGCACCGCGCCCGCGGCGATCGCGGCGAAGCCGGCGGCGCCGATGCGGATCACGATGCGCGGGTCCGGATCACGATGCGCCGGGCCGGATCAGTAGGCATCGGAGTCCCAGCGCGCGGCGGCCTCGTCGTCGGAACTGCGCGCCTCCACCCAGCGCTCGCCCTCCGGCGTGCGCTCCTTTTTCCAGAACGGCGCGCGGGTCTTCAGGTAGTCCATGACGAACTCGCAGGCGGCGAAGGCCTCGCCGCGGTGCGCGGAGCTGACCGCCACCAGCACGATCTGGTCGAGCGGCGCCAGTTCGCCCACGCGATGGATCACCAGCAGGTCGATCAGGTCCCAGCGGGCGCGCGCCTGCGCGCAGATCTCCTCGAGCGCTGCCTCGGTCATTCCGGGGTAGTGCTCGAGCGTGAGGGTGGACACGCCGGAACCGTCGTTGAGGTTTCGCACCAGGCCGACGAAGGCGGCAACCGCGCCCACCTTCGGGTTGCCGGCGCGCAGCGCGTCGACCTCCGCGCCGAGATCGAAGTCTTCCCTCTGCACGCGCACCGGCATGATCAGCCTCCGGTGACCGGCGGGAAGAAGGCCACCTCGGCGCCGTCGGGCACCGGGGCGTCGTCATGGGCCATCACGCGGTTGACCGCAACCCGCACCGCCCTGTCCTCGCCCAGGGCCTCGGCCCAGGGCGAACCGCGCTCGCGCAGCCAGGCGCGCAGCTGGCCGGCGCTGCCCACGCCGGGCAGCGGCTCGAGGTGCTCGCTGTCGAGGCCGACGGCTTCGCGCAGGCTGGCGAAGTAGAGGATGGTGATCGTCAAGGCTGGGCGCTCAGGAGAAAGTTGCAGGGCCACCCCGGAGAGCGGCTCAGGTGGGGATGAATGATACGCAACGCGACGGGAAAGTCCTCAGCGGCCGGCTCAGACGCCACCTTGCGCCCCAGCACGGAGCGGGACATGCCGGCCAGTTCGGGCGTGACGAAAAGGAACTCCCGGCCCTCGAGCTCGAACACCGGCGTCAGGCGCTCGAGGGGACGCAGCACCGCATCGTCGGCACGAACCAGGGGAACGACCCGGATGTCCGATGGGTCAGAAGGAACGCAGGCGATCGCCAAAACAGCCGTCCCGCTCCACGTGACGGTTGTAGGCCTCGATAGCCTCGCGGTTCTCCTCGCGCCAGCGCTGCTGTGCGGCAGTGCGGACAGCTTCGACGAGCGCGGATTCCAGGACGGCAGAGAAGTTCACCCCGAGTTCCCGGGCACGCCGGAGGAGGTCGGCGTTGACGGAGACGTTGGCAGCCCGCTTCGGCGCCGTGACGTCGTAGATGGCGACCTGCTCGCGAACCGTATGTTTCATGCGCAGACACTATGCGCATGGCATTGGATCGGTCAAGCCTACGAACGCTCGATCCGTCCGTCCGCGGCTGTCCGGCGAGTCACCCCAGCAATCCCGCCATCGGCAGGAAGCGCAGGGCGTCCCCGCGCGCGATCGCCTGGCCCGCGGGGTTGTCCACCAGCCCCTCCGCCCACACCGTGGAGGTGAGGACAGCGGAGCCCTGATTGGGGAACAGGTCCAGCCCGCCCTCGGCGTTGACGCGCACGCGCAGGAACTCGCGGCGCTTGTCGGGCCGGGGCCAGTCGAAGTCGGCGCGCAGCGGGAAGGCCTGCGGCGCGATGTCGCGCGCGCCGGCCAGGCGCAGCACGAAGGGCCGCACCAGCAGCAGGAAGGTGACGAAGCTCGAGACGGGGTTGCCCGGCAGGCCGATGAAATGGGCGAAGTCGCCGAGATCGGGCGAGGCCGCAGCGCCTGAGGCCGCCGCACCGCGGCTTGGCGCAGAACCGGCCGCGTCCTGCCGCCCGCGCCGCACCCGTCCGTAGGCCAGCGGCTTGCCCGGCTTGATCGCGATCTGCCAGAGATCCAGGCTGCCTTCGGCCTGCACCGCGGGCTTGACGTGGTCGGCCTCGCCGACCGAGACGCCGCCGGAGGTGAGCACCAGGTCGTGCCCGGCGGCGGCCTCGCGCAGCGCGGCGCGGGTGGCCTCGAGCGAATCGGGAACGATGCCGAGGTCGGTCACCTCGCAGCCGAGCCGGCGCAGCAGCGCGCCGAGGAAGAAGCGGTTGCTGTTGTAGATGGCGCCTGGCGGCAGCGGCTCGCCGGGCATCACCAGCTCGTCGCCGGTGTAGAAGCAGGCGACCCGCACGCGGCGGCGCACCGGCAGTTCGGCCAGCCCGATGGACGCGGCCAGGCCGGTGGCCTGGGGCGTGAGCCGCGTTCCCGCCTCCAGGATGACGCCGCCCTCGCGGATGTCTTCGCCGGTGCGGCGGATCCACTCGCCGGGCTGGGGCCGGTGCAGGATGAGCACGTGCTCGCCGTCGGCCTGCGCCTGCTCCTGCATCACGACGGCATCCGCGCCCTCGGGGATCTCGGCGCCGGTGAAGATGCGCGCCGCGGTGCCGGGCTCGAGCGCCGAGCCCGGATGGCCCGCGAGGATCTTCTGGCCGACCCGCAGGCGCACGCCTTCGCCCGCCGCGCCGGCCAGGTCGGCGCAGCGTACTGCGTAGCCGTCCATCTGGGTGTTGTCGGCGGCGGGCACGTTCATCGTGGAGCGCTGCGTCTGCGCAAGCACGCGGCCGTCGGCCTCCAGGGTGGTCACCGGCTCGGTGCCGTCCACGGGCGCGGCCTGCGCCAGCAGCGCCGCGAGCGCGTCGTCGAAGGGCATCAGGGGAGGCTTCATCGTCCATTCTCCATGAGCGTGCAGAGGAACGCGGCCACACCGTCCGGCCGGTTCAGGTCGAGCAGCGGCAGCGGGCCCGGCACCGGCGCGTCGGCGGCCACGGCGACGATGTGCGGGTCGCCCGGATGCAGCAGCGGCTTGCCGAGCGCCGGGCGGTGCACTTCGATCTTCGGGATCGGCGCGGCCTTGTAACCCTCGACCAGCACCAGGTCGCAGGGCGAGAGCAGCGCCACCTGCTCGTCGAGCGTCGGCCCCGTTTCGCCGCGCAGCTCGTGCATCAGCACCCAGCGCCTGTCGGAGGCGATCAGCACCTCGGTGGCGCCGGCCTCGCGATGCCGGTAGGAATCCTTGCCGGGCTTGTCGATGTCGAAGGAGTGATGCGCGTGCTTGATCAGCGAGACCCTCAGGCCGCGGGCGACCAGCCGCGGGATGAGCTGCTCGATCAGCGTGGTCTTGCCCGAGCCGGACCAGCCGGCGAACCCGAACACGTTCATGCCTGCGCCTGCGCCTTCACCTGCGCCTGCGCCTCCGCCCGGGCTCGCGCACTGGGCCCGAAGCCGATGCCGTTGACGACCACGCTGCCGGCGAGGATCAGCGCCATGCCCGCGAAGGCCGGCGCGCCAAGCCGCTCGCCCATCAGCACCGCGCCGGCCAGCACCGCGATCATCGGCATCAGGAACATCGCCACCGAGGCGCGGGTGGCGCCCACCCGCTGCACCAGCAGGTAGTTGAGCGCGGCCGGCAGGATGGTGCCGAACACGACCATCAGCAGCAGCCAGCCGAGGGTGGCGGCATCCGGCGACAGCGTCCACGGGCGCTCCGCCAGCAGCGCGACGGGCGCCAGCACCGCCGCGGCCACCACGAACATCCCCGTGGTGAGCACCAGCGCGTCGATGTGCTTCGAGCGGCGCATCAGCACCGTGCCGATCGCGTAGGCCAGCGGACCGCACAGCGTGATCAGCTCCGCCACCGCATGCGCGCCCAGCCCGCCCAGCAGCGAGGGGCCGATCACCGCCACCACCCCCGCCACGCCCAGCGCCACGCCGGACAGCTTGCGCAGGCCCATGCGCTCGTCGTGCAGGATGAAGTGCGCGGCCAGCAGCGTGAACAGCGGCATGGTCGAGTAGAGGATGCCCGAGAGCCCGCCGCTGATGGTGCGCTGGCCCAGCGCCAGCGCGCAGTACGGAATCACCAGGACGCCGATGGCGGCGTAGACCACGGTGCGCAGGTCCTGGCCCCGAGGCAGCCTGCGCCCGGCCAGCCGCAGCGCGAGCAGGCAGACCGGCGCCGCGAGCAGCGCCCGCGACGCTGCCAGCGTGAACGGCGGCAGCTGCCCGATCAGCACCTTGTTGATCAGGATGGAACTGGCGAAGCTGGCCGCCGTGGCGAGCAGCAGCAGCCAGTGCCGCGCGGTCATCGGCCACCCGCCGCGCAGGCGGTCACGCCGCGGCCGGGCAGTGCGCGGCGATGTAGCGCTTGAGCTCGACCACGTCCGCAGGCATCAGCGTGAAGCGCTGGCCCAGCGTCTCGATGCCCTCGTAGGCGGCGGGACGCTCCGGCTCCTGGCCCAGGGCCTCGCGGATGGTCTCGGCGAACTTCACCGGCAGCGCGGTCTCCAGGCAGATCATCTTCACCCCGGCCTCGCGCCAGGGCTCCGCCACGAACAGGCCGTCGGCGGTGTGCGGGTCGACGGTGACGCCGTACTTCGACGCGGCCGCGCGGATGGTCGCGAGCCTGTCGGCATGCGTGCTGCGCCCGGAAACGAAGCCGTAGTCGGCGATCCGCGCGAACTCGGGCGTGCCGGCCAGGTCGAACTCGCCGCGCTCGTCGAGCTCGCGCCACAGCGCGGCGACGCGCTGCGGGTCGCGCCCGAGCAGGTCGAATACGAAGCGCTCGAAGTTCGAGGCCTTGGAGATGTCCATCGACGGGCTGCTGGTCTGCGAGGTCTCGGCGGTGCTGCGCGCGCGGTAGCGGCCGGTGCGGAAGAACTCGTCGAGCACGTCGTTCTCGTTGGTGGCCACCACCAGCCGGCGGATCGGCAGGCCCATCATCCGCGCGATGTGGCCGGCGAGCACGTTGCCGAAGTTGCCCGAGGGCACGCTGAAGGAGACCAGCTCGTCGCCCGACTTCGTGACCGCGAACCAGGCCTTGAAGTAGTAGACGACCTGCGCGACCACGCGCGCCCAGTTGATCGAGTTGACGGTGCCGATCGCATAGCGCGACTTGAAGCCGAGGTCGGCCGACACCGCCTTGACCATGTCCTGGCAGTCGTCGAACACGCCGTAGACGGCGATGTTGAAGACGTTGGGGTCGCGCAGCGAGAACATCTGAGCGCGCTGGAAGGCGCTCATGCGGCCGTGCGGCGAGAGCATGAACACGCTGATGCCCTTCTTGCCGCGCATCGCGTACTCGGCGGCGCTGCCGGTGTCGCCCGAGGTGGCGCCCAGGATGTTCAGCTGCCGCCCCTGCTGCGCGAGCACGTGCTCGAACAGGTTGCCCAGCAGCTGCATCGCCACGTCCTTGAACGCCAGCGTGGGGCCGTTGGACAGGCGCAGCAGGTAGAGCTCGTCCTCCAGGCCCATCACCGGCGTGATGTCGGCGGTGCCGAAGACCTGCTCGGTGTAGGTGCGCTCGATCAGCGCGCGCAGGGTCGGCTCGCCGATGTCGCCGGCATAGCGGCGCAGCACCTCGAAGGCCAGCTGCGGGTAGGACAGCCCCCGCCACGATGCCAGCGTGGCGGCGTCGACCTTCGGGTACTCCTCGGGAACGACCAGGCCGCCGTCGGGCCCCAGCCCGCCCAGCAGGATCTCGGAAAAGCTCGACGGCTGGAGGCCGCCGCGGGTGGATACGTAACGCATGCTGATCGGGTTCCCGGTCTCAGTTCAGGTCTTCGAGGCGGATCCTGGTGGCCTTCGACAGCACCGTGGGCAGGGCCTCGATCCGCTCGATGGCGGCGATCACCTGCTTCTCGATCGTGCGGTGCGTGAGCAGGATGATGTCGGTCTGGTTCTCGCCCTCGCCCGGCTCGCGCTGCAGCGCCGCGTCGATCGAGATGCCCGCCTCGGCGAGCAGCCGGGTGATGTCCGCGAGCACGCCGGGCTGGTCGGCCACCCGCAGGCGCAGGTAATAGGCGCTCTCCACCTCCTCGATCGGCAGGATGGGGAGATCGGCAAGCGACTCGGCCTGGAAGGCCAGGTGCGGCACGCGATTGCCGGGATCGGAGGTGAGCATGCGCGCCACGTCGACCAGGTCGGCCACCACCGCGCTGGCGGTGGGCTCGGCGCCCGCGCCCTTGCCGTAGTAGAGGGTGTGGCCGACGGCGTCGCCCTTGACCAGCACCGCGTTCATCGCGCCCTCGACGTTGGCGAGCAGCCGCCTGGCGGGGATCAGCGTGGGATGCACCCGCAGCTCGATGCCGCGCAGCCGGCCGTTCTCCATGCGCCGGCGGGTGATGCCGAGCAGCTTGATCCGGTAGCCGAGCTGCTCCGCGTAGCGGATGTCCTCGGCCTGCAGCTTGGTGATGCCCTCGACGTAGGCCTTGTCGAAGCTGACCGGGATGCCGAAGGCGATCGCGGCGAGGATGGTGGCCTTGTGCGCGGCGTCGACGCCCTCGATGTCGAAGGTGGGATCGGCCTCGGCATAGCCAAGGCGCTGCGCCTCGGCGAGCACGACGTCGAAGGCCAGGCCCTTGTCGCGCATCTCCGACAGGATGAAGTTGGTGGTGCCGTTGATGATCCCGGCGATCCACTCGATGCGGTTGGCGGTGAGGCCCTCGCGCAGCGCCTTGATGATCGGGATGCCGCCGGCGACGGCCGCCTCGAAGGCCACCATAACGCCCTTGCGCGAAGCGGCCTCGAAGATCTCGTTGCCGTGCACTGCGAGCAGTGCCTTGTTGGCGGTGACCACGTGCTTGCCGTTCTCGATGGCGGCCAGCACCAGCTTCTTGGCGATCGTGTAACCGCCGATCAGCTCGACGACGATGTCGATCTCGGGATCGGTGACCAGCGACATCGCGTCGTCGGTGACCTCGGCGCGCCCGGCGGCGATCTCGCCTGCGCGCGCGGTGTTCAGGTCGGCGATGCGGGTGATCTCGATGCGGCGCCCGGCACGCCGGGTGATCTCGGCCTGGTTGCGCCAGAGCACCTCGAAGGTGCCGCCGCCCACGGTGCCTGCGCCGAGCAGGCCCACCCGAACCGGTCCGAACTTTTCCACTCCGTTGTCTTCCACGATTGCTGGTTTCCCTGCCGGTCCGGTGGGACCGGCCGTCGATGAAGGCCGCGCGCCGGGTTCGCCGGCGCGGGCCGTGTGCCGCGGCCCGAGGGCCCGCGGATGTGAGGGGTCAGGCGGCGGCCTTGGGCAGGAACCCGTCCTTGCGGAACATCTCCTTGATGCCGCGCACAGCCTGCTTGATGCGGTGCTCGTTCTCGATCAGCGCGAAGCGCACGTGATCGTCGCCGAGCTCGCCGAAGCCCACGCCCGGCGACACCGCCACCTTGGCGTCGTTGAGCAGCTTGCGCGCGAAATCGAGCGAGCCCATCGCCCGGTAGGGCTCGGGGATCTGCGCCCAGATGTACATCGAGGCCTTGGGCACCTCCACCATCCAGCCCATCTCGTGCAGGCCGCGGGCCAGCACGTCGCGCCGGCTCTGGTACTTGCTGCGGACTTCCTCGACGCAGTCCTGCGGACCGTCGAGCGCGGCGATGGCCGCCACCTGGATCGGCGTGAAGGTGCCGTAGTCGTGATAGCTCTTCATGCGCGCCAGCGCCGCAACCAGCTCGCGGTTGCCCACCATGAAGCCGATGCGCCAGCCGGCCATGTTGTAGCTCTTGCTCATCGTGAAGAACTCGACGGCTACGTCGCGCGCGCCGGGCACCTCCATGATGGACGGCGCGCGGAAGTCGTCGTACACGATGTCCGCATAGGCGAGGTCGTGCACCACGATGATGTCGTGCTCCTTGGCCAGCGCCACCACCTTCTCGAAGAAGGGCAGGTCCGCGCACATCGCGGTGGGGTTGCTGGGGAAGCCGAGGATCATCATCTTCGGCTTGGGGTTGCACTGCTCGACCGCCTTCTTCAGCTCGTCGAGGAAGTCGACGCCGTGGCGCATCGGCACCGAGCGGGTCTCGGCCCCGGCGATCACCGCGCCGTAGATGTGGATGGGGTAGCTGGGGTTGGGCACCAGCACCACGTCGCCCTGGTCCAGCGTGGCCAGCATCATGTGCGCCAGGCCTTCCTTGGAGCCGATGGTGACGATGGCCTCGGCCTCGGGATCGATGTCGACGTTGTAGCGGCGCTTGTACCAGTCGGAGATGGCCTTGCGCAGCCGCGGAATG
>JBKHVS010000067.1:0-15037 GCA_046569945.1 Gammaproteobacteria bacterium | reverse complement strand
GCCCATGGTGGCGCACAACGCCTCCTTCGACCGGCGCTTCTGGGAAGCCGAGCTGGCGCGGGCAGGCAGGGCGGGCGGGAACCCCTTTGCCTGCACGCTGCTGCTTTCGCGCCGGGTCTACCCGGAGGTGCCGAACCACAAGCTGGGCACGCTGGCGCGCCATCTGGCGCTGCCGGTGACCGGGCGCGCCCACCGGGCGATGGCCGATGCCGAGATGGCGGCAGGGCTCTGGCTGGGGATCCGCCATGCGCTCGCGCAGCGCTACCGCCTGCCCGACGCGGACCATGCGACGCTGTGCGCGCTGCAGTCCGTGCCGCGCGCCGGCCTCGCGGCCTGGATCGGCAGGCATTGCGGCGGCTGAGGCCGCGCCGCGCTATCCTTGGCGGTTGACCGCGGCGTCGGTAACCCTCGGCGGCAGCCGCCCATTCCAGAGTCCAGCATGACCGAAGACCTCCTCTACGCCGCCTCCGCCGGCTTCGAGTCCGCGCGCCGCGTGGGCGCGCTGCCCGACGGCCACCGATCCAGCCGGCTGCACGGCCACTCCTTCCTGGCCGAGATCCGCGCCCGGCTGCCAGAGGGGTGGGGCGGCTTCGCCGGCGGGGAGGTGGACGCGCTCGCCGCGCGGCTGGCTGCGGCGGTGGCCCCGCTCGACTACAACGAGCTCAACCGCGAGCTGGACGTCCCCACCGACGAGAACCTGGCGCGCTGGCTGCGGGCCCGGCTCGGCGTGCCGGAACTGGACAGCATCGGCATCCAGAGCACGCAGCACGAGGGCGTCGACGTCGACGGGGCCGACCATGCGCACGTCTGGCGCCGCTACGTGTTCCAGTCGGCGCACCGGCTGCCCAACGTGCCCCCGGGGCACAAGTGCGGCCGGATGCACGGCCACGGCTTCGAGGTGATCCTGCATGCCGACCAGGACCTGGGCGCGCGCGCGATGGGGGTCGACTACGATCATCTCGACGCGCTGTGGGCGCCGATCCACGCGCAGCTCGACCACGCCTGCCTGAACGACCTGCCCGGGCTGGAGAACCCCACCAGCGAGATGCTGTCGAGCTGGATCTGGGAGCGGCTCGCGCCGCAGCTGCCCGAGCTGTCCTGGGTGACGGTGTACGAGACCGGAAGCTGCGGCGCCCACTTCGACGGCCGCCACTACCGGATCTGGAAGGAGCTGACCCTCGACAGCGCGGTGCGCCTGTCGCGCGCGCCCGAGGGCGACGCCCGCCGCCGCATCCACGGCCACACCTACACCCTGCGCCTGCACCTGCATGCGCCGCTCGACGAGCTGCGCGGCTGGACGGTCGACTTCGGCGACGTCAAGGCGGTCTTCGATCCGATCTTCAAGCGGCTGGACCACCATCCGCTGCACGAGCTGCCGGGCCTTGCCGACGCGGACACCGCAAGCCTGGCGCGCTGGATCCGCGCGCAGGCCGCGCCGCTGCTGCCGCAGCTCGACCGGATCGACCTGTACCAGACGCGCGGCAGCGGGGTGATCCTGTCCTGGGGCGAGCTGGGTCCGGCGCTGCCGGTCTGAGGGAGGCGACGCGATGACCTACAGCGTCAAGGAGATCTTCTACACGCTGCAGGGCGAGGGCGGCAACGCCGGGCGCTCCGCGGTGTTCTGCCGCTTCGCCGGCTGCAACCTCTGGACCGGCCGCGAGGAGGATCGCGCGCAGGCGGTGTGCACCTTCTGCGACACCGACTTCGTCGGCACCGACGGCGAGGGCGGCGGCAAGTTCGCGAGGGCCGAGGCGCTTGCCGACGCAGTGTCCGCGCGCTGGCCGGACGTGCCGCGGCGCGGCCGGCCCCTGGTCGTGTGCACCGGCGGCGAGCCGCTGCTGCAGCTCGATGCGGCGCTCGTCGCGGCCTTCCATGCGCAGGGCTTCGAGATCGCCGTGGAGACCAACGGCACGCAGGACGCGCCCGAGGGCATCGACTGGATCTGCGTCAGCCCAAAGGCCGGCGCGCCGGTGAAGCACGCGCGCGGGCAGGAGCTCAAGCTGGTCTACCCGCAGCCTGCCGCGATGCCCGAGCGCTTCGAGTCGCTGGACTTCGAGCAGTTCTTCCTGCAGCCGATGGACGGCCCGCAGCGCGAAGCGAACACGCAGGCGGCGATCGCCTACTGCCTGGCGCACCCGCAGTGGCGGCTGAGCCTGCAGACGCACAAGCTGCTGGGGATTCCCTGATCCCCGGCACCCGGCCGTCGCGCCGGGTGCCTGAACCCGGACGCGAGCCCGGACATCCGGCGAGTTCGTTGCGTCGGAATATAAGATGCATATAAAATGCATCAAAGAGTTTCATTCCGAACCATGGTCGAGACCGTGGTGCCGGCGTGGCGGGGAGGTCACGTTGTACCGCAATACCTTTGACGACGGCGTCGTCAGGCTGTTCCTGCTGGCGGCCGCGGTCTGGGGCCTGGCCGGGATGTCGATCGGCGTGCTGGCGGCAGCCCAGCTTGCCTGGCCCGCGCTGAACACCGAGTTGCCCTGGCTGTCGTTCAGCCGAATCCGTCCAGCGCATACCTTCGCGGTCATCTTCGCGTTCGGCGGCTCGGCGCTGATGGGCACCTGCTACTACGTCGTTCAGCGCACTGGCCACGTCCGCCTGGCGCTGGGTCGGCTCGCCCGCTTCACGTTCTGGGGCTGGCAGCTGGCCTGCCTGCTCGCGATCGTCACCGTGCCACTGGGCTTCACGCAGAACAAGGAGTACGCGGAGCCCGAGTGGCCCATCGACCTGCTGATCGCGGTGGTCTGGATCGCCTTCGGCGCGGTGTTCTTCACCACGCTCGCGCGTCGCCGCATCCGGCACATCTACGTCGCCAACTGGTACTACGGCGCCTTCATCATCGCGGTCGGGCTGCTGCACGTTGTCAACAACCTGGTCGTGCCGGTGTCGCTTGCAAAGTCCTACCCGATCTACTCGGGGGTGGTCGACGCGATGGTCCAGTGGTGGTACGGCCACAATGCGGTCGCCTTCTTCCTCACCGCGGGCTTCCTCGGGATGATGTACTACTTCGTGCCGCGCCAGGCCCGGCAGCCGCTGTGGAGCTACCGCTTCTCGATCGTCAATTTCTGGGCGCTGATCTCGATCTACATGTGGGCGGGTTCGCATCACCTGCTCTACACCGCGCTGCCGGACTGGGTGCAGTCGGTGGGGATGGCCTTCTCGCTGGTGCTGCTGATGCCCAGCCTGGGGTCCGCTGCCAACGGGCTGCTCACCTTCAACGGCTCCTGGCGCCGCGTCTGGGCGGATCCGGCGGCGAAGTTCATGGTGCTGGCCCTGGTGTTCTACGGCGCGTCCACCTTCGAGGGCTCGATGATGGCGATCAAGTCCGTGAACTCGCTGTCGCACTACACCGACTGGACGATTGCCCACGTGCACTCGGGATCGATCGGCTGGGTGGCGATGATCACGATCGGCTCGCTTTATGCGATGGCGCCCCGGGCCTTGGGGCGCCCCGAGATGCACTCGATCGCGGCCATCGAGCTGCACTTCTGGCTGCACACCGGCGGACTGCTGCTGTACGTGGTGTCGATGTGGATTGCCGGCGTCACCGCGGGCGTGATGTGGCGCGCAACGCTGCCGGACGGCACGCTCGCCCATTCTTTCCTGGCCAGCCTCGATGCGGTCAGGCCCTACTACGTCGCGCGTTTCGTCGGCGGTCTCATGGTGGTCTCGGGAATGGCGGTGATGGCCTGGAATCTCTGGCACACCGCGGCCCAGGCGCGTGCGCGCCTGATCGTTCCGGTGCCGATCCCGGTGCCGGAACCGGTACAGCACCAGGTGCCCGCCCCACTGCCCGCGACCGTTTGAGGAGGCCCGAATGGCTGGAGGCTACCGCTACTTCGAAAAAATCGAGAAGAACGCCGGGCTGCTGGGCTTCGGCATCGCGATCATGGTCTCGCTGGGCGGGCTCGCGGAGGTCACGCCACTGTTCATCCGGGCCCAGACCGTCAAGCCTCCGGCGAACGTGATGCCCTACGATCCCCTGCGGCTGATCGGCAAGGACATCTACGTGCGGGAGGGCTGCTCGCTGTGCCACACGCAGATGATCCGCGCCCAGCGCTTCGAGGTGCAGCGCTACGGTCCGCACTCCACTGCGGACGAGTCCTTCTACGATCGTCCGCACCTGTGGGGATCCAAGCGCACCGGGCCCGACCTGGCGCGGATCGGCGGCAAGTACTCGGACGAGTGGCACCGCCTGCACCTGCTCGATCCACGCCAGGTGGTGCCCCGATCGAACATGCCGGCCTACCGCTGGCTGGCCGATGCCGGGCTCGACGCCGCGGACGTGCAGGCGCGCATGCGGGTGCTCAGCTTCCTTGGCGATCCCTACACCGACGAGCAGATCGCCTCCGCGCCGAAGGTCCTCGAGGGCAGGACGGAGATGGATGCGCTGATCGCCTACCTGCAGGGCCTTGGAACGGCGCGTGAGCCTGCGGCTTCCGCGCCTGTGGCGCCGCTGGCCGCGGAGGCCACCCGATGAGCCAGTTCTGGGGGCAATTCGCCGGCGTGATCACGGTGACACTGATGCTGGTCTTCCTCGGGATCTGGTTCTGGGCCTGGTGCGCGCGGCACCGCCAGGTATTCGACTGGATGGCCCGGCTGCCGATGCAGGACCGGGCGGGCGACGACGAGGGCGGGGCGGCATGAGCACCTTCTGGTCCACATGGGTGATGATCCTGGTCAGCTTCAACCTGGGCATCACGCTGTTCCTGTTCCTTTGGGGCCTGCGGGTACGCATCCCGACGCTGCCGGACGGAACGACCGGCCACGTCTGGGCCAACGGGGTCCTGAGCGAGGCCGTGCGTCCGCTGCCCCTTTGGTGGGTGCTGTTGTCCGCGACGATGTTCGTGGCCGGCATCGGCTACCTGGTGCTCTTCCCCGGTTTCGGCAACCATGCCGGTGTGCTCGGCTGGACCTCTCAGGGGGAACTGGCGGAGGACATCGCCAGCAACCGCGCCCGCCTCGAGTCTCTCGTGGCGCGCCAGGCAGGGCTGGACGTGGAGCAGCTGGCCCTCGACCAGGCGGCGGTGCGGCTGGGCCGGCGGGTGTTCCTGGACAACTGCGCCGCGTGCCATGGCTCGGACGGACGGGGCCAGCAGGCGCTGGGCGCGCCGGATCTCACCGACCGCAACTGGCTCCACGGCGGAAGCGGTGAAGCGCTGCTGGCCTCCATCCTGGATGGCCGGCGCGGCGCGATGCCGCCGATGGCGGCAAGCCTTGGGGCGACCGGCGTCGAGGAGGTGGCCCAGCACGTGCTCGGCTTCTCGGGCCGGGCCTCCGATCCGGTAAAGGCGGCCCTCGGCAAGGAGCGCTTCGCCGCCTGTGCCGCCTGCCACGGGCCGCAGGGCAAGGGCAACCCGGCTCTCGGTGCACCCGATCTCACCGATGCATCCTGGCTGTACGGGGGCAGTCGGGCAGCAGTGGAGCAGAGCATCCGCGAGGGACGCAGCGGTGTGATGCCGGCCTTCAGGGGGCGACTTTCCGAAGAGCAGGCGCGGGCCGTTGCAGCCTGGATCCACCGGGCGTCGCACTCCGGCGACCTGGTCCGGTGAGCCGGCCGGCAACCAGCGGCCGTTCGACGGCCACCGGAGTTCGGTCCGGGCGGAGCCTGCGCGTGCATCGGGCCGCCCTGCTTGGCCTCGGGGTGCTGGTTGTCGCGGCGCTGCTCGCCGGCTCCGCGTGGCTGGTCCTGATGGCGCAAAGGCATCCGGATCCTCCGCTCGACGGCGTCGGCGCCAAGATCCTGCGGATGCCCCTGCAGCCCGCGACCGCTTCGGCATCCGACCCGGCATCCGGCCCGGCATCCGGCCCGGAATTCGCCCGATGAGCATCTTCCCGCTGATGGTGCTGTTTGCGCTGATCGTGGCGGTAGGCGCAGTGCTGGCCTTTTTCTGGGCGGTGGACCACGATCAGTTCGAGGATCTGGAGTTTCCGGCGTACCTGCCGATGCTGGACGACGACGGCTCCGCGGACGCCAAAGCTGAGCGATCGAGACGCGAGTGATCTTGGCACGATGACGGATGAAGTACGCTGCGCACTGCTTCCGTCACCCCGATTCCAGAAGGAGCCCCGATGGCACTGAACAATCCTGAGACCATCCTGTATTCCGTCGAGGACGGCATCGCCACGATCACGCTGAACCGTCCCGAGAAGATGAACGCGTTCACCGCGAAGATGCGCGACGAGATCATCGCCGCCCTCGACGAGACCGACCGCGACGACAATGTGCGCGCGGTGATCTTCACCGGCTCCGGCGACCGCGCCTTCTGCGCCGGCGCCGACCTCTCCAGCGGCGGCAACACCTTCGACTATGCCGACCGCAAGGAAGCCTCGCGCGAAGAGAACATGGTCAACGGCATCTACCGCGACGGCGGCGGGATGACCACGCTGCGCATTTACCAGAGCCTCAAGCCGGTGATCGGCGCGATCAACGGCGCGGCCGTGGGCATCGGCGTCACGATGCAGCTGCCGATGGATATCCGGCTGGCCTCCACCACCGCCCGCTTCGGTTTCGTGTTCTCCCGCCGCGGCATCGTTCCCGAGGCTGCATCGTCCTGGTTCCTGGCCCGCGCGGTGGGCATGCAGACCGCGCTGGAGTGGTGCTACACCGGCCGCGTGTTCAACGCCGAGGAGGCGCTGCAGCGCGGCCTGGTGCGCTCGCTGCACGCGCCCGAGGACCTGATGCCGGCGGCCCGCGCGCTGGCGCGCGAGATCGCCGACAACACCGCGCCGGTGTCGGTGGCGCTCACCCGCCAGATGCTGTGGCGCCTCGCTGCCGCCGACGACCCGATGCACGCGCACCGGATCGACAGCCGCGCGATCCAGGCCCGCGGCAAGGCCGCCGACGCGAAGGAGGGCGTGAGCTCCTTCCTGGAGAAGCGCAAGCCGGTGTACCCGAACAAGGTGTCCTCGGACATGCCCGACTTCTTCCCGTGGTGGAAGGAAGTGCCGTTCGAGTGACGGCAAGGCCTCCGGTCTGAGATCCTGGGGGCGCCCAGGGCCGGTTCGATGACACGGGATCAGTGTTACACTGATCCCGTGTTGCATTGGGGGCCGCATGGCAAATCTCACCATCGTCATCGACGACCGGCTCCTGCAGGCTGCCAGGGTCAAGGCGGCGGAGCAGGGCACCAGCGTCAACGAGGTCTGCCGGGAAGCGATTGCACGTTTCGCGCAGGCCGACCAGGAGGTGCAGGGACGAATCGAGAAGCTTCGCGCCATCGCCATGCGTGCACGTCCCGCGCAGGGCACGGATGGAGGGACTCTCTGGCCAGGGCGCGAGCGCTTCTATGAGGAAGTCATGCAGGAGCGCGGCCTGGTCGGGCATGCGCTCCGGCGGGGCCGCGGGCGCACCGAACCATGAGCGCGTTCTTCGACACCAACGTGCTCGTCTATCTGGTCGACGCGTCCGAGCCGTCGAAGCATGCGGTCGCCGTCGAACTGGTCACCTCGCACCTGCTCGATCGGAGCCTGGTGATCAGCACCCAGGTGCTTCAGGAGCTGTACGTCACCCTGTCGAGGCGCCGACTGCTCGCACCGGCGGACGCGGAGGAGATGATCGCCACGCTTGCTCAGGAGCGGGTGGTTCCGTCGAGCGCAGGCTTCGTGGTCCGCGCAGTCGGCCTGGCGACGCGCTACGGCATTTCCCTCTGGGACGCCCTGGTGGTGCAGGCAGCGATCGAGTCGGAATGTGAGGTGCTGTTGAGCGAAGACCTGCAGGACGGCATGCGCTTCGGTGGCCTGCGGGTGGTGAATCCGTTCGCATTGCGTGCGCACGAGCCAGCCGAACCGGAGCGGGCGCATCCGGCGGTCAGGCGCCGCAGGCGTGCGGCGGGCTGACGCCCGGACCCGTTCCATCGGCCTGCACCCACCGCACCGAGGTGGATCCACCGCACCGACGTGCTCCCCGCGAGTCGGTCAGACCGCCTTGGCCTGGCGCAAGGCGGCGATCGCCGCGGCGTCATAGCCCAGCTCCGCCAGGATTTCGTCGGTGTGCTCGCCCAGCGTCGGCGCGCGGTGCCTGATGCCGCCCTGCGTCACGGTCATGCGCAGCGGCACCGCCGAGATCGGCGCGGGTTTCGGCAGCCCCGGGTAGTCCACCGGCTGGTAGAAGCCCAGCGCCGCGGTCTGCGGATGGTCCAGCGCCTGCTGCGGGGAGAGCACCGGCCCGCAGGGGATCTTCGCCTCGCCCAGCGCCCTGATCGCCTCGTCGTTGCTGCGTTCCGCGCACCAGCGGCTCATGCGCTCGCTGATCAGTACGACATGCAGGCCGCGCGACTCGTCGTCCTTGAAGCGGGGGTCGGTCAGCCACTCGGGCTCGCCCATCAGCTCAACCCATCGCTTGTACAGGGGCTGGCCGACCACCTGGCACAGCAGCCAGCCGTCCTTCGTGCGGTAGATGTCGACCGGTGCGGCGGTCTGGCCGCGGTTGCCGGTGGGCACGCGGTTGGGCGCGGCGATCGCCTGCTCGATCAGCGAGGAGTTGTTCAGCGACAGCGCGGTGCCGAGCAGCGAGCCCTCGATCTTCTGGCCGCGGCCGCTCTGCGAGCGCTCCATCAGCGCGACCAGCGTGCCGAGCGCGCAGTGCAGCGCCGTGCCGAAGTCCACCCAGTTGATTGCCGCGCGATAGGGCTGGCCGGGCTCGCCGGTCATGTAGACCGCCCCGGACATCGCCTGGCCCACCCCGTCGAAGCCGACGTAGCTGCTCATCGGGCCCTGCGACCCGAAGGCGGAACTGGTGGTGAGGATGATGTCGGGCTTGATCGCGCGCAGCGCGTCGTCGTCCAGGCCCATCTGCGCGAGCGCCTGCGGAGGCAGGTTGGCGACGACGACATCGGTGGTGGCCACGAGCCGGCGCACGACCTCGCGGCCGCCCTCGCTCATCGGGTCCAGCGTCAGGCAGCGCTTGTTCCGGTTCATCTGCATGAAGAGGCCGCCCTCGCCCTGGGGCGTGATCGGGGCAGTGTAGCGGTCCTCGCTGCCGCTGCGCTTCTCGATGCGGATCACGTCCGCGCCGTACTCGGCGAGCAGGGCGGCGCAATAGGGGCCGGCGATGTAGCGGCCGAAGTCCAGCACGCGGATTCCGTTCAGGGGCAGAGGGTTCAAGCTTGTCTCCGAGGTGTTCGATACTGGTGCGGCGCTTCTGGGGCGCCGTCGCGGCGGGGCGCCGACGGGCGGCGCAGATCCCCGGGAATCCTACAGGCCGGCGGGTGCCCGGACCCTCAGCGCAGGGCGGCTTTCGGAACCGTTGCGGCCGGCCAGCCCGTATGCTCGCGCACAGGCCAACAAATAGGAGCCCCGCCATGTCCGCCCCCACGAACCGCCAGGTCCTGCTGACCGAGTCCCCGTCAGGCAAGCTCGAGGTCGGCCATTTCCGGCTGCACCAGGCGCCGATGCCCGCCCCGGGCGAGGGAGAGGTGCTCGTTCGCGTGCGCTACCTGTCGCTCGACGCCGCCAATCGCGCCTGGATGCAGGGCGCGACCTACCGTTCCGCCGTCGAGTCCGGTAGCGTGATGGCCGGCCATGCGCTGGCCGAGGTGGTCGAATCGCGGGCGCCCGGCTTCGCTGCCGGCGACCTGGTGCTCGCCGACACCGGCTGGCAGGAATACGCGGCGCTCCCCGCGAAGGGCCTGCAGACGCTGCCCCGGCTCGAGCCGCTCACGCACCTGCTCAGCGTCTACGGGATCGCGGGGCTGACCGCCTACTTCGGGCTGCTGGAGGTCGGGCGGCCGAAGGCCGGCGACACGGTGGTGGTGTCCGCGGCGGCCGGTTCGGTGGGCTCGCTGGTCGGGCAGATCGCGAAGATCCGCGGCGCGCGGGTGGTCGGCATCGCGGGGGGGCCCGCCAAGTGCGCGGCGCTGACCGCCGAGCTGGGCTTCGACGCTGCCGTCGACTACAAGGCCGGGTCCCTCTACAAGGACCTGAAGGCCGCCGCGCCGGAAGGCATCGACGTCTACTTCGACAACGTCGGCGGCGACATCTTCGAGGCCTGCCTGTTCCAGATGAAGCTGCACGGCCGGATCGCCTGCTGCGGCGCGGTTTCGCAGTACGACGGCAAGCCTCCGGCGCACGGACCGCGCGGCGTGCCGGGACTGATCGTGACCAAGCGCCTCACGCTGCAGGGCTTCATCCTGTACGACTTCATGCCCCGCTCCGCCGAGGCGCTCGCCGATCTGCAGAAATGGGTCGCCGAGGGCCGCCTCAAGGTCAAGGAAGACATCGTCGAGGGGCTGGAGAACGCGCCGGCGGGCCTCGTGGGGCTGCTCGCCGGCGAGAACCTCGGCAAGCGGATGGTCCGGGTGTCCTGAGTTCAGCCGTCCTTGCGCAGCACTGCCGAGATGCGCTCGAGCAGCATCTCGGTGGAGCCGTCGACGAAGCTCGCCACGCGCGCGCCGATCAGGTGGCGGCCGAAGGGGTGGGTCTCGCGCAGCCCCTCGGCGCCCATCGCCTGCGACAGCGCATGCAGCTGGCGCTCGGCCATGCGGGTCGACAGCAGCTTGGCCTGCGCGCTGGCCAGCTGGGCATCCTCGCCGGCGTCGATCATTGCAGCGGCGCGTTCCACCAGCAGCCGGCAGGCGGCGAGTTCGCTCGAGGCTTCGGCCAGGCGCCACCGCCAGCCCTGGTGGGCGGCGAGGGGTTCGCCGAAGGTGTGGCGCCGCTCGCCGTAGGCGCTGGCCACCCGCAGCGCCTCCGCGGTCATGCCGCAGCTCATCGCCGCGATGTAGGTGCGCGCGCCGTTGATCGAGCCCAGCGCCGCCTTGAAGGCGCGCCCGGGCGGCTGCAGCATCTCGTCGTCATGGGCGAGGTAGCCCTCGAGCCTGAAGCCGCCGGTGCCGATCGCATGCTGGCCGGCGAGCTGGAAGGCGGGTTCGCGCACGAATCCGGCCCGCCGGGCGTCGACGACGAAGCCTGCGATGCCCCGGCCGCCGGAGCCGGGCTCGGTCTGCGCGTAGAGCACGGCCACGTCGGCATCCGAGGCGTTGGTGATCCAGGCCTTGGCGCCGTCGATGCGCCAGCCGTCCGCGGTGCGCGTCGCACGGGTGGAGATCGCTGCGAAGTCCGAGCCCGCGCCGGGCTCGGTGAGCGCGGTGCAGCCGAGCAGGCTGCCGTCGAGCAGCCCCGGCACGTAGCGGCGCGCCACCTCGGGCGGCGCCTCGCGCGCGAGCTTGGCCGCGACGTTGTGCGTGTTCAGCAGCGACATCGTGAAGCCGAAGTCCGCCGCGCCCAGGATGTCGGCGAGCCGGGCCTTGCAGGAGAAGGACATGCCGAGCCCGCCCCAGGCCTCGGGAACCTCGAGCCCCGTGAGGCCCAGCCGGGCGGCCTCGAGCACGGCCTCGCGGCCGATCCGGCGCTCTCGCTCCCAGGCGGGCGCCTGCACGGCGACGACCTGGCGGGCGAACTCCGCGGCGCGCTCGAGGAGGGCGGTTTCGTCTGCGCTCTTCAGCATGATGTGGGCTCCGGTCGGAATGGCCGGTCGGGCTGCGTGCTCAGGCGGGCGCAGCCATGACATCGGCGGTTTGCAGGAATGTGAAGCCGGGTGGCTGCGGCGCCACGGTTGGCGCCGGGCGCAGGAGTCCTCTACCCTGAGGGCTTCGGCTCGAAAAAGGAAGCAAGATGCAGATCGTATGGATGATCGTCGTGGGGTTCATCGTGGGGCTGGTGGCGCGCGCGGTGATGCCGGGTTCACAGAACCTGGGAATCATACTGACTGCGGTGCTCGGCATCGTCGGTTCGCTCGTGGCGGGCTTCCTAGGCCAGGCGATCGGCCTGTACCCGCCGGGCGCCGGCGCCGGCTTCATCGCGTCGGTGGTCGGCGCGCTGGTGGTCCTGTTCATCTACGGCAAGGTCAAGGGCAGGGGCTGAGTCTGCAGCCGGGCCGGCGGCGGACTCAGCGCTTCACGAACTTCAGCGTGAAGCGGTCGCTCTCGCCGATGGCCCGGTAGCGGTCGCGATCCCGGTCGCCGAGGCGGTAGCTCGGCGGGAGCGTCCAGACACCCTCCGGATGCCTTCTCTCGTCGCGCGGGTTCGCGTTCACCTCCGAGCTGGCCACCAGCCTGAAGCCGGCGCTCTCGATGAGCCCGATGGCGGTGTCCTGCCGGACGTAGCCGTCGCGCATCTGCGCCTTCTCCGACAGGTCCGTGCGCGCGCGATGGTCGACGACCCCGAGCACGCCGCCCGGTTTCAGCGCGCGGTGGAAGGCGCGCAGCGCCGCCTGCGCTTCGCCTCGCTCCATCCAGTTGTGCAGGTTGCGGAAGGTCAGGACGAAGTCCGCGCTGCCGGGGGGCGCAACGTCGTGGCGATCGCCGTTGAATTTCGTGACCACGACCCGGTCGTAGAGGGCCGGCTCCGCGGCCAGCCGCGCCACCATCCGCTCGTGGTCCGCGCGGTAGCGGGGCGGTGCGGTCTCGTCGCGCCCGGCCGCCACGTAGCGTCCCTTCTCCCGCAGCCAGGGCGCGAGGATCTCCAGGTAGTAGCCGGCGCTGCCGGGGAGGATCTCGACGACCGTGCTGTCCTCGCGCACCCCGAGGAAACGCAGCGTCTCGACCGGATGCCGGTGCGGGTCGCGTGCGACGTTGGCCGGGGAGCGGTGCGCCGACGAGGCCCATCGCTCGAGGCCGTCGTCGCGGGCCCGCTGCGGCGCCGACGCGCAGGCGCCCAGCATGACTGCCAGGGCTGCGGCGGCGATCCGCCTCGCCAGGCGGGCCGGACTTCCGCCCGGCGGCAGGAGGAGGGTGAACGAGGCTTGCATGCGCGGCTCCCGCGTGGTGGATGCGTGCAGCTTAAACCGCGAGCTGCAGGGTGCGCGGCACCGGCGCCCGGGCGCAGGGTTCCGAAAACGGTTCCCGCTGATCCTCGGCCGGCTCCGGGAGGCCCCCGCGCGGACGCACCGGGCGAGGCCCGCCGGCGGACGGCCGCCCGCTGGTGGCATCATGTCGGGTTATCCGCGTCCGCAAGGGCCCTCTCAGGCCCGGAGCACGGAATTCCTGCATTCGGTCGACCGTCGGCCGTCCTTTCACTCTCCTGGAGGTTCTCCATGCCCGAAGCTTTCATCATCGACGCCTGCCGCACGCCGCGCGGCATCGGCAAGGTCGGCAAAGGCGCGCTCGCCGACATGCATCCGCAGCATCTCGCGGCCACCGTGCTCAAGGCCCTGGCCGAGCGCAACAACCTGAAGACCGCGGAAGTCGACGACGTCATCTGGGGCTGCAGCTCCCAGCGCGGCGTGCAGGGCAACGACATGGCCCGCATGGCCCTGCTCGACGCCGGCTACGACACCAAGGCCAGCGGCGTCACCCTGGACCGCTTCTGCGGCTCGGGCATCACGTCGGTCAACCTCGCGGCCTCCTCGATCATGTCGGGCATGGAAGACCTGATGATCGCCGGCGGCACCGAGATGATGTCGTTCACCGGCCAGCGCAACCCCAACGACGGCCCGAGCATGATGGACGCGGGCAACCTGCGCCTGCGCGCCAGGCACCCGCAGTCGCACCAGGGCGTGTGCGCCGACGCGATCGCGACGCTGGAGGGCATCCCCCGCCAGGCGCTGGACGAGCTCGCGCTGGTGAGCCAGCAGCGCGCCGCCAAGGCAATCGCCGAGGGCGCCTTCAGCAGGAGCCTGGTCCCGGTGTTCAAGGCCGACGGCAGCCTCGCGCTCGACCATGAAGAGTTCCCCCGTCCGGGCACCACGCTCGAGGGCCTGGCTTCGCTCAAGCCCGCGTTCCCGGCGCTCGCCGAGATGCCGCTGGACGACAAGGGCACCACCTACAAGGGCCTGATCCTGCAGAAGTACCCGGGCCTGGACATCCAGTACGTGCACCATGCCGGCAACTCGTCGGGCGTGGTCGACGGCGCCGGCGCAGTGCTGCTCGCCTCGCCCGAGTACGCCAAGAAGAACGGCCTCAAGCCGCGTGCCCGCATCGTCGCCATGGCCAACGTCGGCGACTGCCCGACGCTGATGCTCAACGCACCGGTGCCCGCGGCGCGCAAGGCGCTGGCCAAGGCCGGCCTGAAGGTCGAGGACATCGACCTGTGGGAGATCAACGAAGCCTTCGCGGTCGTGGCCGAGAAGTTCATCCGCGACCTGAAGCTGGACCGCGAGAAGGTCAACGTCAACGGCGGCGCGATGGCGCTGGGGCACCCGATCGGCGGCACCGGCTCCATCCTGATCGGCACGCTGCTCGACGAACTCGAGCGCCGCGACCTGCGCCGCGGGCTGGTGACGATGTGCGCGGCCGGCGGCATGGCGCCCGCGATCATCATCGAGCGGGTCTGATTCTCCGCTTCGCCTGCGGGGCCTCGTGGGTCCCGCAGGCGCGGCGCCGGCGGCAGTCTCCTGCCGCCGGCGTCCGGGCCGGTCTCCACGGCGCCGGTCCGCAGGCCCTCCCGCCCGCTTCACCGCTTCTGCGCTTCACCGCTTCACCGCTGCTGCGCTTCTGCGCTTCACTGCGGCTGCGCTTCTGCACTTCACTGCTTCACCGCTCCCCCCTTCTGCGCTGCTCCATCCTCCGTCCTGACTCCGGGTCCCGCCGGACTTGCCGACGTCCGCTGCATCGCGCGCGTCCTGCGCCCTGTCCGCGGCCGTCTCGTTCCCTGTCGTGTCCGCCGATCCCGTCCCTCGTTCGCCCGTAAGGCGCCCGGGCGTCGATCGACCCGCGCAGCCGCTCGTTCCGATTCCGACGGCGGGGGCGGAAACGTCGTGAGACCCCTGATTGACGCTACCTGACAAGACTCTCAGCCTCGAGACAAACGTATTCTAGGAGACTCCTGGTGGGACCATTGATCGTACGGCGATTGCTCGTATCGCTGCCCGCGCTGATCGGCGTGCTGTTCCTCTGTTTCGCGCTGCTGCAGATCGTTCCCACCGATCCCGCGCAGATCATTGCCGGTCCTGACGCCCGGCCCGAGGTCGTCGCCGAGATCCGCAAGGAGCTCGGTCTCGACCGGTCCATCCCGGTCCAGTTCGTCGAGTACATCGGCCGCGTCGCGCAGGGCGACCTCGGCCGCTCGATCATCTCCAACAAGTCGGTCAGCG
>JBKHVS010000066.1:0-15272 GCA_046569945.1 Gammaproteobacteria bacterium | reverse complement strand
TCGTGAATCCCATCGACGACTACAGCTTCGCGCCAGACGGCACGAGGGCCCATGCACTCGACCTCCGGATGCGCCGCTCGCTCGGCGAGAGCATCGAGCACATCGCCGAGCGCTGCGAAGGCCACGTCCGCTTCGACGCTCCCGCCATTGCGGGGCTGTCCCGGGTCCTGGCCGCGGGCGAGCGCCTGCCCCCGTCCACCTTCGGGCTCTACTCCGACCTCGTCATCGCCCTGTCGGAGGACCGACTGGCCGACGCCGAAGCCCTGTTCGAAGCGCTTGCGCAAGAGCGCCCACTGCAGGGCACGACCCACGTCGTGCCCTTCGACCATCCCGGCCTCGCCACGCACCGCGAGCGCTACTCGCGAATGATGGGCTGCGAGCCGGGCTCGGATTTCATCATCCTGCCGCCGTCGCCGGAACGCGTCGCGCGCTTCGAGCAGGAGCTGCCGCAGGCGATGGCGCTGATGCGCGCAGCGACGCCCGCGCTGGCCAGCGAGTTCGACGCACTGGTGTCCGAGCTGGTGATGGTGTCGGGCGAAGAGCGCAAGGGCTACCAGTTCGACGGCGGCTCCTGCTACATGCTTTGGGGGGCGCTGTTCCTGAACGTGGGCCTGCCGCGCAGCCCGGTGGGACTGCTCGAGGTGCTCGCCCACGAGAGCGCGCACATGCTGCTCTACGGTTTCGCCGCCGAGGAAGCGCTGGTGCTGAACGAGGACGACGAGCTCTACCCGTCGCCGCTGCGTATCGACCCGCGTCCCATGGACGGGATCTACCACGCCACCTACGTGTCGGCGCGCATGCACTGGGCGATGGGACAGCTGCTCGAGAGCGGCCTGCTCGATGCCGCCGGCTGCGACGAGGCCCGGGCCGCGCGCGAGGCCGACGCACGCAACTTCGCCGCGGGCGAAGAGGTGGTGCGCCGCCACGGCAGGCTCACCGCCACCGGCGAGGCACTGATGTCCGCAGCGCGTGCCTGGATGGCCTCCGGGCGCTGATCAGCCGCCTGCCGCCGCCGCCGCGCGCAGCATCCCCGCAAGCCTCCGCCGCGCCGGCTCGTCCGATTCACCCCCCGCGGCCGAGGGCAGCAAGGCTTCGTCCAGGACGGTGGCCCGGTCGAAACGGTCGACCGGCAGGCCGCTGCGCAGCCAGTCGCCGGTCTGCACGGCCACCACCAGCGCGCCCGCGTCGGGGCGCATCAGCAGCGCGCGGACGCGGTCGAACAGGCTGCCAGCCGCCAGCGGAACCGGCGCTCCGACAGGATCGAGGCAGCCTTCGGCCGCGGCGAGATAGCAGGCCACGCCTTGGTCGCTCAGCTCCTGCCGGCGCGCCCGGGCCAGCGCGAGCGCCGAGGCGCCGCCCATCACAGCCTCCACCGGGATGCGGCCGTTCTCCGGGCAGTAGCGGTCGAGGAAGGACTCGAGCATGTGCCGGCCGGCGGCGCTGGGCGTGGTCTGCGGCGCGTAGTTGACCTCGTTGACGATCGCGCCGCTCTCGTGCCACGGCACGCGGATGTCCTCGGAGATCACGTCGACGCCGGCGGCCGACAGGCCCAGTGCCTCGGCCGCGCGAAGCGCGAGCTCGACGTTGTCGGGATGGATCGTGCCGGTGTAGTCCTCGACCACGCCGCCCCAGGCCACCGACTGGATCGGCCGCAGCGGCGCCCAGCACCCCTCCTGCGGGACGGAATCCAGCGCCAGGCCTGCCGCGCGCAGCGAGTCCAGCGCCAGCGCGTCGTCCGGGTAGGGCTTGAGGCGGCTCCACGGCGGCTTGCATTCCTCTTCTTCGTTGGCCGCGCGGATCAGCTCGGCAACGGTGCGCCTGCCGTCGCCCTTCACCGACTTCGGCAGGCGTCGCGAGACGATCAGCAGGCGCCCGCCGGCAACATGCAGCCGGTGGCACACTCCCGGCACCTGCCGCTCGACCAGCGCCCGGGGCGAGAGCGCGAACGCGGCCGCGCAGGCAGCGCGCAGCGCCGGCTCGTCGGCCACGTTCACCGTGACGCCCTCGCCGCGGTCGCGGTCCACCGGCTTGATCACCACCGGCCAGCCAAGCCGCCTGGCAGCGTCGAGCGCAACATCCGCCGAGCGCACCTGCAGGTGCACCGGGGCCGGCAGCCCCGCGGCACGCAGCACCTGCGCCGTGAGCCGCTTGTCATGCGAGAGTTTTGCGCCGATCGCAGAGTCCAGGTCGACTGCGCCCCGCTCCACGCGCCGCGAGTTGCGGCCCCAGCCCAACTGGTAGGCGCCGCCGCCGAGGTGCCGGAACGGAATGCCCCGCCGGTACGCAGCCTCGAGGATGGGAATCGTCGACAGCCCGCCGGGAACCCGGTCCTTCAGCGCGCGCAGGAATTCATCCTCCACCCTCGCGTGCAGCACAGCCGCGTTCGGCGGAGTGCACGGCGTCCGCTGCATCCAGTCGACAAAGGCGCTCGCCTTCGAGTAGGCCGCGTCGTGCACGAGCCGCGGCATCTCCTCGACCATCGGCACCGCCGCAGCCAGCCGCCAGCTGCCCGGCCTGCCGCGCTCCGGTTCCAGCCCAAGCACGCACCCTGGCTCGAAGGAGGGCAGCCTGACCAGCCGCAGCAGCTCGCCCGCGAGCAACAGCAGCCGCCAGGCCAGCAGAACGGCCCCGGTCGGGGCACGCACGCCCGGCGCAAGGCGAGGTTCGCCAACTGCAGCCATGTCGATGCCCAGCGCCTCGCGCAACCACTGGTCGATCCGCGGCAGCGCATGCCTGGGGTCCCCAGTGGCCGTCATCCGCAAGACCACGGTGAGCGCGGGCTGGGCGAGCCCGTGGCGATGGCCAGCGGCCAGCAGCGCACCCGCCGGTGCGGGCTCCATCGCTGGAGCGCCTGGACCCCGATTCCGGGCCGTGCTCATGTCCGCCCCGATGTCCGCAGCAAGCCCACTGGTTTCCCCCGTTGAATCGGACGCTTGCACCATCCGTTCAAGCGCGCCTTCCGCCGTCGACGTCCGCAATCGATCATCCTCACGGCAGCAGGATCTCGGTCAGTTTCCAGGTGGCGAACCCGCTGCGCTCGAAGACGAAGCCGGTGCGCTCCTCGAGCCCGGTGCCGGGCCGCCCGCCCCACGCGACGATGCGGTCGACGCCGCTGCGCTCGAAGCGCCAGTCGACGTCGCGGCGCGTTCGCTCGCGGGAGGCGCCGTCTCCGTCTCCTTCGCCACCGCCCTCACCTGACGCGCGTCCGTCGCCCTCCGCGCGCCCGGGGCGGTCGCCACCGTCGCCGCGTCGGCCCTCATCGCGCCTGCCCGCCTGCCCGTCTTCCCGCCCTCCGTCGCCCGGCGCCCGCTGCTCGCGCCCCGGCGGCGCCTGCATCCTCGCCTCGGTCATCGCGCGCATCACCACCTCGGGCCGCACCATGGCGTCGATGAAGCGGTCGGCCAGAGCGGTCGCCAGCAGCGAGCCCAGCGCGGAGATCGCTCGGCCGGCATCGTCGTCCCGGCCGGCGCCTGCCAGCTCGCCCACGCGCGCGCCGAACTGTCCCTTCAGGCTCTCGCGCACCCGCGGGTAGTCGACGTAGCGGCTGAAGCGTTCCGCGTCGCGCTGCTGTGCAGCCTCCAGCATGGAACGCATCGCCAGGTGGGGCGACCAGTACCACCACGCGCCGAGCGCCAGCGCCGCCACAACCAGCGCCGCCAGCACGAGCCTCGATCCTGACTTCGTCATCTGCGGCCTCCCGTTCTCATCGGTCCCCTGCACGCACCGGCGACCTCCTGCCCATCATTCTCTCGCGGACGGCCCGGCCCACTCGACGCGGCTCGCCCTCCCCGGGTGGATCGTCAGCACCGGCGACCGCGCCAGCCAGCCCTCGGGCGAGCGCAGCTGCACGCGCAGGTGCAGCTCGGCATTGCGCGGCGCGGTGACGTCCATGCCGAAGGGGATCTCGCCCTCTGGGGGCACCGCGTAGCGCATGTATTCGATCAGGTGGAGCTCGAAGCTGCCGGGATGCTCGGAGGCGAACTTCCAGCGCAGCAGCTTGCGGATGCCATGGTCCTCGATCTCCACGATCAGCCGCAGCGTCCTGCCGATCCCGGCTTCCAGCATGGCACGATGCTCGCGCAGGAAGGCTTCGCTGCCCGCGCCCATCGGCGCCACGCAGCCGCAGTCCGGGCTCCAGTGGAAGACCCTCGCTCCGGAGTCTCCGCCGATCCGCGCCAGCTCGTCCTCCGACTTCAGCACCGCGGGCAGCTGCGCGCGGCCAAGCCGCAGCGACGCCTCGCGCATCGACTCCAGGTAGCCGACGTAGGCGAAGCCCGGCGGCAGCAGGAAGGCGTCCGGCCGAGGTTCGGCCACGAAGCGGTACTGCGCCTCGAGCGGGCGGGCGGCAGCATCGATGTGGCTGGCCGTGCCCTGCTGCCCCAGGGCCAGCGCCACCGCCACGACGAGCAGGAAGGCGCCGAACACACGGCTCCGCCCCAGCGACCAGGCAATCCCGACCGCAAGCGACCAGCTCAGCAGGTAGAGCAGGCGCGATGCGGTGAGGTCCGCAAAGCCCATCCGCGCCATGCCGAGGATGGGCAGCACGGCCAGCAGCAGGAACACCAGCACGAAGCCCCAGGCCACGCGCTGCCGGGGACTGAACACCGCGACGAGCAGCGCCAGCAGCGCGGCCAGGATGCCGAGCGCGCCGGGCCAGCCGGCCCCGAACAGCGCATCGAGGAACTGCCTGCCGATCTCGCCTGCGGACAATCCTCCGTCCAGCGGCGGACGCGCATAGGTGTTGACCCCCTGCAGCACCGTCAGCCGCAACGCCGCGTACGCGGCGGCGGCGGCCAGCATGGCGGGCAGGTGCCGCAGCCGCTCCCTGAACGTGCCCACCGGAAGCAGGAGCATCGCGGCGATGAGCGGCGGATAGAGCTCCTTGCACAGGCAGGCCAACGCGTAGAACAGCGCCGCGGCCAGCGACAGGCCCTTGCGCCCTTCCCGCACGCCTCGCGCGAACAGGTACAGCGAGAGCACCGAGAACAGCAGACCGTAGGCGTAGTGCCCGGTCATCAGCATCCGGCCGACCGCGCCGGTGGCCGGCATCGCCAGGTAGAGCGCCGCCCCGGCCAACGCGGCCGCCCCCGGCAGCCAGAGGCGCAGCAGGAACCAGGTCGCCACCGAGCTCAGCCAGATGACCGCGAGCAGGTGCGCGTAGTGCCCGCGCGGGTCGAGACCGGAGAACGGCAGCCCCAGCTCGTAGAACAGCGCGTTCCAGGGCGTGAGGGACGCCCAGGACTGCTGCCGCATCACCTCCGGGCTGGAGAAGTACTCCCAGGGCGAGAACTTCGCGACGAAGTACAGCAGGGGGCCGTCGTCGAAGCGCCAGCCCGCCGACAGGGCCCCGTGGTGCAGGGCCAGGCAGAACGCCAGCAGCGCCAGCGCGACCAGGGCAGGCCTGGAGGCTGCCTGAGCGAGCCAGCCGGGAAAGTCTCTTGCGCTAAGCCTGCTCATCCGGACACCTGCAGAGCCCCCGGGCGCAAGCGATGAGCCTGGCTGCACCCCGGTTGGCGGAGCCGGGAAGTCTAATGGATACGCTGCCCTGCGCCGCCCGGCATCCGGCCGCTGATCATCGGGGTCGCCTCGTTCCTGCGGCGAAGCACGCTCAGCACTGCCAGCAGCGCCAGGTGCGACAGCACCAGGCCTAGGAGCAGGCTGCCGGAGAATTCGTGCACTTCCTCGGTCAGCTCGGCGACCCGGTGCCCTCCCCACTCGTCCAGCGTCGCCAGCCCGGACAGCACCAGCGGCGCGACCATCGCGAGCATCGCGGCCAGGATCGCGCCGGTGGCCACGCCCAGGCCCTGCGACCAGTTCAGTTTCGGTCCGGACGGCAATCCCGGCCGCCCGAGTGTCTTCGCCGCCTGCCACGCTCCACGCAGCCAGCGCGGCAGGCCAGCGGCCCGACCGTAGAGGGCGGACAGGCGCGCGCGCTTCGGCCCCACCAGCCCGTACACCAGCCTGAAGGCCAGCAGGCCCGCCATGGTGTAGCCGAGCACGGTGTGCACCTCGCGCAGGCCGTCGGCTTCCGCCGTCAGCCAGGCGCCGGTGAAGGACAGGGCCAGCGCCCAGTGGAAGATGCGCATCGGCAGGCCGATGACGGGGCGGACGGGCGCGGGGTGCTGCTTCATCGCGCCGGCTGCATTGCCTGCAAGGGTGTCGGGAATCATCCGGGGCCTCCTGTTGGTTCAAAGCGCGGTACGCTTTCGGGTCCGATGGGCGATCGCTGGCGGGCAGCGCTTCGCTTTCACGACGGCCATGCTGCGCGGCCCGGCCTGTACAGCAGCTGAACGCGGCGTTCATCCGGCGTTCAGCCGCCGCGCCGGACACTCCCGCCACGGCCCGCCTTCGCAGGCCAGGCCCCGGCGGACCGTCTTCGGCGCGCCCGGGCACCACCATCGGAGCAAGGCATGAAACGCACCCTGAACACCGCACTCCTGGCGATCGCCATCGCCATTCCCGCCACCGCCGCCTTCGCGGACATGGACAAGGCGCGCGCCGCGCTGGTCGCCGGCGAGATCCAGCCCCTGCCGAAGATCCTGGAGAGCGTCGCCCGCAAGCACCCCGGCGACGTGATGGAAGTCGAGCTCGAACGCGAGCGCGGACGCTGGATCTACGAGATCAAGATCCTCCAGTCCGACGGGAAGCTGCTGAAGCTGGACGTCGACGCCAAGGACGCCGCCGTGATCGACTCTCGCGAGAGCAGGCGCTGATGCGGATCCTGCTGGTCGAGGACGAGCCCACGCTCGCAGCGCAGCTGCAGGCCGCGCTGCTGGCCGCGGGCTACTCGGTCGACCACGCCGGCAACGGGCGCGACGCCTGGTTCCTCGGCGGCACCGAGCCCTACGACGCCGTCGTCCTGGACCTGGGCCTGCCGGTGGTCGACGGCCTGAGCGTGCTGCGCCGCTGGCGCGCCGAGGGCGTCGCCGCGCCGGTTCTGATCCTCACCGCCCGCGACCAGTGGCAGGAGAAGGTGGCAGGCATCGACGCCGGCGCGGACGACTACCTGACCAAGCCCTTCCACACCGAGGAGCTGCTGGCGCGCATCCGCGCGCTGATCCGGCGCGCCAGCGGCATCGCCACGCCGGTGCTGAGCTGCGGGCCGCTGTCGCTGGACACCCGCAGCGCCCGCGTCGCGGTCGACGGCCAGCAGGTGGCGCTGACCGCGCAGGAATTCCGCCTGCTGTCCTACCTGATGCACCACGCGGACCAGACCGTGTCGCGCAGCGAGCTCACCGAGCACCTCTACGCGCAGGACTTCGAGCGCGACTCCAACACCATCGAAGTCTTCGTGGCGCGGCTGCGCAGGAAGCTGCCGGCCGGGCTCATCGAGACGGTGCGCGGCCTGGGCTACCGGATGCGCTGCACTGAAGGCGGAAACGGCGGATGAGGCTCGCGACGCGCTCGCTGCGCTGGCGCCTGCTGGGCGCCACCCTGCTCACCGTCACGGCCGCGATGCTCGTGGCCGGGTGGTCGCTCGCCGGCCTGTTCCGCGAGTACGCCGAAACCCAGTTCGAGGCGCAGCTGCGCCTGCAGCTCGACCAGCTCACCGCCGCCTTCGAGCCCGGTCCCGAGCAACGCCCGCAACTGCAGGCGCCGCTCAGCGACCCCAGGTGGAGCCGGCCCTACTCGGGGCTGTACTGGCAGATCGAGCGGCTGGATCCGGCGACCGGACGGGCAGCCGAAGCGCAGGAGCCTGCGCGCTCGCGATCGCTGTGGGACTTCCGGCTGGAGCTGCCTGCCGTTGCGGGTGCCGAAGCCGTCCACCGGCAGATCGCCGGCCCCGACGGCCAATCGCTGCGGGCGCTGGAGCGCCGCGTGCGCATCGCGCCGGCCATCGCGACCGACACACAGCAGGCACCTGCCGCCGCGCCAGCGCCCCCCGCGCGGCAGGCGCGCGACACGCCGGCGACACCGGCCTCCGAATGGAGGCTCGTCGTCGCGGCCGACGACGCAGCGCTCCAGAGCGCGGTCGCCCGCTTCACCGGCCTGCTCGTTCTCTTCCTCGCCATCCTCGGCGCGGCACTGCTCGCCGCCGCCCTCGCGCAGGTCCACCTCGGCCTGAAGCCGTTGCGCAACCTGCAGTCGGCGATCGCCGACCTGCGCAGCGGCCGCGCCCAGCGCCTTGCCGGCAGCTTCCCCGCCGAAGTGGAACCCCTGGCGGACGACCTCAACCGCGTGCTCGACGAGAACCGCCGCGTTGTCGAACGCGCCCGCCAGCTCGCCGGCAACCTGGCGCATGCGATCAAGACGCCGCTCGCGGTGCTCGGCGGCCTCGCCGAGGACCAGCGCATCGACCGCGCCACGCTGTCCCGCCAGCTCGTCGAACAGGTCGCCAGCATCCGCGGGCAGGTGGACTGGCAGCTGAAACGCGCCCGCCAGTCCAGCGCCGGCCTGCCCGGCCAGCGCACCGAGGTGGCCCCCATCGTGGCAGGACTGGTGCGCGTGATGCGCAAGGTGCACGCCCATCGCGAGAACCGCCCCGAGTTGGAGATCGCGCTGGCGCCGGTCGCCCCCGCGCTGCGCTTCGCCGGCGAGAGCCAGGACCTGCACGAGATGATCGGCAACCTGCTGGACAACGCCTGCAAGTGGGCGCACCGGCAGGTGCGCGTGAGCGCCGCCGCGGTCGACGGCCGCCTGCACATCACGATCGACGACGACGGCCCCGGCCTCACCGAGGCCCAGCGGGCGGAAGTCTTCCAGCGCGGTGTGCGCGCCGACGAGCGCACGCCGGGCACCGGCCTGGGGCTGGCGATCGCCCGCGAGACGGCCGAGCTGTACGGGGGGAGGATCGCACTGGGAGCGTCGGCGCTCAGGGGGCTTCACGCGGAGCTCGACCTGCCGCTGTCCGCGGATCCTGTGTGAAGGGCCTGGCGACGGCCCGCACGGGCCTCAGGGTCTCGATTCTCCATCAGCCGGCGGCGACCGCCGGTGTCTCGCTGCTCCGCGAACTGTCGGCGATGGTCGACTCGAACTTCACATACTCGACGTTCAAGGTGATGGCCTCGGAATATCGAAGGACGAAGTAGTCGCCGTCGATCGGGTAGAACCGCGCCAGGTTCCGATCTTTTTCTTCAGGAAGCTTGTCGCAGCGCAGCGGTCGTCGCATGACCTGCTGCAGGATGAGCCGGTCCAGGCCCCCCTCCTCATTGAGAAAGTAGTCTTCGAGAACGCCCATGTAGAGGTAAGGCGCCCCCGCGACATCGACGATTGCCGAAACCACGATGAAGTCGGGCACATCACCTTCGTCGAAATCCGCTCCGCTTAGAAGGTAGTACCAGGGCGAACCTCAAGGGGCATGAACAGGTGGGTAAGGGCGACCCACAACAGATGCAAGACGAAGGACCATCCAACTGCCTCCGTCACGACCTGACCAAAGGGCGAGTAGTCGAGCGACAACCGCTCAGCTCGCTTTATGCGTGATCGTGCAACGAACCCTGGGAGCAGGAGAACGAACACCACTAATGCCGGGAGTGCGACGTTCATCCGGCCAGGATTCAGAAGACTAAGCGGTCGCTTTCGGAACGATGATCGGCGTCACGCGCCGCGTCTTGCCTTGAGCTCGGACTTCGATCACTACAGCCTGCGCACCTCGGGACGCCATGAACGTACGCAACTGATCCTTTGCCTTCGGATCAGCCAGCACGACTTTCGCAAGAGGCGTCTTGAGAGCCTTCATCTCGTCCCCGTGGATTGGCTCATTACACAAGAACCGTCGTTCCGCATCAAGTCGGCCAAACGATCTTGGGCTCCAGGTGGGTCAAAGAGACGGTAGGCAAGCACTGCGCAAACTTGAACGCCCAAACGCCGCAGACGATGCTCGATCGATCCGCCCGCAACCGTACCATGCACGGCAAGGAGGATACCCATGCCCGCCATCGCCTACGAATACCCCCCCGAGATCGCGGCCATCCGCGAGGGCCTCGAGCGCTTCGTGCGCACCGAGGTGATCCAGCGCCACCACGACCACGCCGCGCTGCTCGACAACCCGCACCGCTGCTTCGACGCGGACGGCCGCTACAGCGCGCCGGTGCTCGAGCTGATCGGCGAGGTCCGCCGGGCCTCGGCCCGCGCCGGCTACTACGCGATGTGCGCGCCGGAATCCATCGGCGGCCAGGGGCTCGGCCACGTCGCCTGGTTCGCCGGCTGGGAGCGCGTCTTCCACCTGTGCGGCGGCCAGTACTGGCTCGGCCTGAGCGCGCTCTCCCACTGGGCCTTCGGCCCGAGTCCGGTGCTCACCGAGCTCACGCCGCAGGCGCGCGAGCGCTTCCTGCCCGGCCTCATGAGCGGCGAGACCACCATGTGCTTCGGCATGTCCGAGCCGGGCGCGGGGTCGGACGCGATGATGATGCAGACGCGCGCCACGCCCGACGGCGAGGGCTGGCGCATCAGCGGCAGCAAGATCTGGACGACCAACAGCCCGTACGCGGAGTTCTGCATCGTGTTCGCGGTGACCGATCCAGAGGCGGCCGCGCAGCGCCGCGGCGGCATCAGCGCCTTCCTGGTGCCCACGAGCTCGCCGGGCTTCGTCGTGCAGCGCGTGATCCGCATGTGGGACAGCGCCGGCGGCAACGAGGCGGTGCTGCACTTCGACGGCATCCGCGTCGAGCCCTGGCAGCTGGTGGGCCGCCCCGGCAAGGGCTTCTCGATCGCGATGCTCGGAGTCAACCTCGGCCGCATCTACAACTCGGCGCGCTCGGTCGGCACGGCCCGCTGGGCGCTGGAGAAGGCCTTCGACTACGTCAAGGTGCGAGAGGCCTTCGGCAGCGCGCTGTCCGAGTACCAGGGCGTGACCTTCCCGCTGGCCGAGGCCGCGATGCAGGTGCACGCCGCACACCTGATGGCGCTGAACGTGTCGCAGCTGCTCGACCGCGGCCTGCCCGCGCGCAAGGAGCTGTCGATGACCAAGGCCTTCGCCACCCAGGTGTGCACCCAGGCGGTGGACCGCGCGATGCAGGCCCACGGCGCCATGGGCATGACCGCGGAGATGCACCTGGCCGAGGCCTACCACGCGCTGCGCCTGGTGCAGATCGCCGACGGCAGCAACGAGATCCTGCGCAGGACGATCGCCAAGGAGATGCTGGCGGGGGACGTGGAGCTGTAGGCGGCGGCGCTCTGGTCGAGTCCCGCGGGTGGAGGATCGCCCCTGAATGGGTGTAAATGGGCTGAAAATGGGCCTCGCCCACGCTGTATTGGGTGTAAATGGGCGTACCATCGGTTCCATGATTCGTACGGACTCCCTCCAGATCACCCCGGAGATCCTTGGCCTGATCGCTGGCGTCGATGAATTCAAGGGCGCCTGGCGCGCGCTCGGCACCCTGGCGCCCGACCGGCTGTCGGCGCTCAAGCGGGTGGCCACCATCGAGAGCATCGGGTCATCGACACGGATCGAGGGGAGCAGGCTGTCGGATCGCGAGGTGGAAAGTCTGCTGTCGAAGCTGCAGATCAGGTCGTTCGAGACGCGCGACGAGCAGGAAGTCGCCGGCTATGCCGAGGTCATGGAGCTCGTGTTCTCGTCCTGGCAGGACATCCCCCTCACCGAGAACCACCTCCGACAACTGCACCGCGACCTGCTGATCCACAGCGACAAGGACGCCTGGCACCGCGGCAACTACAAGACCTCCACCAACAGCGTCGCCGCGTTCGACGAAGACGGCAGGCCGCTGGGCGTGGTGTTCGAAACTGCCACCCCTTTCGACACGCCGCGCCTGATGGCGGAACTCGTTGCCTGGTTCAATGAGGAGCTCGCCACGAGACGCCTGCACCCCCTGTTGCTGGTCGGCATCTGGGTCGTGGTGTTCCTGGAGATCCATCCGTTCCAGGATGGTAACGGGCGCCTGAGCCGCGTTCTGACCACCCTGCTGCTGCTGCGCGCCGGGTATGCCTACGTGCCCTACAGCTCTCTGGAGAGCGTGATCGAGCAGAACAAGGAGGCCTACTACCTTGCGCTGCGCCAGACGCAGGGGACCATCCGCACCGACGCGCCGGACTGGCAGCCCTGGCTGGTGTTCTTCCTGCGTGCGTTGGACCAGCAGGTGCGCCGGCTGGAGCGCAAGGTGGAACGCGAGAAGCTGGTGCTCGCAGCGCTGCCGGAACTGGCACTGCAGATCGTCGAATTCACGCGCGAACACGGTCGCATCACCATGGCCGAGGCGATCCGCCTGACCGGCAGCAGCCGCAACACGCTGAAGCAGCATTTCCGCACCCTGGTGCAGCAAGGACATCTGAACCAGCACGGCGAAGGCCGCGGAACCTGGTACGCGCTGCGCTGACGACAAGGCGACGCGCCGGCTTCCTGCCCACGGCCGCGCCGCGCCGTCCTCACTCCGGCTGGTTCTGCAGCGCCAGGATCCGCTGGATCCGGTCCTCCACCGTGGCGTCGCTGCCGCCCTTCCACTGCAGCACCTGCAGCACCACGCCATTCGCGTCGCGCGGACGCAGCACCACCTCGCTGCGATTGCTGAACTCGTCGCGCAGCGGAATCCTGTAGCCGTTGGCCTCCACCTGCGAGATGAAGCCCTCCAGGTCGTCCACCTCCAGGCCCAGGTGATGCAGGCCTTCGCCGTGGCGGTCGATGTGCTGGTTGATGAAGCCGTCCGGCTCCAGCGACTGCACCAGCGAGAGGATGTTCTCGCCGATCTGCATGTAGGCCACCTTCACCATGCCGGCCTTCTCGCGCAGAACCTCGGTGCGCACATGCTTCGCGTTCAGCAGCTTCGTGTACTGCTCGGTTGCCTGGTCGCAGTCGCGCACCGCGATCGCGACGTGATCGATCCTCTTGATGCCGGCCATCGGGCGCTCTCCCCTGGAATCGGGCCGGATCGGGCGGACGTGCCGATCCGGCGCGTGGACCAGAGACGATGCTAACGCAGGCCCCGACCGGCCCGGCCGGGGCCTGCTTCGCCAACCTGCCCGGCGGTCTGTCCGGCCCGGCTCACTGACCGTGTCCCGCAGCGAAGCCTGGCACGCCGTCGAAGTCGCACAGGTGCTCGGTCTTGATGAAGTCGATGCCGGCGGCCTGCAGGCGCGACATCAGGCCGATGACCCCCGCGTGGGTCGCATGCCGGCCTTTTCCGAGGAACCTGCAGCGCCAGTGGTCGGTGCAGTTCGTCTCCGGCATTCCGCCCGGCCACACCTTCACGCCCCGGTTGGTGATCATCTGCAGGGTGAAGTCCTCGCCGGCCGCGGGGAGCAGCCGGGAGGCGAGCTCATCGGGCTCGCAGACCGCGTCGACGAACACGTCCACACCGACCAGCGCCTTGCCCGGCCTCGCCCGCTTCGGGCCAGGCCGTGCACCGGCTCCGGCTCCGGCTGCAGCGTCGACTCCGGCGTGCAAGTTGCGCGGCGCGGCATCGGCTCCCGCAGCCGAGCCCAGCGCCGTGGCGGCCTCAGCAGCGTCACCGAAGCTCACCACCGGCAGCTGCTGCGGCAGCTTCCCGAGGCGGTCGATCACCGCCTGCGCGAACTCCCCGGTGCCCACCCGCCGCGCGGTGTGCCCGCCGGCGATGTCGGCGGTGTGCACGCCGTCCTCCAGCGCGCAGCGCCAGGCGTTGGCGATGAGCGCAGCCACCTGCGGCTGGCCGACGTGCACCAGCATCATCACTGCGGCCTGCAGCAGCCCGGACGGATTGGCGATCCCCTTGCCGGCGATGTCCGGCGCGCTGCCGTGGATGGCCTCGAACATCGCGATCCGCGCTCCCACGTTGGCCGAGCCGGCCACGCCGACCGAGCCGGCGACCTGCGCCGCGATGTCGGACAAGATGTCGCCGTAGAGGTTGGGCGTGACGATCACGTCGAAGCGCTCCGGCGAGTCCGCCAGCCGGGCCGCGCCGATGTCGATGATCATGTGGTCCTGGGCGATGTCCGGATACTCCTCGCCGATCTCCTCGAACACACGACGGAACAGCCCGTCGGTCATCTTCATGATGTTGTCCTTGGTCATGCAGGTGACCCGCTTGCGCCCGTTCGCCCGCGCGTACTCGAAGGCGTAGCGGACGATGCGCTCGCAGCCGGGCCGCGTGATGAGCTTCAGGCACTGGAAGACCTGGTCCGTCTGCCGGTGCTCGATGCCGGCGTAAAGGTCCTCCTCGTTCTCGCGCACGATCACCAGGTCGATGCCGGGATGCCGCGTCGGCACGAAGGGCGCGAGCGCGGTCACCGGGCGCACGTTGGCGTAGAGGCCGAGCGTCTTGCGGATGGTCACGTTGAGGCTCTTGTAGCCGCCGCCCTGCGGGGTGGTGATCGGCGCCTTCAGCAGCACCCGGGTGCGCCGCAGGCTGTCCCAGGCCTGCGGGCGCATTCCCGAATGGATGCCCTCGAGGTAGACCTTCTCGCCCGCTTCGATCTCCTCGAACTCGAGCGCCGCGCCGGCCGCCTGGAGCACCGCCAGGGTGGCGTCCATGATCTCGGGGCCGATGCCGTCGCCGCGGCACAGCGTGACCGCGGTCTTGATGCCCATCGGGGAGACGTACTTCGCTTCGGACTGGTTCATTCTGACCTCGCTGGTGGGGTTCGTGATGGCCCGAAGTTTCAGCGCCCCCGTATGCAAGGTAAAGTTTTACTTTCTAAAGCCATACTTTTACTGGAGCTTAAGTGCGCATCTCCCTGCACCAGCTGCGCCTCTTCTCCTCCGTGGCGGAACACGGCAGCCTCGCGCGCGCCGCGCCCCGCATGCACATCACGCAGGCCGCGCTCTCGCTGCAGCTGAAGGACCTCGCCGAGACCCTGGGGGCGCAGCTGATCGAGCGCGCCGGCCGGCAGCAATCCCTCACCGCGGCAGGCGAGCGCACCCTCGCGGCCGCGCGCGAGATCGAGAGCGCGCTCGACCGGCTCGAAGCGGAACTCGCGGAGTTGAAGGGCCTGCGCCGGGGCCGGCTGAAGATCGCCGCCGCGACGACCGCCGAGTACTTCGTCCCCGGCGTGCTCGGCGAGTTCCAGCGGCTGCACCCCGGCATCGAGATCGAGCTCACGGTAGCCAACCGCGCGCAGGTGCTGGCGCGCCTGCGCGAGCACCGCGACGACCTCTACGTGATGGCGCGCCCGCCCGCGGACGCCGACCTCGCCGACCACGTCTTCATGGCCAACCCGCTGGTGGTGATCGCCCCCAGGCAGCACCGCTTCGCGTCCCGGCGCCGCCTGCGCCTGGAGGACCTGCGCGGCGAGCCCTTCGTGCTGCGCGAGGAGGGCTCGGGCACGCGGATGATCGCCGAAGCCTGGCTGGCGGGCACCGGCTTCCGGCCGCTCGCCAAGCTCTCGCTGGGCAGCAACGAGGC
>JBKHVS010000065.1:0-15473 GCA_046569945.1 Gammaproteobacteria bacterium | reverse complement strand
GATCGGCTACGTGATCAACGCGCTGATCGCCCGCTTCTGGCTCGGCGAGACCCTCGGGCTGAACGGCTGGCTGGGCATCGCGCTGATCGGCGTCGGCGTGGCGCTGATCGCGCGGCCGGGCGCCTGAGCCCGGGCGATCGCCCGCGGCCCCGCCCCCCGCCTGACGACTCGCACCCCAACCTGCACTCGGCCGCCTCGGCATGCTCCTCCCCGACAGCGCCCGCAACCGGCTCTTGGGCATCGGCATCGCATCGCTGGCCTACCTGTGCTTCGCGGTGCTCGACACCTCGGCGAAGTGGCTGGTCGGCTCGCTGCCGGTGCTCCAGGTCGTGTGGCTGCGCTTCGTGACGCACGTGCTCTTCATGATGGTGCCGATGGCGCGCGCCGGCGGCCGCAAGTTCCACAAGGTCCGCCGCCCCGGCCTGCAGCTGCTGCGCGCGTCGATGCTGCCCGCGATGACCGCGCTCAACTTCTGGGCGCTGCAGTACCTGCAGCTCGCCGAGACCGGCGCGATCCAGTTCGCGGTGCCCATCCTGGTCGCCCTGTTCGCATCCTGGCTGCTCGGCGAGCGCCTGGACACCGGGCGCTGGATCGCGGTGCTGGTGGGCTTCGCGGGCGTGCTGGTGATCGTTCGCCCGGGCACCGCCGGCTTTCACCCGGCGATCTTCCTGTCGCTGGGCAACGCGGTGCTCTACGCGCTCTTCAACCTGCTGACCCGCCGCCTGGCGGCGACCGATCCGCCGGCGGTGACCAACCTGCTGTCGGCGCTCGGCGCGGTCGTGGTCCTCGCGCCCTTCGCCCTGCCCGCCTGGGTCACACCCACGCAATGGCAGCAATGGCTGCTGATCGCGCTGACCGGGCTGGCGGGCGGCACCGGCCACCTGTGCCTGGCGCACGCGCACCGCTTCGCGCCGGCCTCCACGCTGGCGCCCTTCCTGTACCAGCAGATCCTCTACATGACGCTGCTCGGCTTCCTGGTGTTCGGCGACGTGCCGGGCAAGGCAGTCGTGATCGGAGCGGCCATCGTCATCGCCAGCGGCTTCTACCTGCTGTGGCGCGAGCGGCGCGTCGATGCCGGGTGACGGTGCGCACGCCGGGGCAGGCTTGCCCCGTGCAATTGATGTATCTATAGTGCATCTTGTGCGGTCTACGTTGGGAGCGGTCGATGAAGGACTGCAAGCTCGACCACGGGCCGACTCCTTCGCAAGAAGCGCTCGACACGCCGCTGCGTTGCAGCCACTGCGACAGCCCGATCCCGGCGAGCAGCGCCCTTAACTTCGAAGGGGCCGACTACATCAGGCATTTCTGCGGCGAGGATTGCCTCGCCGGGTGGTGCGCATCGGCGGCCCATCGCGGGGCGGGCCGGCCTGACGGCAAGGCGTCATGACCCGGCGCCCGGTCTTTCTCGACCTGTTCCGGATCGCGCTTCCGATCGGCGCGATCGCGTCCTTCCTGCACCGGATATCGGGCGTGCTCCTCGTCGTCGCGCTGCCGGCCATCGCGATCCTGTTCGAGCGCTCGCTCGCCACGCCGGAAGGCTTCGAGTCGCTGCGGAACGGACTCGGATCCGCCCCCGCCCGGCTGGGCATGGTCCTGCTCGGCTGGGCGCTGGCTCACCACGTCCTTGCGGGCATCCGGCACATGCTGATGGATGCCGGCCTGGGCTGGCGGCTGGCCGACGCTCGACGAAGCGCGTGGGCGGTGGTGGTCGGGAGCCTCGCGATCGGCGCCGTCGCGGCGATCGCGGCGGCGTGACAGGCGCGCAACCGATGGCACGCGCGCTTCTCGACGGCCTGCGCGCCTGGACCCTGCAGCGGGCCTCGGCCCTCTACCTGCTGGTCTTCGGCATCGTGCTCACGCTGCGCATGCTGGCGGCGCCCCCCGCAAGCCACGCCGCGTGGGTCGCCCTCTGGGGAGAACCCGCGATGGCCGCCGGCGCCCTGCTGGCCTTCGCAAGCGTGTGCCTGCACGCCTGGGTCGGGGCCCGGGACGTGATCCTCGACTACGTCCGCCCGGCCGGCGTCCGCCCGATCGCGCTGGGGCTGGTGGCCGCGGTCCTGCTGTTCACCGGGTTCCGCCTTGCGCGGGCCCTGCTCGCCATCGCGACCTGAGGCGCGGCCCGCCCCGGGTCGTCGCAAGAACGGAGCTGCCGATGCGTTTCTCGATCTATCGCTACGACCCCGATTGCGACGAGCGGCCGCGCATGCAGGACTACGAGGTCGAGCTTCGGCCCACGGACCACATGGTCCTGGACGCGCTGATCCGGCTCAAGGAGATCGACGACTCCCTATCCTTCCGCCGTTCCTGCCGGGAGGGCGTCTGCGGCTCCGACGGCATGAACATCAACGGGCGCAACCGGCTCGCCTGCATCACCGAGCTGCGGGCACTGAAGGAGCCGGTGGTCCTGCGGCCGCTGCCGGGCCAGCCAGTGATCCGCGACCTGATCGTCGACCTGACACAGTTCTTCGCGCACTACCAGTCGATCCGGCCCTGGGTGATCGACGACGGGCCGATGCCCGAACGAGAGCGCCTGCAGTCGCCCGAACAGCGTGCAGAGCTCGACGGGCTCTACGAATGCATCCTGTGCGCCTGCTGCTCGACGCAGTGCCCGTCGTACTGGTGGAACCCCGACAAGTTCATCGGCCCCGCGGGGCTGCTGCAGGCGTATCGCTTCGTCGCCGACAGCCGGGACCAGGACACCGATGCACGCCTCGATTTCCTCGAGGGGCCATTCAGGCTCTATCGCTGCCGGAGCATCATGAACTGCACCGAGGTCTGCCCGAAGGGGCTCGAGCCGTCGCGGGCGATAGAGAAGCTGCGCTGGAAGCTGCTCCAGCGCAGCTTCTAGTGCCGCCCGGAATCGAAGGGGATGCCCGGCAGGCGCGGCTCTTCCGATTTGACACCCGTTCCCCGCCTGAGTAAGGTTTGCCTCCGCGCCGATTTGAGTCCCAGCTTGCGGGCGCGTAACAAGTACGGCTAAAGCGGCGGGAGCGCCTGCTCCGTGAAGCCCGACACAGCCGCAGCAAGCTGGTCGGGTTTTTTCTTTTTGGGGTCCGGTTGGAAGTGTCGCAGTCTGCCCAGCAGTCGGTCGGGGTGGTCGAGACGCAGCGCATGCGTTTCGATGCGCCCTTGCGCCTGAGCAGCGGCGCGGAGCTCGCCGGCTACGAGCTCGTCTACGAAACCTACGGCGAGCTGAACGCCGACCGCTCGAACGCGGTGCTGGTCTGCCACGCGCTGAATGCCTCGCACCACGTGGCCGGCGTGCGCGCCGGCGATCCGAAGGACGTGGGCTGGTGGGACAACATGGTCGGTCCCGGCAAGCCGCTGGACACCGACCGCTTCTTCGTCATCGGCGTCAACAACCTGGGCAGCTGCTTCGGATCCACGGGGCCGATGTCGATCAATCCGGCCACCGGCCGGCGCTACGGCCCGGACTTCCCGGTGGTCACCGTCGAGGACTGGGTGCACGCCCAGGCGCGGCTGGCCGACGGGCTCGGCATCGAGCGCCTGGCGGCGGTGATGGGCGGCAGCCTCGGCGGCATGCAGGCGATGGCCTGGTCCTGCCTGTATCCGCAGCGGGTGGCGCACTGCCTGGTGATCGCGTCGACGCCCAAGCTGTCGGCGCAGAACATCGCATTCAACGAAGTGGCGCGGCGTGCGATCATCACCGACCCGGAGTTCCACGGCGGTCGCTTCTACGAGCACGGCGTGGTGCCGCGGCGCGGACTGCAGGTGGCGCGCATGATCGGGCACATCACCTACCTGTCCGACGACGCGATGGCCGAGCGCTTCGGCCGCGCGCTCAAGCGCGCCGACTACGGCTTCTCCTTCGACGTCGAGTTCGAGATCGAGTCCTACCTGCGCTACCAGGGCGAGAAGTTCTCGGACTACTTCGACGCCAACACCTACCTGCTGATCACGCGCGCGCTCGACTACTTCGACCCCGCGCTTGCCCACGGCGGCGACCTCGCGGCCGCGCTGGCGCCGGCCACCGCGGAGTTCTTCGTCGCCTCGTTCAGCACCGACTGGCGCTTTTCGCCTGCGCGCAGCCGCGAGATCGTCGCCGCTCTGCTGCAGAACGGGCGCGAGGTCAGCTATGCGGAGATCGAGGCGCCGCACGGTCATGACGCCTTCCTGCTGACCGACCCGCAGTACCACTCGCTGGTGCGCGCCTACTACGACCGGATCGCCCGCCAGCTCGACCTGGGAGACCGCCGATGACCGCGATGCCCCAGGCGCCCGCGGCGCTGCGCCCCGACCTCGCGCTGGTCGCCGAATGGATTCCGGACGGCGCGCGGGTGCTGGACCTCGGCTGCGGCGACGGCTCGCTGATGGCGCACCTGCAGGCGCGCAAGCGCTGCCGCGGTTACGGCGTGGAGATCGACGACGCGCAGGTGCTGCGCTGCGTGCAGCGCGGCGTCAACGTCATCCAGCGCGACATCGAGGCGGGCCTCGACATGTTCGCCGCCACGCAGTTCGACGTGGTGGTGCTGTCGATGGCGATCCAGGCCACGCACCGCACCGAGCACGTGCTGCGCGAGATGAGCTCGCTGGGCCGCGAGGCCATCGTCTCCTTCCCCAACTTCGGCCACTGGTACCACGCCTGGTCCATCCTTCGCGGGCGCATGCCGGTCTCGCGCGAGATGCCCTACCACTGGTACGACACGCCCAACCTGCACCTGGCCACCGCGCTCGACTTCGAGGACCTGCTCGGCAAGCTCGGCCTGCAGATCACCGGCAAGGCCTTCCTGGCCGACGGCCAGCCGGTGCGGTGGCTGGCGAGCCAGCGTTCCACCCAGGCCATCTACCGCTTCAGGCGCGCCTGAAGCCGACGGAGCAGCGACATGAGCACGGAAACCCCCGCCGCCAGCAGCGCGTTCAGGCAGCTCGCCTGGGTGCTGGGCCTCGCGGGCCTGCTGCCCTTCTTCGGCCACGCACTGTTCGCCTGGGTGGCGCCTGACGTCGAGGCGGGCGGGCTGCTGCGCTCGCAGGCGCATTACGCCGCCGCCATCCTCTCCTTCCTCGGCGCGCTGCACTGGGGCGTCGCGCTGGCCTCGCCGCTGCCCTTCACTTCCCGAGACGGCGTGCGCCTGGTCTGGAGCGTGATCCCGGCGATCTTCGCCTGGGTGATCGGCATGTACCCGCCGGGGGTGGCGGTGCCGGGCCTGTTCTTCGCGCTGCTGGTGGCCTGGGGCGCCGACCTCGCCCTCTATGCCGGCGCCGCGGTGCCGCGCTGGTTCCTGCTGCTGCGCACCGTGCTCACAGCCGGGGCCGCGCTGTGCATGGGCGCCACCTGGCTGGCGATGGCCACGCGGCTGTCGCAGGGCTGAGCTTCGGCCCGGTTGCGCCTCGGCCGGCCTGTCCTCCGGCCGACCTGAGCGCTACTTCCGCAGCCGTTCCTCCAGCCGCGCCTGCAGCTCCGGCGAGCGCAGGCTCTCGGCGCTGGCGCGCGCCATCGACTCCTCCAGCTCGATCGCCTCGGGCTCGTCGACGCGCCGGCGCGCAAGCGCCAGCAGGTGGGCCTTCATCTGCGCGACCACCTTCGGCTCGGTCAGGGCGATCGCGTCCAGGCAGGCCTCGACGCGGTCCTCGAGCGACTCCCGGGCGACCAGCTCGCCCAGGAAGCCGATGCGCAGCATCTCGTCGGCCTCGATGGTCATCGCGGTCAGCATCAGCCGGCTGGCGGCGGACAGCCCCAGCCTGGCGACGTAGCGCCGCAGCCCGCCCGGGTAGTAGTGCAGGCCGAATCGCGCCGCGGGCATGAACATGCGTATGCCCGGCACGCCGATCCGCAGGTCGCAGCACAGCGCCAGGTCGGTGGCGCCGCCGTAGACGCTGCCGCCCAGCGCGGCGACGGTGGTGCAGGGCAGGGTCTCGAGCGCGTCCAGCATGCGCTCGAAGCGGCTGTCGAGCTCGTCGACGATGGCATGCAGCGTGTAGCCCGAGCTGAAGGTGCGCTCGCCCCGGCCGGCGATCACCAGCGCGCGCGGCGGCGCCTCGCGCATCTCGGCGAAGAGCGCGAGCAGGGCGTCCACGTCGGCCGGATCCAGCCGGTTGTGCTCGGCGGGCCGGTTCAGCGTGATCCGGGCGAAGCCGTCGGCGCGCTGCAGCAGCGGGGCGCCGTCATGGCCGGCGATGGGGGTCGGGGGGATCTGGTCGAAGCGTCGGGTCATTCGTCTGGCTGCGGGTCGGATGGACGGGATGCTGGCACGATGGATGCCCGAGCGGCGTGCTCAGGCCTCGCCATCGAGGAAGCGGGCCACCTCCGGCACGGCGCGCAGCGCGGCGAGGTCGGCGGTCTGCGGCAGCTGCGGGCGGTCGCGAACGGTGCTGACCAGGCACAGGAAGCCCAGCGGCGCGTCGGGTGCGGCGCGGAACTGGTGCCAGGTGAGGGGCGGCACCTCGACCAGGTCATGCTCGGCGACGTCCTGCACGCGATCGCCGAGCAGGCAGCGGCCGCGGCCGCGCAGGATCATCACCGCGTGCGTGTGCTCGTGCCGCTCCAGCGTCGACCAGCCGCCGGGAGCGACCTCGAAGTAGCGCCACTCCGCGCCGCCGGCCGCGTCGGCGAACAGCACCTGCCGGGTGACGTCCCTGAAGGGCGCGCTGCCTTCATCCTTGTAGCGCAGCAGGTCCACCGACTCCCAGCGGAAGCCGGGCAGCGCGCGTCGCAGCATCGAAGGCTGCGCGGAGGGTGCATCTGCGGGCCGGGCGGTGGGAAGAGGGGCGGGCCGGGCGGCGGGACGAGTGGTGCCCAGCGCGTCCGGCGCCGTGCGCGGGGGAAGCTTGCTGCGTTGATCGTCCATGGTTTTTCTCTCCGATGCGGATCAGCGCGCGGCTGCGCGGCGCACGCGCTCGACGAACTCGCTTGCGCGCGCCGGCATTGCCTCGCCCGCCTCGAGCAGGTTGCCGCCGATCAGCAGCATCACGTCCGCGCCGTACTCGTCGAGCATTTCCTCGACGCGGGCCACGCTCATGCCGCCGGCGGGCACCGGCATCGCCGCGCGGTGGGCGCCCAGGGGCCCGCGCGCCGCGTCCGCGATCGCCCGGCAGGTGTCGAGGCCGTAGCTGAAGCGGCCGCCGAAGTTGGGGAAGATGGTGGCGTCCGCGCCGAACAGCCGCACCAGCCGGCCGAGCAGCAGTGCCGGCGCGATGCGCGCGGCGCCTGCGAGCGCGGGGTGCGCCAGGATGGCCAGGTCGCCGCGCTCGCGCACCAGCTCGACGAAGCTGGCCACGCCGATCAGCAGCGGGCAGGCGAGCACGCAGCGCACCCCTTCGTCGCGGGCGATGCGCAGCTGCTGCGCGAGGCTGCGTGCCCCGCCCGAGAGGCTGGGCGCATAGACGCTGCTGCCGCCGGTCTCGGCGTTGGCGCGGGCCACTTCGCGCTGCACCCGCGCCACCCGCTGCGCGAAGGGCGCATAGGCCTGGTCGGCGATGCCGTGGTCGTCCTTGATGAAGTCGATGCCGGCACGGGCGAAGGTGCCGGCCAGCGCCGCGAGCCGCTCCGGAGGGAGCCCCTGCGGCTTCAGCGCGGTGCAGGTCAGCGCGCGGCGCGGCGCGCCCACGAGCGCGCGCAGCCCGTCGACGCCGAAGGCCGGGCCGGGCAGCGATGCGAGCAGCGCGGCCGGCAGCCGGGCGTCGAGCAGCTCCACGTCCGGCTGCAGCGAGCTGTTGCCGAACAGCATGTTCATCAGCTGCCCGGGATCCCCGCCGACGGTGCGCGCGTCGAGCGAGAGCGTCACGCGCCAGCCGTCGTTCCCGGCCGCTGCGGGCTCGGGCTCGATGCCTTCCACCCGCGCCACGATCTCGTCGCGGATCCAGTCGTCGGCGATCGCCGCCAGCGGCATCTCCACGCTCTGCTCGGTGGCGATCGCCAGCGCGCGCGCCTCGATCGCCCCGGGCGCGCAGCGCACGCGGTATACCGCCTCGATGCGGTCGCCCGGCGCGCTTTCCTGCTGGCTGCCGGGGCTCATCCGGGCCCGCTCCGGGAAGCCGGCGCGCCCGTCGCAGCGTCGCGCGACGGGATCCGGTACATCCAGAACCCCAGCACGAAGCCCAGCGCCACCAGCGCGCCCTTCAGCCACGCGGGCTCGACGAAGAAGATCACCGAGATCGACAGCGTGGTGGCCATCATCCCGATCGCGACCGCCTTGACCCGGCGCGGGATGCTCCGATGGCGCTCCCACTCGCGGATGATCGGCCCGAAGGTGCGGTTGTCCAGCAGCATCCGGTGGAAGCGGTTGGACGCGCGGGCATAGCAGGCGGCGGCGAGCAGGACGAAGGGCGTGGTGGGCAGCACCGGCGTGAACACGCCGACCACGGCGAGCACCAGGCACAGAGTGCCGGCGATCACCAGTAGCACCCGAACGGTCATCGACGAGTGCTTGCGCACCTCGGGCCGTCCCTCGTCCGACGCCTCGCGCAGGTCTGCCGCCATCGGGGCCACGGTGCTCAGCCCTGGGGCCGGCGCGGGTACGCCACCAGGGTGGTGCTGCGCCGGCGCAGCGCCCAGCCGGGTTCCGCGGCCAGCGCGGCGAGGGCCTCGCGCTCGATCGCTCGCTCGATCGCGCCGTCGACGTCGAAGCCGGCGACGCCGATCACGATCAGGTCGTCTTCGCCAGCGCGCTGCAGCGCCTCGCGCAGCAGCGCGCCGCGCACCACCTCGAAGGACCAATGCAGGCGCGAACGCGCAGCCGCCTGGGCCAGCGCCTGCCGGGCCTCTGCGGCCTGCCGCCTGAGCGCATGGATCAGGTCGATGGTGTCGAAGCGGCGCGGTGCGCGCGAGAACACCCCAAGCTCCCGCGTGAACGGCAGCTCGGCCGCGCGGAAGAGCTCGAGCTCCTCGACGAACACGCAGTCGATCGAGTCGCCGGCCTCCAGCGCGAGGCGGACTGCGGTGTCGATGGCCCGCCGGGTCTGCGGGGTCAGCGCGTCGATCGCCAGCCGCACGCGGCGATGCGCACCGGCGCCGCCCTCGGCCGGCAGGCGCGGAGGCAGATCAGTGCGTTCTTCGCCCATGGCCCTGGTTCCCTCGTTGGCTTGCAGCCTTCGGCTGAGAATCCGCCTCGAACTGGGCGAGGCGCGCCGCGGCGTGCGCGTTGACGCTGTCGCGCGGGAAGTTTCCTCCCGCGTCCTCGGTGCCCGCCGGGATCCCCGCCAGCAGCTCGAGCGCCTCGTCGACGTGGGTCACGGTCACGACGTGGAAGCGGCCATCGCGTACCGCATCCACCACGTCCCGGCGCAGCATCAGGTGCTCCCGGTTGGCGGCGGGGACGATGACGGTCTGGCGCCCGGTGAGCCCGCGCTCCCTGCAGATCTCGAAGAAGCCCTCGATCTTCTCGTTGACGCCGCCGATCGCCTGCACCTGGCCGTGCTGGTTGATCGAGCCGGTGATCGCGCAGTCCTGGCGCAGCGGCACGCCCGACAGCGAGGACATCAGCGCGCAGAGCTCGGCCACCGAGGCGCTGTCGCCGTCGATCATGCCGTAGGTCTGCTCGAAGGACAGCGTGGCCGACAGCGACAGCCCGCGGCGGCGCCCGAAGCGCATCGCGAGGAAGGATGCCAGCGTGAGCACGCCCTTGGAGTGGATGGCTCCGGACAGCGCGATCTCGCGGTGGATGTCGACCACCTCGCCGCGGCCGTTGCGCGTGGTCGCGGTGATCCGCTGCGGCATGCCGAAGCTCGCCCGCCCGATCGAGTAGACCGCCAGCCCGTTGACCTGCCCGGCCACCGAGCCTTCGGTGTCGATCATGATCAGGTTGCGCAGCACCGCTTCGCGCAGCCTGTCGCGGGTCTGGGCGCTGCGCTCGACGCGGGCATGCACCGCGTGTTCCACGTCTTCCGCCTCGACCCGCTCGCGCCCGGCCTTGCCAGCCCAGTAGTCGGACTCCTGCAGCATCTCCTCGACCGAGCGCACGTGCGCGGTGAGCTTGGTGGCGTCGCCCGCCAGCCGCGAAGTCTCCTCGACCACCAGTGCCACCGCGGCAGCGGTGAAGGGGCGAAGCCCGTTGGCCTTGGCGATGCAGCTCACCAGCCTCGCCAGCGTGGCGGCGCTCTCGTCGGTCCAGGGAACGTCCTCGGAGAACTCGGCAGCCACCTTGAAGAGCGCGGCGAAATCGGGGTCGTAGGCCTCGAGCAGCGCGTAGAGGTAGGGCGGGCCGAACAGCACCACCTTCACGTCCAGCGGAATCGGCTGCGGCTCCAGCGACAGCGTGGAGACCAGGCTGTAGATCTGCGCGAGCGAATCGATGCGGATCTCGCGGGTGCGCAGCGCGCGCTTGAGGCCTTCCCAGGCGTAGGGCTGCTGCAGCAGCTTCTCGGCGTCGATCAGCAGGAAGCCGCCGTTGGCCCGGTGCAGCGCGCCGTTGCGGATCAGCCCGAAATTCGTGACCAGCGCGCCGAACTGCGACAGGTGCTCCACCCGCCCGACCAGGTTGCCGTAGGTGGGGTGGTCCTCGAAGACCACGGGGGCGGAGCCGTCGGGTTCGTTGGCGACGATGGCGTTGACGCGGTAGCGGCTGAAGTCGGTTTCGGTCTTGACCACCATGCCGTCGACCTCGGCGGTGCCCTCGGCGGGCTTGCGGAAGTCGTCGACGTGGGCGATGACGTCTGCGCGCGCTGCATCCAGGTAGGCCGCCACCTCGGGCAGGTCCTCGTAGCTGCTGCGCAGGTCGGTGGTGCTGCGGCCCACCGCGTACTCCACCACCTCCTCGTTGAGCTTGCGGATGCTCTCGGCGCGCTCGCGGCGCCACTGCATCAGCTGGCGCACCACGGTCTCGAGTTCGGCCTCGTAGCGGCGCATCTTCTCGCCGATGGCGTGCTGCTCCTCGGAGCTGAGCTTGCCGAACTGCTCCGGGTTCATGATCTCGCGCTCGGACAGCGGCGCGAAGGAGAAGCCGGTGGGCGTGCGCAGCAGCGCAATGCCGTCGGCCGAGGAGCGCTCGCCGAGCGACTCGAAGGCATGCTGCTGGCGCTCGTTGAACTCGGTGTCGATGCGGCCGAGGCGGTCGCGGTACTCGTCGGTGTCGAAGGCCGCCGGGATGGCTTCGCGCAGCTCCTTGATCCACTGCGCCACGTCCTCGCGCAGCTTCGCGCCGCGGCCCGCCGGCAGGCCCAGCGCGATGGGGCGCTGGGGCTCGGCGAAGTTGTTCACGTAGCACCAGTCGCCGGGGCGGCCGTGCGCGGTCTTCGCGTCCTCGAGCAGGCGCTCGACCAGCGTGCGCCGGCCCAGGCCGGGCGTGCCCACGACGAAGAGGTTGTAGCCGGGCTGGCGGATGCCGACCCCGAACTCCACCGCCTCGCTGGCGCGCCGCTGGCCGAGGATCTCCTGGCCCGGGGCGAGCTCGGCGGTCGTCTCGAACGCGAACTGCGCGGGATCGCAGGCGCGGCGGACCTGGTCTGCCGTGAGCGGCGTGATCGGCATCCGAAGGGGTCTCCTGTGGCGATGAAGGGCGCTGCCGCCGCGGCCCCGGGGCGGGCCGCGCGGCAGCGTTCCCGCGTTGCTGTCGTCGATCCGATTCTACGTCGTGCGGGATGGCACCCGTCGAGGGAGCGTCAGGGCGTGCGCGACAGCGTCCGGCGCAGGAAGGCGTCGAGCTGAGCCGCGAGCTCGCCGTGGGTGTCCTCGGTGAAGGCGTAGCGCGCGCGGACCACCGGGCGCGCGGTGGCCAGCAGCCGCGCGAGGTCGATCGGCGTGCCCGCGACGACGACCTCCGCCGGCGAGGCGTCGATGGTGGCGGCCAGCGCGTGCAGCCACACCTCCGAATAGCCGAGCGCCGGCAGCACCGGGCCCAGCTTCGGGTAGCGCGCCAGCGCCTCGCGCAGGGCCGGCGGCGCGAAGGGGCGCGGATCCACCAGCTCGGCGGCGCCCGCCGCGCGCGCCGCGAGCGCCCCCGCGCCGATGCTCATTCCGCCGTGCGTCAGCGTGGGGCCGTCCTCCACCACCAGGACGCGCCTGCCGCGCACCGTCGCGGGGTCGTCGAGCCGGGGCTCGGAGCGGCCCAGCAGCACCGGCGCCTGCGGGTTGGCGGCGCGCGCATTGGCCACGGCCTGCGTCACCGACTCCGGCGGCGCGGAGTCCACCTTGCTCACCACCACCAGGTCCGCGCTGCGCAGCACCGCCTCGCCGGGGTGCCAGCCGGTGGCCTGCTCCGGGCGCCAGGCGTCCACCACCACGATGGAGAGGTCCGGCGCCACGAAGGAGAAGTCGTTGTTGCCGCCGTCCCAGAGAATCAGGTCGGACTCGCGCTCGGCCTGGGCCAGGACCTGCGCGTAGTCGACGCCCGCGTGCACCACGTGGCCAGCCTCCAGGTGCGGCTCGTACTCCTCGCGCTCCTCGGCGGTGCAGCCCGCGGCATCCAGGTCGGCCTGCGAGGCGAAGCGCTGGACGCGCTGCCGCTCCAGGTTGCCATAGGGCATCGGATGGCGCAGGATGCCGGCGCGCAGCCCCCGCGCCTGCAGTTCCGACCCGATCCAGCGCGCCAGTGCCGACTTGCCGCAACCGGTGCGCACCGCGCACACCGAGATCACCGGCAGCCGCGAGCGCAGCTGCGTGCGCGCCGGCCCCGGCAGCACGAACTCCGCGCCCAGCGCGAGGCAGCGCGAGGCCAGCGTCATCACCTGCGCGTGGCTCACGTCGCTGTAGGAGAACAGCACGCGGCGCACGTCATGCTCGGCGATCAGGCGCTCGAGCGCCTCTTCGGGCTCGATCGGAATCCCGTCCGGGTACAGCGGGCCGGCCAGCGAGGCCGGGTAGCGGCGGCCGGCGATGTCCGGGATCTGCGTCGCGGTGAAGGCCACCACGCGATATTCCGGATGGTTGCGGAAGCAGGTATTGAAGTTGTGGAAGTCGCGGCCGGCGGCGCCGAGGATCAGGGTGCGCACGCGGGGGGGTGCGCAATCCGGGCCGGCGGCGCCGGCGGGCAGTTCGCGTTCGTTCGTCATCCGCCCATTGTAGGCAGGGCGAGGACGGCGCGGCGTCAGCTCGCGCGCCCGCCCGGCCCCTTCGGATGCCTCGCCCGCGCCTCGTCGCGGATCTCGCGGCGCAGGATCTTGCCGTAGTGGTTCTTCGGCAGCGCGGCCACGACGTCCACCGAGCGCGGCCGGCGGTCGGTGGGCAGGCGCTCGTGCGTCCAGCCGAGGATCGACGCCGCCTCCAGCGCGACGCCCGGCCGCGGCACCACCACCGCGTGGACGGTCTCGCCCCAGAGCTCGCTCTCGAGCCCCACCACGCAGGCCTCCAGCACCCCTTCGTGCCGGTAGAGCACCTCCTCGACCTGGCGCGGGTAGACGTTGTTGCCGCCGGTGATGATCATGTCCTTCTTGCGGTCGGTGATGTAGACGAAGCCCTGCTCGTCCATCTCGCCGACGTCGCCGGTGCGCTGCCACTGGCCGTGGCGGATCTCGGCGGTGGCCTCCGGGTTGCGGTGGTACTCGCGCATCACGTGCTCGCCGGCGGTGACGATCTCGCCGGTCTCGCCCGGCGCGAGCAGGCGGCCCTCGTCGTCCATGATGCCCACCTGCGCGAAGCTCACCGCGCGGCCCGCGGAATGCAGGATCCGTCCGTCGCCGGCCAGCCCCGCCAGGTGTTCCTCGGGCTGCAGCGTGGTGAACAGGATCGGCGCCTCCCACTGGCCGTAGCCCTGCACCAGCACCGGGCCGAAGGCGGCCAGCGCGTCCTCGAGCCGGTCCACCGGGAAGGACGCGCCGCCGTAGAGCAGTCCCTTGAGCCGCAGCTTCTCGGCGGCCAGGCCGAGCTCGCCCTGCAGCAGCAGCTGGATCATCGTCGGCGCCATGAACGAGGAGGTGACGCCGCCGTCGAGCAGCAGCCGCGCCACCTCGACCGGATCGAAGTGATCGAGGATGCGCAGGCGCGCGCCGCGCGCCAGGTGCGGGTAGACCAGCCCGCCGGTCGCGTGCGAGATCGGCGCGCACAGCAGCGCCACGTCGTCGCGGGCGATGCGCGGCAGCGCGTCGACCATGAAGTTGGTCACCACCTGCGTCCAGTTGCGCTGGGTCAGCACCACGCCCTTGGAGCGGCCGGTGGTGCCCGAGGTGAAGTAGATCGAATGCACGTCGCCGGGCAGCGGATGCGCCGCCGGCGCGCGGTCCCGCGCGCGCGCGAGCAGGTCGTCGTAGGACAGCGCCCAGGCGGGCGCCCGGCCGATGCAGATCCAGTGACGCACCGTGGGCAGCTGCGCGCGCAGCCGCTCGACCTGCTCGGTGAACTGCTCCTGGAACACGAACACCGCGGCGTCGACCAGCTGCGCGCAGTAGGCGTGCTCCTCGGCCGGCGCGCGGGCGTTCAGCATCGACCGCGCGAAGCCGAAGCGCGCGCTCGCGATCTCGAACTCGACCAGCGTGGTCGCGTTGTTCTGCAGCGAGACCAGGTGGTCGCGCTGCGGTGCGAGCCCCAGGCCGAGCAGCGCCTGCCCGAAGCGGTTGGTGCGCCCGGCAAGCGCGCGATAGCTGACCTGGCGCTGACCGTCGTCGAGCGCGATGCGGTCGGCGAAGCGGGCGGCGGCGTTGTCGAAGAGGCGGGAGAGGGACATTCGAGGAGGGAAGGGAGAAGGGAGAAGGGGGAAGCGAGGCGCTGCGCCCCGTGCCCGTGCCGGCTACGCCGGGTTCGACCAGACCGGAGGGCGCTTCTCGAGGAAGGCCTGGATGCCCTCCTTGGCGTCCGGATGCGCGATGTTCTCGCGCACCTCGCCGCAGACGTAGTCGTAGGCCTCGGCCTCCGTCAGCTCGAGCTGCGTCCAGAAGCCGGCCTTGCCGCTGGCCAGCGAGTGGCCGGACTTCGACGCGATCAGGTCGGCGAGGCGGTCGATCGCGGCGTCCAGCGCCTCGGCCGGGTGGATCTCGTTGACCAGGCCGATGTCGACGGCGGTCTGCGCGCCGAGCATCTCGCCGGTGGCGAGCATGCGCAGCGCGTGCTTGGGCGCGATGCTGCGCGAGATCGGCACCATCGGCGTCCAGCACCAGAAGCCGATGTTGACGCCCGGCGTGGCGAAGCGCGAGCGGTCGCTGGCCAGCGCCAGGTCGGCCGCAGCCACCAGCTGGCAGCCCGCGGCGGTGGCGATGCCGTCCACGCGCGCGATCACGATCTGCGGCAGGCGGCGGATGGTCTGCATCATCGCGCTGCACTCGCGCGACAGCCCCTCGTGGAAGGCCGGGTCCTCGTGCTGCTGGAACTCGGCGAGGTCGTGGCCGGCGCAGAAGATGCGGCTGCCGCTGCCGCACAGCACCACCACGCGCTTGCTGCGGTCCTGCATCAGGCGGTCGAACTCGGCCTGCAGCGCGCGGATCAGCTCGCCGGACAGGCTGTTGCCGGCGGCCGGACGCTCGACGCCCGCGAGTGCCATCACATCCGAAAGGTTGGTCACCGTGTACTGGCCCAGAGGCACCGTCTTGGACTGCTGCGTGAAGCGACAGCCCAGGAGCCGGAAGGTCAGGTCCTGCGTCTGGTGCGGTGTCCA
>JBKHVS010000064.1:0-15844 GCA_046569945.1 Gammaproteobacteria bacterium | reverse complement strand
CCCGACCATCTCCGAGCTGGGCTACCCCAAGCTGGCCAGCGAGGGCTTCTACGGCTTCTACGCCTCGGCCAAGATGAGCCCGGGAATGGTCGACGTCTGGAACAAGGAACTCACGGCCCTGGTGCAGACGCCCGAGCTCAAGGAGCGCCTGATGGGCCTGGGCCTGGAGGTGCAGACCTCGTCGCCCAAGGAGTTCGCCGAGCGCCAGCTGCGCGACATCGAAACCTTCACCAGATCGATGAAGGCGGCCGGCTATACGCCGGAGTGATCCCCGGAACGGGACGGGTCCGGGCAGCGGTTATCATCGCCGCCTGAGCACCGGATACCCTGGCCGCGCCGCGCTACGGCGCGGCCTGTTTTTTGTCAGAGGAGCGTTTGCATGAAACTGAATTCCGCCGTTTCCGCAGTCATCACCGGTGGCGCCTCGGGCCTGGGCCTGGCCACCGCGCAGCGCCTGGCCGCGCAGGGCGTGAAGGTCGCGATCTTCGACTTCAACGAGGAGGCCGGCGAGGCCGTCGCCAAGGAACTCGGCGGCGTGTTCTGCAAGGTCGACGTGACGAACGAAGCGCAGGTCGACGCCGGCTTCGCCAAGGCGCGCGCGGCCATCGGCCAGGAGCGCATCCTGGTGAACTGCGCCGGCACCGGCGTGGCGATCAAGACCGCCAGCCGCGACAAGCAGAGCGGCGAGATCAAGCCCTTCCCGACCGACGCCTTCGACCGCATCATCCAGATCAACCTGGTGGGCACCTTCCGCTGCATCGCCAAGTCGGCCGCCGGCATGATGACGCTGGACAAGCTGGAGGACGGCGAGCGCGGCGCGATCGTCAACACCGCGTCGGTTGCGGCCGAGGACGGCCAGATCGGGCAGGCCGCCTACTCGGCGTCGAAGGCCGGCGTGGTCGGCATGACCCTGCCCATCGCGCGCGACCTGATGGGCGACGGGATCCGCTGCAACACCATCCTGCCGGGCATCTTCAACACGCCGCTGCTCGCCCGCGCCCCCGAGAACGTCAAGGCCGCGCTGGCCGCATCGGTGCCGTTCCCCAAGCGGCTGGGCGATCCGGACGAGTTCGCCAAGCTGGCCGAGCATGATCACCACCGGCTATTTCAACGGCGAGAGCGTGCGTCTCGACGGCGGCATCCGGATGGCGCCGCGCTGACGCGCAGGGCCCCGGCGCGCGCCGGGGCAGGGCGATCGCAGGGGCCGCGCAGCGCGCAGCTCCGCGAAGGCCGCCAGCCTTGCGCTGCGCGGCCTTTTTTTCAGCTCGCCGAACAGCCAGCTGCAGATCGCCACCGCGGCGATCACCGCGACGGCGTCGGCGAGCAGGGCGGCGGCCAGGGTGTGGCGCATGCGCCGCACCTGCACCGCGCCGAAGTAGACGGCCAGCACGTAGAAGGTGGTCTCGGTGGAGCCCTGCAGCGTGGTCACCAGGTAGCCGACGTAGGTGTCGGGGCCGGTGGCGGGGTTCTCGATGATCGAGACCATCACCGCGTACGCGCCCGAGCCGGAGAGCGGGCGCAGCAGGGCCATCGGCAGGGCTTCGGCGGGCAGCCCGAAGCTTCCGGTGAAGCCGCCGATGGCGCCGACCATGGCGTCGAGCGCGCCGCTCGCCCGGAGCATTCCCACTGCGACCAGGATCGCGACCAGGTAGGGAATGATGCGCAGCGCGACCTGGAAGCCCTCGCGGGCGCCGTCGACGAAGACCTCGTAGACGCGCACGCCGCGCAGCGCGCCGAAGAGCAGGAAGCCCAGCATCAGGACCGGCATGATCCAGGGCGAGATCGCCCGGCCCCAGACGATGCTGGCCGGGATCGCCGCGGCGATCGCGCCCAGCGCCAGCAGCGAGACCCACAGCGGATAGGCGGTGCCGGAGTCCGGCAGGGGGTCTGCGTCCGGGCTGGCGGCGGGGCCACGCAGGGGCTCGGCGTTGCGCGGCGGTTCGGCGTCGGACCGGGGGGCGGCCCCGGCCGCTGCCGGGCCCGGCGGCAGCGGGCCGACAGGAAAGAATCGCCTGAGCGCGAACGCAAACGCGATCGCCGCGATGGTCGCGCAGGCTGTGGCGAACAGGGTCGTGGGCAGGATGGCCGCGGGGTCGGCCGAGCCCGCCGCGGCGCGGATCGCGATGACCCCGGTGGGCAGCAGCGTCACGCCGGAGGTGTTGATCGCGAGGAACAGCGCCATCGAGTCGGTGGCCGTGCCCGGGCGCGGGTTGAGCCGCTCCAGCTCCTGCATCGCGCGCACGCCGAAGGGCGTGGCCGCATTGCCCAGGCCGAGCGCATTGGCCGAGAGGTTGAGGATCATCGCGCCCATCGCGGGATGGTCCGCCGGCACCTGCGGGAACATGCGCGTCATCAGCGGCCGGATCAGCCGCGCGATGATGACGAGCAGCCCTCCGGCCTCGGCCACCTTCATCAGCCCGAGGAACAGCGTCATCACGCCGACCAGGCCCAGCGCGAGCTCGACCGCTCCGCCCGCCGAAGCCACCATCGCGGAGGAGAGCGCCTGCATCGGTTCTTCGACGCCTGCGGCGGGCACGTGACGGAGCTGGCGCCAGGCGGCCGTGCCGAAGGCGGCCAGCACGATCGCGAGGAAGACGCGGTTCATGCGACGTCCGCCGCTCCGTCCGCCTGCGGCGGGGTCGGCAGCCCGAGCAGCTCGCGGATCGCGGGCAGCGCGAAGCGGACCGCGCGCTCGCCCTCGGCGATCGCCAGCGCGGCCCGGTGGTAGTCCATCGCCGCGATGTCCGACAGCCGGGGCCGGATCATCGCGTCGGCGGGCTCGCCGGCCAGGCGGCTCTGGGTGATGCGCACCTGCATGATGTTCAGGCTGGTCGAGAGGACGTCCAGCAGCGAAGGGGTGTCGTCGAGTCCGTCGTCGATCCCGGCGCGCGGCGACGGCCGGAACTTCGCCAGGATGGATTCGATCACGCCGCCGGGTGCGGGAGGGGAGGTCTGGGCGCCGTCGGCTGCGGTGCGGCTGCGCCGCCCGACCAGGTCCCAGTTGAGGTCCACGGCAATCACCACGTCGGCGCCCATCGCGCGGCACAGCGACACCGGCACGGGGTTGACCAGTCCGCCGTCGACCAGCAGGCGCCCGTCCAGCTGGGCCGGGGTGAACAGCCCCGGCAGCGCGATCGACGCGCGCACCGCATCGATGACCGGACCTTCGCGCAGCCAGATCTCTCGCCCGGTGGCCAGCTCGGTGGCCACGCAGCCGAAGGCACGCGGCAGCTGTTCGATGCCGCGGTCCTCGAAGTGGGTGCGGAAGAAGCCCGTGAGCTTGCCGCCCTCGATCAGCCCGCCGCCCATCCTGAGGTCGAGCATCCCCACCACGCCCTGCCAGGTGAGTGAGGTGACCCATTCGTGCAGCCAGTCGAGCCGGCCCGCCGCGTAGACCGCGCCGACCAGCGCGCCGATCGACGTGCCGCAGACGATGTCGGGTTCGATCCCGGCGCGCCCGAGCGCGCGCAGCACGCCGATGTGCGACCAGCCGCGGGCCGAGTCGCTGCCCAGCGCGAGGCCGATGCGCGAGGGAGAGGTGTTCATGGTCATGCTCCGGATCTGGTGCCGGACGCCGCCGCGCGGCCAGCGCCCGAGCGCAAGCGGTCCAGCGCGCGGGCGATCAGCTTGCGCAGTTCGGTCGCCCACAGCACCAGGCTCGCCATCGCGACGCAGACGCCCCACTGCGACAGGCTCAGGGGAACGGTGCCGAAGGCCGCGTTCAGGAAGCCCAGGTTCACCACGGCGACCTGCAGCGCGGCTGAAAGCGCGATCGCCGCCCACAGCCAGCGGTTGGCGAACGGGCTCCGGAAGGCGCTGGCGTTCTCGGAGCGGGCGTTCAGGCAGTTGAAGAGCTGCGCGAGCACCAGCACGGTGAAGCCGGCGGTCCGCGCGTTGTCCAGGCTTTCCGATCCCTCGAGCAGTCCGCCCGGCAGGTAGAGGTCGATCGTCAGCAGCGTGACCGCCGCCATCACCGCGCCGACCTCGAGCACGCCCAGCCACATCCGCGCGTCGATCACCCGCTCGTCGGGGCGGCGGGGCTTGCGCGCCATGACGTCGTCCACCGACGGGTCGACGCCCATCGCGAGCGCGGGGCCCGAGTCGGTGATGAGGTTGACCCAGAGGATCTGCGTCGCGAGCAGCGGCGCTGCAACCGCACCACCGGGGCCGGCGAGGCCGATCACGCCCGCGAGCACCACCCCCAGGAACACGGTGAGCACCTCGCCCATGTTCGAGGACAGCAGGTAGCGCAGGAACTTCCGGATGTTGTCGAGGATGCCGCGGCCCTCGCGCACCGCGTGCACGATGGTGGCGAAGTTGTCGTCGGCCAGGATCATCCGCGCCGCTTCCTTGCTGACCTCCGTGCCGGTGATGCCCATCGCCACGCCGATGTCCGCTGCCTTGAGCGCCGGGGCGTCGTTGACGCCGTCGCCGGTCATCGCCACCACGTTCCCGTCGGCCTGCAGCGCGTCGACGATGCGCAGCTTGTGCTCGGGCGCCACGCGCGCATAGACCGAAGTGCTCCGCACCGCTTCCGCGAAGGCTGTGTCGTCCAGTTCCGCGATGCTGCTGCCGGTGAGCACGGGAGCGCCGGGCTCGACGATGCCGAGGTCGGCGGCGATGCGCGCCGCGGTGCCGGGATGGTCGCCGGTGATCATGATGACGCGGATGCCCGCCTTGCGCGCCTCGGCGATCGCCGGCGCGGCCTCGGTCCGGGGCGGGTCGATCATCCCCACGGTGCCGACGAACACGAGATCGCGCTCGAGGTCGTGCTCGGCTTGCGGATCCTCGCCGGGCTCCAGGGGGCGGTAGGCCACCGAAAGTGTGCGCAGCGCGTCGCCGGTCATCCGCTCGACGTCCGCGAGGATGCGCTGGCGCATAGGTTCGTCGAGCGCCACGATCCCGTCGCCGATCCGGGCCCGGGTGCACCGTTCGAGCAGCACGTCCGGGGCGCCCTTGGAGATCAGCACCGGCGCGTCGCCATGCTCGCGGTCGAGCGCGATCGCGGACATCATCTTCCGCTCGGACGAGAAGGGGATCTCGCGGATGCGCTCGAAGCGTGCCTTGCGGCGCTCCTCGGCGCCGAGCTTGCGTTCGGCCACGAGGAAGGCAGCCTCGGTCGGGTCGCCCTGGATCTCCCAGCGGCCGTCGGCCTGCTCGCGCAGTTCGGCGTTGCCGGCGACGCAGCCGCCGCTGAGCACCGCGGTCTGCTCGGCGCGCAGCGGACCGCGAAGTTCCTCGCCCCGGTGCTCCACGCTGCCGAGGGGCGCGTAGCCGATGCCGCTCACGCGGCTCTCGCCGGAGGCGGTGGCGATCCGCTCGATCGTCATCTCCGAGCGCGTCAGCGTGCCCGTCTTGTCCGAGGCAATGACCGAGGCCGAGCCCAGGGTCTCGACCGAGGAGAGCTTCATGACGATGGCGTTGCGGGCCGCCATGCGCTGCACGCCGATGGCGAGCACGACGGAGAGGATGGCGGGCAGCCCCTCGGGGACCGCGGCGACGGCCAGCGACACGCCGAGCAGCAGCACGTCGACCCACTCGCCGGGGGTCCGCAGCTCGGTCGTCAGGGCGATGCTGCCGACCACCACCGCCGAGATCGCGACCACCGCGATCCCCAGCATCCGGCCGATCCGGCGGACTTCCTTCTGCAGCGGCGTGCTCTCCTCGACGGTGGCCTCGAGCATGCCGGCGATCGCGCCCATCTCGGTGTCCATCCCGGTGGCCGTGACCAGCGCGCGTCCGCTGCCCTGGGCGACCGCAGTGCCCTTGAACACCATGTCGAGGCGGTCGCCGATCGGCGCGGGCGCGGGCAGGGCCGCGGTCGCCTTCAGGACCGCTTCGCTCTCGCCGGTCAGCGATGCCTCGTTGACGCGCAGGGCCGCGGCCTCGAACAGGCGGGCGTCCGCGCCGACGGCGTCGCCTTCGGCAAGCACCAGCAGGTCGCCCCGGACCAGCTCCTCGCTCGGCACGCGCAGCAGCTGGCCGTCCCGGACGACCGACGAGGTCACGGCGGCCATCCTCGCCAGCGCGGCCACCGCGTCCTGCGCCCTGGCCTCCTGCAGGTAGCCGAGCAGGCCGTTGGCGAGCAGGATTGCGGCGATCACGACCGCATCCAGCGGCCAGCCTTCCATGCCCTCGAGCCACCACGCGCCGATCGAGATCAGGATGGCGACCAGCAGCAGGTAGACCAGGGGGTCCTGGAACTGTGAGAGCAGGCGGCGCCAGGCCGGGACGGGCGGGGCATGCCTGAGCGCGTTGGGTCCCTCGGCGGACAGGCGCTGCGCGGCCTGCGCCGCGCTGAGGCCTCGCTGCGGGTCCGCGCCCAGCGCAGCGGCCACCTCCTCGATGGCGAGGATGGAGGCGTCCGCAATCCGGGCGCCGATGGCAGGCGAGGCGGGGGCCCGCGCGGTGGAGGGGGAGGCGGGCAAGGTCATCCTGGCTGGGCGATCGGGGCCGCTGCTGCGGGCAGCTCGATGACCGCGAGGCGATCCTCGGGCAGGGCCGAGCGCGCGATCTCGACCAGATGCCGATGATGGGTGAACACGATGACCTGCCCCTCCCGGGCGAAATCGGCAAGCGCCTGCAGGATCAGCGCCGCGCGCCGGTCGTCCGAGGTCATCAGCACGTCGTCGAGCAGCAGCGGCAGGTCCACCTGCGCGGCGCGGCGGAGCTCCAGCGCCGCCAGCCGCAGCGCGAGGTAGAGCTGGTCGCGGGTGCCCTCGCTCATGCCCTCGACCTGCAGCCGGCCGCCGTCGCGCCGCTCGGCCAGCAGCACCGGCGGTTCGGTGCTGTCGTCGCCCACCAGGCGGACGAACTCGCCGCCGGTCATGCGCGAGAAGTAACCGGAGGCCGAAGCGAGCATCGGCCCCTGGGCGCGGTCGCGAAAGCGCCCGAGCGCCTCGGAGAGCAGCGCATGAGCCAGCCGTGACCGGATCCAGGGCGCCATCGCGGCGCGCACCCGGGCCTCGGCGCCTGCCATCGCTTCGCGATGCGCTGCTGCGGTGTCGGCGCCGTCGATCTCCTGCAGCGCAAGCCGCGCGGCTTCCTCGCTCCGGCGCGCCTCGCGCAGCTCCTCTTCGAGCTTCTGCTGGCGCTGCGCGCAGGCTGCTTCTTCTGCGTCGATGGCGGCGGCGTCGAGGTCGGCGAGCAGCGCGCGGAGCTCGTCGGGGGGGCGCCTGGTGGCCTGCGCGAGCTGGGCCGACGCGGCGTCCAGCCGCATCTGCGCGTCGCGCCTGCGGCGCGAGCGTTCCTCCGCCTCGGGCAGCTCGGCTGGCGACTGCACTGCGGCCGCTGCGCACAGCGCGGCGAGCCGGCCGAGATGGGCTTCGGCCGCGCGTTCGTGCCGGGACTGCGACTCCAGCGCCTTCTCCAGGGCCTGGCCGGCCAGCGTGAGCGCAGTCGCCGCGGATTCCGCCTCCGACAGGCGCGCCGCGAGGCGCTCGGCGCAGATCCGCAGGTCGGCGGGCGGCGGGTCGCCGAGCTCGGCGGCGATCACCGCCGCCGCCGCATCGAGCACCGAGAGCGCATCCCGTGCATGCTGCAGGCGCGCCTCGGCGGCGCGCATCCGGTCCTGGGCACGGGCCAGCTCGTCGAGCTCGTCGAGCCGCGCCCGCGCGACCGGCGTTCCTGCCTCGGGGCCGAGCCCGAGGATCTCGAGTCCGGGACGCAGGGCCTGCTCGGCGGCGGCGAGCGCCGCGGTGAGCGCGGCCTCCTGGGACGCCATCCGCTGCTGCTCGCGTTCGCGCTGGACGCGCGCCCCCGCCTCGGTGTCCAGCTGCTTCTCGCGCCGGCGGATCTCCTCGTCCGCCTGCGCGGCGATCGCGGCGAGGGTGTCGAGCGGGGCGTCGCCGCCCGGCGCGGCAAGCCCGGTGGCGAGGATCGCGGCGTGCAGCGCCGCAGCCAGGCGCCGCTCGAGCGCCAGCGCGTGCTCGTGCTCGTCGCTCAGCGCATGCCACTCCTCGGCGGCGGCGCGGGCCGCTGCCAGGCGCAGCTGCCATTCGCGCAGCTCGGCGGGCCGCATCGGCGGCAGGCGCGCGGCTTCGAGCTCGGCGTGCCAGGCCGTTTCGCGCGCTGCATCCGCGGCGGCGATCTCGCGCAGCTCGGCAAGCAGCGTCTCCCGGTCCGCCTGCAGGTTCGCGATCGTCCTCAGCGCGGACTGGAGCCGGGCGGAGCGTTCATGATCGGCCGCCAGGGCGTCTGCGACGCGATCCGCCTCGGCCACCGCGCGCTCGTAGGCCTGCGGCAGGGCAGGGGCGGGCCCGGCGGCGTCCGGGCCTGGGTGCACGCGGTCGATGTAGGCGGCGCGCAGCTTCGACCAGCCGGCATCGCGCTCGGCGCGCGCCCGGCCCAGGTCGTCGAGGGTGGGCACTGCGCCCTGGGCGAGCAGCCGGTCGCGGTTGCCGGCCTCGTCCAGGAGCGCCGCGTCGATCCGTTCGATGCGCTGGCGCCGCTCCTCGGCGCGGATCGCGTCGCGGCGCTGCGCGGCGAGCGCGGCGTCGATCCGTGCATCGAGCAGCGGAGCCGCGCGCAGCATCGCCGCCTCGTCGGCCAGGCCGGCGTCCTCGAGGCAGGCCCGCAGCCTGCGTTCGGCGGCGCGCAGGCGCGGCGGCAGTTCGGCCAGGCGACGTATCGCCTCCTCGCTGCGCGCGAGCTCGGCCTGCGCAGCGCGGAGTCCCGCGCAGGCATGCGCCGCGGGCAGGGGCGCAGCGGCCGCTGCCGCGGCCTCGCTGGCGCGGCTTCGCATGGCCTCGCGATGACGCTCGCAGGCCTGGCGCGCGAGCTCGGCCTCGCGCAGGCGCGTCTCCAGGGCCGCCCGCTGCGCCGGCGCCGGCACGCGGCCGAGCACCGCGGCAGGCGCGGCCTGAGGATCGATGCGGGCAGAAAGCGCCGTGACCAGAGACGCTTCCCGGGCGCACTGCGCGGCCGCATCGGCCAGCTCCGCGCGGTGGCGGTCGGCTGCCTCCGAGGCGGCCGCGAGGCGCTTGACCGCGCCTGCCACTGCGAGGATCGCGGCGTCGGGGACGATCGCGCCGATCCGTTCGCGCAGGCGCAGCGCCTCGGCCGCCTCCGCCGCCGCGCCCTCGCGCGCGGCAAGCAGCCCCGACTCGGCCGCGGCCCGGCGCTCCGCCGCCTCCGGGTCGAGCAGGGGCGCCTCGCGCAGTTCTTCCAGGGCGCGGGCCGCCTGGTCGGCGCCTCGCAGCAGCGGGGCCACTGCGCGCAGCTCGCCCAGCAGCAGCAGGCGCGCATGCAGCGCGTCGCGCTGCCGCTCCAGCCCTGCGAGCGCGGCTTGCGCCTCCTGGTGGGCCCGGAACAGCTCTGCCCAGCGGGCCGGGCGCACCAGCGCGCCCCGGTAGGCCGACTGGTGCTCCTCGAAGGCCTTGAGCGCCACGTTGATGCGTCCGCTGCTGCCCCGCGTGCCCGGCATGTGGAATGCACGCGCGGAATCGTCCAGGCGCTTGAGCAGCTGCGGGATGCTGCGCACCCCGGCGCTGGCCTCGAACAGCGCTGCGCCGATCTCGCCCTCGCCGCGCAGCAGCGCCTCGCCGCCCTGGCGCAGGCGCTGGTGGTCGAGCGCGAAGCTGCGGTCATGCTCCTCACGGCCGAGGCCGCAGGCGAGCAGCGCCTGCAGCTCGGGAGGGGCGGAATCCCCGGCGGGCTCGGGACGGGAAAAATCCGCCAGAAGCAGGGTGGCGTTGCGGCCTTTGCGGCGCAGCAGCGAATGCCGGCGTCCCTCCCGGTCCTCGAACTCGCCTCCGAGCAGCATCTGCGGGTGCGGATGGACGAAGTTGTCGCGGCTCTGCTGCGGAATCCCGAAGCGGAGGTCGGACACCGCGCGCAGCGCCGAGGACTTGCCGGCCTCGTTCGGGCCGTGGACCAGTACAAGGCGCTGGGCGGCCGCGCCGAAGTCGAGTACCTGTCCGGTGAAGGGGCCGAAGGCCAGCAGGTGCAGGCGCAGCAGCCTCATGCGCCGCTCCCGGCCTGGGTCTCGGACAGGCGGGCCAGCACGGTGGCCTCGGCGTCGGCGAGCAGGGCGCGCATGGCGGCGGCGTCGAGCTGCGCAGGATCCGCGCCGGCCAGCGCGCCCGGCAGCGTGCCGAGCTCCGACAGCTTCGCGCGGAACCATGCGGCGAGCTGCGCCTCGTCGCCGGCGAGCGCGTCGACCAGCCGCACGACCTCGCCGACCGCGTCGGCGCGCGCCGCGGCGGCGGCGCGATCGAGCGGCGACCTGAGGTCCAGGCGCACTTCCTCGATCCAGACCTCGGCGTCGTCCAGGTCCAGCGCCGCGGCCTGGATCGCCGCGGCAAGGGTTCCGGGCTGGGCCGCCTCGATGCGGTGCAGCGGCGACTCGCCGTGCAGCAGGACGCGCAGCGCATGCAGGCGGTCGCGGGCTCCCTCGGCGAGCGCCGAGGCCTGCGCCCTGAAGGCGCGCGCCAGCGCGTCCAGGCCGTCGAGCGCAGCCACGTCGATGCGCAGCTGATGCCAGCGGACGACGTCGAGCGCGACGAACTCGGCCGAGACCAGCGCCGCGCCCTCGACGGTGACCAGTTCGCAGCCCTTGGGCCCGGTCTCCCGGGCGTGGCGCCCCTGCAGGTTGCCGGGAAAGACGATGCGCGGCGCGGACTCCCGGATCACCTCGCGCGCATGGACGTGGCCCAGCGCGAAATAGTCGTAGCCCTTGTCGGCGAGCGCTTCGACCGTGGTGGGCGCATAGGGGTCGTGGCCCTCGCGGCCGGTGAGGCTGGTGTGCAGCAGGCCGATGTTGAAGCGCCCGGGGACCGGCACCGGGTAGGAGGGCACCAGGTCCTCGGGAACCGCGCGGTTCGGGAAGCTGCGGCCGTGGATCGCCACCCCGAGCGCGGGCAGGTCGAGGGTTTCGCTGCGCGAGGAGCTGAACTCGCGGACGCCCTCGATCGGCGGCAGCTGCTTCGTGATCAGGCTGGCGGCGTCGTGGTTGCCCTTGACGATGCAGACCAGGATTCCTGCGCGCGTGAGCCGCAGCATCTGCTCGCGGAAGAAGAGCCCGGTGCGGAAATCGATCCAGTTGCCGTCGTAGACGTCGCCGGCCAGCAGCACCAGGTCGACCGTCCTCTCGAGCGCCAGGTCCACCAGGGCCACGAGGGCCTGCCGCGTGGCGCCGCGCAGCCGTTCGACCGGCGCCCCCTCGTATCCGTCGAGCCCCTGGAGCGGGCTGTCGATGTGCAGGTCGGCGGCGTGGATGAATCTCAAGCGGAAACCTCGGGGCGGGGCGGGGCGGCGCTGCGCTGCGCGCCGGCCCCCTGAAGATACCGCGGCGTGGCGCCGATGCGCCTGCGGAGCCGGGGCGGTTTTCCACGCGCCCGGTGGGCAAGCCTGTGGATAACCCCGGGGGAGCCGGGCTCGAGCCGCGCCGGTGCTGGCTTTGCGGCGGGTGGTCAGTAATCGCGCAGGTACGCGCGATCCGGCCGGCGCGCCATATGCCCAGCGCGCGATACGGTCGTCGCGCGGCGCCGCAGCGACGGGCCCCCGTGCGAGGCGACCCGCCGGTCAGCCTGGCGTGCCGTCCAGGTAGAGCTCGGCAAGGCGCTCGCGCTCGCGCCGGCCCACGCCGATCTCTTCGAGGTAGCGGCCGACTCCGCCGTGCCGGCGGTCCACCTCCTGCAGCGCGGCCTCCAGGAACTCCTCCTGGACGCGCCAGAGCACGTCGAGCACCTCCTGGGGGGTGTCGGTCTGCGGGGCGTGGGTGCGGCGGTAGAGCTCGTTGGTGAGCAGGTAGTCGTCCATCACCACGTCGCGGGCGACGTCGAGGGACAGCAGGATCAGTGCGGCGGCGAAGCCGGTGCGATCCTTGCCGGCGGTGCAGTGGAAGACCAGCGGCGCGTCCTCCTCGAGCAGGTGAGCGAAGAGCTCCGCGAAGCGCGGGGTGTTGTCGAGCACGAAGGCGCGATAGGTGTTCTGCATCAGCGCGACCGCGTCGCGGGCGGTCAGCGTGTGGCCCGCCTGCAGCATCGCGTTGATGTTCTGCACCACGGTCGGCTCGATGGGCAGCGCGTGGCGCGCGACGCCGGGCAGCGCGTAGGAGGTGGCCTGGCTCTCCTGGACGCCGCGGAAGTCGAGGGACCTGCCGAGCCCGACCGACGCGAGCACCGCCTGGTCCTCGGGGGTGAGGCCGGCCAGGTGGTCGGAGCGGAACAGCCGGCGCCAGCGCAGCCTGCGGCCCTGCTGGTTGGCATAGCCGCCGAGGTCGCGGAAGTTGGTGGCGCCGGAGAGGTTCAGGGATCTGGACGGGGTCTGCATCTGGAATTCGCGGCTGGAGTGGGTCGGATCGCCCGCAAGGGCATTGCCGGACTGTACGGCCTGCATGTTTCAGGCGCATGGATGTCTCTTACAGATCGGGGCGGAGCCTTCCGAAATCAAGGAAGGTTCTCCGTTGCCGGGACGACGCAGGCACGGCTTGCGCTTCGAACCTTACAAGGAGAACACCATGAGCAGCAGAGCGATCACCCTGGGCCTTGCCGCCCTCACGATCACCCTCGCGACCGCCGCCTGCGGGGGCGGGGGCGGGGGCAGCGATGGCACGGCCCTGCAGGGCCCGGGCGCGACGCCGCCGCCGCCGGCAGGCACCGGCACCGCGGGGCCGATCCCGATCGACCAGCTGCCGCCGGGTCCGCCTGCAAGCGGCAGCAACACCTATACCTGTGCCAACGTCCGGGTGGGCGCGGTGACCCTGGACACGGTCTTCGTGCCGGACGGCGCCACCTGCGCGCTACAGGGCACGCGCCTGACCGGCTCGGTGCAGGTGGGCGCGCGGGCCTGGCTCGATGCGAGCGGCGTCCAGGTCACGGGCAACGTCCAGTCGCAGGGCGCCCAAGGCGTCACGATCACCGGGGCAAGCAGCATCGGCGGCGCGATCCAGCTCGAGCGGGTCGCTGGCGCGACGCTCTCGGGCGCCCGCGTCACCGGCGACATCCAGCTGGTCGACAATCCCGGGCCGCTGGTGGTCGAGCGCAACGCGGTCGGCGGCAACCTGCAGGCCAACCAGAACACCGGGGGCCTGCGGATCGAGAGCAACGCGATCAACGGCAACCTGGAGTGCCAGGCGAACCTGCCCGCGCCCGCCGGCGGCGGCAACACCGCAGCGCTCAAGACGGGACAGTGCCGCGTGCTGTGATCGCGGGGCTGCCGGAGCTTGCCCGGGCCGGCGCCGAAGGACGCCTTCCGCCGGGCCCGCGCCGCTCAGCCCCCGGGGATGCGGTTGAAGGGCACGTCCTTGTCCACGCGGACGTCGCCCGGCAGCCCGAGCACCCGCTCGGCAATGATGTTGCGCAGGATCTCGTCGGTGCCGCCGGCAATGCGCCGGCCGGGGGCGTAGAGCATCGCCTCCTGGAACCAGGCATCCATCGGCGCGAGCTCATGGTCCATCACGGCGCCGGACAGGCCCAGAAGGTCGATCCCGAAGGACGAGATGTCCTGCAGCTTGCTGGCGCCGACGAGCTTGCCGATGGTGGCCTCCGGGCCCGGCGCCTTGCCGCGCGACAGCGCGGTCATCGTCCGGAACCGGGTGTACTTGAGTCCCTGGGTCTGCACCAGCCAGTCGGCGAGCTTCTCGCGCACCGCCGCGCTGCGGATCGCGGGCTCGCCGTCGATCTCGAGCTGGCTGGCCATCAGGAACAGGTCCTCGCTGTCCGGGCCGAGCACCTCGCTGGTGGCAAGCCGCTCGTTCTGCAGCGTGGTCATCGCCACCTTCCAGCCGCCGTTGATCTCGCCCAGGCGCTGCGCATCGGGGATGCGCACGTCCTTGAAGAACACCTCGTTGAAGTCCGAGGCGCCGCCGATCTGCCGGATGCGGCGCAGCTCGATGCCCGGGCTGCGCATGTCGACGAAGAAGAAAGTGAGCCCCGCGTGCTTGGGCGCGGAGGGGTCGGTGCGCGTGACCAGCAGGCCGTAGTCGGAGAAGTGCGCGCGCGAGGTCCAGACCTTCTGGCCGTTGACGATCCAGTCGTCGCCGTCGCGCTCGGCGCGGGTGCGCAGCGCGGCCAGATCCGAACCCGCGGCGGGCTCGGAGAAGAGCTGGCACCAGATCTCCTCGCCGCGCATGCCGGGGCGCAGGTGCCGGTCCAGGTGCGCCTGGCTGGCGTAGGCGATCAGCGTGGGCAGGTAGATGTCCACGCTGCGCTCGCAGAAGCCGCGCGGCACGTCGAACTGCGCCTCTTCCTGGTGGTAGATCACCTGCTGGATCTGCGTGCCGCCGCGCCCGCCGTACTTCGGGTCCCAGGTGATGCCGACGAAGCCGGCCTCGGCCTTCTTCGCCTGCCAGGCCTTGGCGGCGGCGAGCACCTCGGCGCCGTCGAGCTGATGCGGCCGCTGCGAGAACTCGCCCGCCGGGCGGCGCTTCGCGTTGGCCTCGAGGAAGGCGCGCACCTCGGCGCGGAAGGCTGCTTCCTGGGGGGTGTCACTGAAGTCCATGACGCTGGCTCCGTTCGGTGTCGGCAGGCCGGCGGGCGCCGGGGATCTCGAGGGTCGGCTGTGCGTCGTCGAGCGCGCAGGCGCAGGGCTGCGCCCCGGTGGCGGCTGCGGCGGCCTCGGGCAGCGGCCGGGCAGGGCGCGGCGTGACCCTCGCCTCGTACTCGCGCACCAGCCGTTCCTTCCACCAGGCGGGGCTGCCCAGCGCCCCGGACAGCACCTTGGCGCGCCGCAGGTAAAGGTGGCAGTCCATCTCCCAGGTGAAGCCCATGCCGCCGTGCACCTGGATGCTCTCCTTTGATGCGAGATGAAAGGCGTGCGTGGCGGCGAGCCGGGCCGCGGCGGCTGCCGCGGTGAGCTCCGGCGCGTCGGTCTCCAGCGCCCAGGCTCCGTAGTAGGCGTTCGAGCGCGCAAGCTCGATCGCCACGAACACGTCCGCCAGCTTGTGCTTGATCGCCTGGAAGGAGCCGATCGGCCGTCCGAAGGCCATCCGCTCCTTGGCATGGGCGGTGGCGGCTTCCAGGCAGGCGGCAGCGCCGCCGATCTGCTCGAAGGCGGTGAGCACCGCGGCGCGGTCCAGCAGGCGCTCCACTTCGGTCCAGCCGAGTACCCGGTCGCCCAGCCGCTCGGCCCGGGCGCAGTCGAAGTCGATCCGCACCTGGGGGCGGGACGGGTCCAGCGTCTGCAGCGGCGTGCGGCGAACTCCGTCCGCGTCGAGCTCCACCCGTACGAGCGCGAAGCCGCCGTCGGGCTCGCGCACCGCGACCACCGCGAAATCGGTGGCTGCGCCGTCGGCCACCGGCCACTTGACGCCGTGCAGGCGGCCGCTTTCGAGCTGCAGGCCGATGCCCGCCGCGCGCGGGTTGCCAGGGCCCTCGGCCAGAGCAAAGGTGCCGATCGAGTCGCCGCGCGCGATCGCCGGCAGCCAGGCCTGCTGCTGGGCGGGACTGCCGAAGCGCAGGATGGCCTCGGTGGCGAGGAACACCGAGGAGCCGAAGGGCAGGGGGGCGTTCGCGCGGCCGAGTTCCTCGGCCAGCACGCACAGCGCCTCGTGGCCCAGGCCGATGCCGCCCAGGTCCTCGGGGATGGCGCAGCCCAGCCAGCCGAGCCCGGCCACTTCGCTCCAGAGCGCCCGGTCGGTCGGCCGGTCGTCCTCGAACACCGCGCGCACCACCGCAGGGGTGCAGCGCTCACCGAGGAACCGCCGCGCCTGTTCGCGCAGCAGGTTCAGGTCTTCGGAAAAATCGAAGTTCATGTCGTCGGCCGGTTGTGCAATGCACCGACCGTACGGCACGCATGTGTGCGCCGGCATTGAGTTACGTCAATGTGACGCGCATGCCGTTCCGCTTCCGCACAGCGCGTAGCGGTGCCTCGTTCAGCCGTGCTCCCGCGGACCGGAGCGGCG
>JBKHVS010000063.1:0-16211 GCA_046569945.1 Gammaproteobacteria bacterium | reverse complement strand
ACGTCGGGGCAGTTGTGGCAGGACAGCGAGATGAAGGTCTCGAAGCGGAACTCGCCCTGCAGGTTGCGGATCTGCTCGATGATCGCGGCCTCGACCTTGGGCGGGTAGCCGCCGGCCTGCAGCAGCGCCAGCACCAGCGAGGTGAACTCGTGCCCCATCGGGATGCCGGCGAAGGCCACGCGGGCGGCCTGGCCGGCCGCGCCGACGGTGAACGAGGGCTTGCGGGCGTCGGCGCCGTCCTCGCGCAGCGCGATCTTAGGCGACAGCGACGCGATCTCGCGCAGCAGCTCGCGCAACTCGGCGGACTTGGCGCCGTCGTCGAGCGAGGCGACGAGTTCGATCGGCTGCTCGAGCTTCTGCAGATAGGTCTCGAGCTGGGTGCGGATGTTGGCAGCGAGCATGTTCAGTTCCTCCTGGAGAGTGGAAGATCGCAGTGCGAAGCCGTCGGGCAAGGGCTTGGCGCTGCGATCGACCCGCGCCGGCAGGCGCCGGCGGGGCGATCGGGGCGGCCCGCGATGTTGCGGTGCGAGCCGCCGGGGTGAAGCCGGAGGCGAAGGCCCCCGGCGGCCGGGTCAGGCGCTCAGATCTTGCCGACCAGGTCCAGCGACGGGGCCAGCGTGGCTTCGCCCGGCGTCCACTTGGCGGGGCAGACTTCGCCCGGGTGGTTCGCGACGTACTGGGCCGCCTGGACCTTGCGCAGCAGCTCCTTGGCGTCGCGGCCGATGCCGTTGTCGTGCACCTCGCACAGCTTGATCTCGCCCTCGGGGTTGATCACGAAGGTGCCGCGCAGCGCCAGGCCCTCTTCCTCGATCATCACGTCGAAGTTGCGGGTGATCGCGCCGGTCGGGTCGCCGATCATCGGGTACTTGATCTTGCCGATCGTGTCCGAAGTGTCGTGCCAGGCCTTGTGCGTGAAGTGGGTGTCGGTCGACACCGAGTAGATCTCCACGCCCAGCGACTTGAAGGTGTCGTAGTGGTCGGCCAGGTCGCCGAGCTCGGTCGGGCACACGAAGGTGAAGTCGGCCGGGTAGAAGAACACCACGGACCACTTGCCCTTCAGCGTCTCGTCGGAGACGGGGACGAACTTGCCGTTGTGGAAGGCGGTGGCCTGGAAGGGCTTGATTTTGGTGTTGATCAGGGACCTTTGAGCTCCTTTGTTGCGGGTGGTGCCAGTGATTCGTGCCTGGTACGGAACGAATGATAGATGCTTACTATCAAAGATACCATTTGATTATTTAGATTCAATTAATAGGGAATGCCTATTGCGACGCAGCATCGCCGCAGCGACAATCAATCCAGGCACGACTGCCGGGAGCCCTCGATGGACAAGGAACGCGCGCAGCGCTTCATGCAGAAGGTGATCGGCGATGTCGGCACCGCGCTGTCGGGCGCGCTGGTGCTCGTCGGCGACAGCACCGGCCTGTTCCGGGCGATGGCCGGCGCCGGGCCGCTCTCGACGGAGGAGGTCGCGCAGCGAAGCGGCGTGCATCCGCGCTACGCCCAGGAGTGGCTTGGCGCGATGACCTGCTCCGGCTACGTCGAGCATGACCCGGCCACCGACCGCTTCGAGCTTCCCGACGAGCACGCGATGTACCTCACCGACCCGCAGTCCGAGGCCTGGCTGCTGGGAATGTTCACCGGCCTGCCCGCCATGATGGCGATGGCGCCCAGGCTCGCAGAGGCCTTCAGGTCGGGCGGCGGCGTGTCCTTCGCGGAGTTCGGCGAGGCGCTGCCGGTGGCGCTGGAGCAGATGAACCGCTCGGTCTACGAGAGCCGCCTGGTGCGCTCCTGGCTGCCCGCTGTGCCAGGGGCGGTGGAGCGGCTGCAGGCCGGCGGGCGCGCGATCGACGTCGGCTGCGGCACGGGCGTGGTGCCGCTGCTGCTGGCGCGCGCCTTCCCGCAGGCCAGCATCGAGGGGCTGGACCTCGATGCCCGCTCGATCGCCATTGCGCGCGCCTATGCCGAGCGCGAAGGGCTGCAGGACCGGGTACGCTTCCTCAACGCATCGGCCGAAGCACTCTCCGGACAGCCGGGCTACGACCTGGTCACCACCTTCGACGTGGTCCACGACCTGCCGGACCCGCTTGGCGTGCTGCAGCGGATCCGCGGCGCGCTCGCTGACGGCGGCACCTACCTGATGGTGGAGCCGAAGGTCGACGACCTGCTCGAGAACAACCGCGAGAATCCGTTCGGACGAATGCTCTTCGCGATCAGCTGCCTGCACTGCGTGCCGCAGTCGCTGGCCCAGGGCGGCCCCGGGCTCGGCGCCTGCTGGGGTCCGGCACGGGCTCGGGAGCTGGCCGCCGAGGCCGGCTTCTCCCGCTTCGAGGTGCTTCCGGTTCGCAGCCCGGCGATGGCCTTCTACGCGCTGCGGGCGTGAGGCGCGCCGCCGCTGCGCGCCGGCCCTCCTGCACCCGCGGACCGCCTCACCCCAAGCACAGACCAGAGCCCATGTCCGATCCCCGCGGCACCATCACCTGCCCGTGCGGAAGCGGCCAGCCGTATCCCGCCTGCTGCGGGCGCTGGCACGGCGGCCCGCTGCACCTGGCCGCGCCCACTGCCGAGGCGCTGATGCGCTCGCGCTACTCGGCCTTCGTTCTGGGGCTGCGCGACTACCTGCTGCAGACCTGGCATCCCTCGACCCGGCCGGCCTCGCTCGCTGCGGACGAGCCCGGCCTGCGCTGGCTGGGGCTGGAGGTGCGCCGGCATGCGCAGCAGGACGACGCGCACGCCACCGTGGAGTTCGTTGCGCGCAGCAAGCTGGGCGGACGCGCGCACCGGCTGCACGAGACCAGCCGCTTCGTTCGCGAGGACGGGCGCTGGTACTACCTGGACGGCGACTTCGGCGGCTGAATCACTTCATCGCCGCCGTCACATCAGCCCCATCTCGAGCCGGGCCGCCTCGCTCATCATCTCGCGGCTCCAGGGAGGATCCCAGACCAGGTCGACCGACACCTCGCCGACCCCGCGGATGCCCTCCAGCTTCTGCTTCGCCTCGTCGGCGATCAGCGTGCCCATGCCGCAGCCGGGCGCGGTCAGGGTCATCCGCACGTCCAGCCTGAAGCGGCCGTCGTCCAGCGGCGAGACGTCGCAGCCGTAGACCAGGCCGAGGTTGACGATGTCCACCGGGATCTCGGGGTCGTAGCAGGTGGCCAGCTGCTTCCAGGCGGCCTCCTCGATCGACTCCGCAGTGACCGGGGCGCCGTCGTCCTCGTCCTCCGCGGCGTCCTCGACCTCGTCCTCCAGCCCGAGCGCGTCCGCGTCCTTGCCGTCGACCCGGTAGAGGTTGCCCTCGACCATGATCGTGAAGGTTCCGCCGAGCCGCTGGCTGATGTAGCCGATGCGTCCCGCCTCCAGCGTGGCGGGCGTGCCCCAGGGCACCGCCACAGCGGGGCAGTCGCGCTCGATGGTGACTTCCTGGATCTCTCCGTGCCTGCCGCCCATCGTCTCTTCCTTACTCTGTCTTCGCCGTGTCCCGCACGCCGGCCAGCGCGTTGTGCAGGGTGTGCCATGCCAGCGTCGCGCACTTCACGCGCGCCGGGAACTCTCTAACGCCCGAGAAGACCTCGAGCTTGCCGAAATCGCGGCCTTCCGGCGCCGCGTCGGTGAGCAGCGCATGGAAGTCCTCGAACAGCGCCTCGACCTCTTCCACGCTGCGCCCCTTGACCGCCTCGGTCATCAGCGAGGCCGAAGCGGTGGAGATCGCGCAGCCGTGCCCGACGAAGCTCGCGTCCGCGATCTTCCCGTCCTCGATGCGCAGGTACACGGTGAGCTGGTCGCCGCACAGCGGGTTGTGCCCGTCGGCGGAATGGTCCGCGTCCTTCATCTCGTGGAAGTTCCGGGGGCTGCGGTTGTGATCGAAGATCACCTCCTGGTAGAGCTCGCGCAGGTCGCCGTGGCCCAGGCTCATCTGCGCGCCCCTGCGAACATCTGCTGCGCCTTCGCCAGCGCAGCCATCAGCGCCGCGACGTCTTCCTCGTCGTTGTAGAGCGCGAACGAGGCGCGCGCGGTGCCCGGGATGCCGAAGCGCGTCATCACCGGCATCGCGCAGTGATGGCCGGCGCGGATCGCCACCCCCTCGGCATCCAGGATGGTGCCCAGGTCGTGCGGGTGGATGCCCTGCACCGTGAAGGACAGGATGCCGGCCTTGCCCGGCGCGGTGCCGTACAGGCGCACGCCCGGCAGCCGCTGCACCGCCTCGGTGGCTGCCGCCAGCAGCGCGTGCTCGTGCGCGGCGATGCGATCCAGCCCGACGCCCTCGACGTAGTCGATCGCAGCGCCGAGCGCCACCGCGCCGGCGATGTTCGGCGTGCCCGCCTCGAAGCGCGCCGGCGGCTCGGCCCAGGTGCTGCCCTCGAAGCTGACGGTGCGGATCATGTCGCCGCCGCCCTGCCAGGGGGGCATCGCAGCCAGCAGCTCGCGCCGCCCGTAGAGCGCGCCGATGCCGGTGGGCCCGTACAGCTTGTGGCCGGAGAAGGCGTAGAAGTCGCAGCCGATCGCGCGCACGTCGACCCGCTGGTGCGCGACCGCCTGCGCGCCGTCGACCAGCACGAGCGCGCCGGCCTCGTGCGCCTTGCGCGTCATCTCTTCGACCGGATTGACGGTGCCCAGCGCGTTGGAGACGTGCACCACCGCCACCAGCCGGGTGCGCGGCCCGAGCAGGGACTCGTAGGCGCCCGGCTCGAGCTCGCCGCTGTCGGTGATCGGCACGTGCCGCAGCACCGCGCCGGTCTGCGCGCAGAGCAGCTGCCAGGGCACGATGTTGGAGTGATGCTCCATGCCGGTGACGAGGATCTCGTCGCCCTGCTTCAGGTTCGCGCGCCCCCAGCTCTGCGCCACCAGGTTGATCGCCTCGGTGGTGCCGCGGGTGAAGACGATCTCGTCGGCCCGCGCCGCATTCAGGAAGCCGCGAACCTTTTCGCGCGCCGCCTCGTGCAGGTCGGTGGCATGCTGCGAAAGCCAGTGCACGCCGCGATGGATGTTGGCGTTGGACTCGCGGTAGAAGGCGCGCTCGGCCTCGATGACCGCGTCGGGCTTGTGCGTGGTGGCGGCGTTGTCCAGGTAGACGAGCCGCCGGCCGTGCACCGGCCGCGACAGGATCGGGAAATCGGCTGCGAAGGAATCCATCAGAGCGTTTCCATCAGCGCGCCGCCGGGCAGCCGCGAGCGGATCGCGGCCTCGGCGCGGCGGCGCAGCGGCTCGACCTCGATGCGCGCAAGCGCCTGCGCGGCGAAGGCCCAGGTGAGCAGGTTGCGCGCATGCGCTTCGTCGATGCCGCGCGAGCGAAGGTAGAACAGGCTCTCGTCGTCGATCTGGCCGACGGTGGCGCCATGCGCGCACTTGACGTCGTCCGCGTAGATCTCGAGCTCGGGCCGCGCGTCGGCCTGCGCCTGCGGCGACAGCAGCAGGCTGTCGGTGCGCTGCTGCGCGTCGGTGCGCTGCGCGCCCGGCGCCACCACGATGCGCCCGGTGAACACGCCGCGGCCCGCGCCGTCCAGGATGCCGCGGTAGAACTCGCGGCTGGTGCCGCGCGGCTGCGCGTGGTCGATGCGCGTGTGGTGGTCGACGTGCCTGCGGCCGTCGACGTGGTAGAGCCCGTTGAGCAGCGCCTCGCAGCCCTCGCCGTCGAAGCGGGCGCGGATGTCGGTGCGCGAGAGCCGCGCGCCGAAGGCCAGCGAATGGGAATCGAAGCCGGCGCCGCGCGACTGGATGGCGTCGATCGCGGCCAGGTGCACCGCCTGCGGCGCCTCCTGCTGCAGCTTCACGTGGACGATGCGCGCATCGGCGCCGGCCAGCACCCGCGTCACCGAGGTGGTGAGCGTGGCCGCCTCGCCCTCGCCGACGTAGTGCTCGACGATGGTGGCGCGGGCGCCGGCCTCCGCGGACACCAGGTTGCGCACGTGGCTTTCGCCGCTGCGCATGCCGCCGACGAACACCAGGTGGATGGTCTCGTCGACCGCCACGCCGCGCGCCAGGCGGATCACCGCGCCGTCGCTGGCCAGCGCCGCGTTCAGAGCAGACGGGCTCTCGCCGTCCTCGGCGCTGCCGTAGAGCGCCTCCACGGCGGCCGGATCGGAGGCCAGCAGCTGCGACAGCGTGACGACCGTTGCGCCGGAGGGCAGGCTGCCCACCGCGGACAGCGCCGGCGCATGCGCGCCGTCGACGAACACCAGCCAGTGGCCGCCTTCGCCGGCGCGCAGCCGCTCGACCAGCACCTCGGGGCGGGCGTCGGCGCCCGCCGCGAACTGCGCCTGCTCCAGGCCCGCAAGCGAGGTGTGCCGCCAGTTCTCGAGGCGGTTTGTGGGCCAGCCGGCCTGCGCGAAGCGCTCGATCGCGCGGCCGCGCAGCGCCGCCAGCCAGGGCAGCGCCGCGCCGGGGAGCCCGGGGGCGATCGACGGGAAGGCCGCCAGGCGGGACTCGGCGGAGCTCATCGCGCCGCTCCCCTCGCGGCAGCGGCGACCGCAGCGGCTGCCGCGGCAGGCTTCCCGGCCTGGGCGTCGGTGATCCAGCCGTAGCCGCGTTCCTCGAGCTCGAGCGCAAGCTCCGGGCCGCCGGAGTGCACGATGCGCCCGCCGGCGAGCACGTGCACGCGGTCCGGAACGATGTACTCGAGCAGGCGCTGGTAATGGGTGATGACGATCATCGAGCGATCCGGGCTGCGCAGCCGGTTGACGCCATCGGCCACGACGCGCAGCGCGTCGATGTCCAGGCCGGAGTCGGTCTCGTCGAGGATGGCCAGCCGCGGCTCGAGCAGCGCCATCTGCAGCACCTCGTTGCGCTTCTTCTCGCCGCCGGAGAAGCCTTCGTTGACCGAGCGGTACAGGAACTCCTCGCGCATGCCGACGGCCTTCATCTCGGCCTTGACGCGCTTGAGGAAGTCCATCGCGTCCAGCTCCGGCAGGCCGCGGTGGCGGCGCACCGCATTGACCGCCGCCTTCAGGAAGTAGGCATTGGAGACGCCGGGGATCTCCACCGGGTACTGGAAGGCGAGGAACAGCCCCTCGCGGGCGCGCTCCTCGGTGGACAGCGCGAGCAGGTCGCGGCCGTCCCAGCTGACGCTGCCGCCTTCGACGGTGTAGGCATCGCGGCCGGCGAGCACCTGCGAAAGCGTGCTCTTTCCGGAGCCGTTGGGGCCCATGATCGCGTGCACCTCGCCCGAGGGCACCGAGAGGCTCAGGCCGCGCAGGATGGCCTTGCCTTCCACCGAAGCGTGCAGGTCCTTGATTTCGAGCATTCCGTGTTCTCCGTTGCCGGCAGCGGGCCTCAGCCCACGCTGCCTTCGAGACTGACGCCGAGGAGGTTCTGCGCTTCGACCGCGAACTCCATCGGCAATTCCTTGAAGACTTCCTTGCAGAAGCCGCTGACGATCATCGACACCGCGTCCTCGGCCGACAGGCCGCGCTGCATCGCGTAGAAGAGCTGGTCCTCGCCGATCCGCGAGGTGGTGGCCTCGTGTTCGATGTGCGCGCCGGGATGGCGCGCCTCGATGGTCGGGAAGGTGTGCGCAGCGCATTGGTCGCCGATCAGCAGCGAGTCGCACTGCGTGTAGTTGCGCGCCCCCGCCGCCTTCGGCGTCACGCGCACCAGCCCGCGGAAGGTGTTGCTGCCGCGGCCGGCCGAGATGCCCTTGGAGATGATCGTGCTGCGCGTGTTGCGCCCCATGTGGATCATCTTGGTGCCGGTGTCGGCCTGCTGGCGGTGGTTGGTGAGCGCCACCGAGTAGAACTCGCCCACCGAGTCGTCGCCGCGCAGGATCACGCTGGGATACTTCCAGGTGATCGCCGAGCCGGTCTCCACCTGCGTCCAGGAGATGCGCGAGCGCGCCCCGCGGCAGTCGCCGCGCTTGGTGACGAAGTTGTAGATGCCGCCGACGCCGTCCTTGTCGCCCGGGTACCAGTTCTGCACCGTCGAGTACTTGATGTTCGCGCCTTCGAGCGCCACCAGCTCGACCACCGCGGCGTGCAGCTGGTTCTCGTCGCGCATCGGCGCGGTGCAGCCCTCGAGGTAGCTCACCGTGGCGCCCTCGTCGGCGACGATCAGCGTGCGCTCGAACTGGCCGGTGTCGCGCGCATTGATCCGGAAGTAGGTCGACAGCTCCATCGGGCACTTCACGCCCTTGGGGATGTAGACGAAGGATCCGTCGGAGAACACCGCGGAGTTGAGCGCCGCGTAGAAGTTGTCGCCCTGCGGCACCACGGTGCCCAGGTACTTGCGCACCAGCTCCGGATGCTCCTTCACCGCTTCGGAGAACGAGCAGAAGATCACCCCGTGCTCGCCGAGCTGCTTCTTGAAGGTGGTGGCCACCGACACCGAGTCGAACACCGCGTCGACCGCCACCCCGGCGAGGCGGGCGCGCTCGTGCAGCGGCACGCCCAGCTTCTCGTAGGTGCGCAGGAGTTCGGGGTCGACCTCGTCGAGGCTCTTGGGGCCGTCCTTCATCCCCTTGGGCGCCGAGTAGTAGACGATGTCCTGGAAGTCGATCGGCGGATAGCTGACCGCCGCCCACTCCGGCAGCTTCATCGTCAGCCAGTGGCGGTAGGCCTGCAGCCGCCATTCGAGGAGCCAGTCGGGCTCGCCCTTGCGAGCCGAGATCATCCTGATGACGTCCTCGGAGAGCCCCTTGGGGACGGTGTCGGCCTCGAGGTCCGTGACGAAGCCGGCGCTGTAGCCGCGCTCCAGGAAGGACTCGATATGGTCGGTGGCTGTGCTCATGATGTACTGCTCCCTGTCATCTCGTGCGGCTGGCGGGCACTGCCGCAATCCGCGATCCCGGCGCCGCGCGCAGCGGCCCGTGGATGGGCACCGACTCAGGCTCCTGCATGTCCGCGAGGCTCACGGACTCCAGGGCGCGGCGCACCACCGCATTGACCCGCCGCCAGTTCGCCTGCACGCGGCAGCCGGTCTCGATGCCGCACTGGCCCGCGTGCGAACTGCACTCGGTGAGGCCGAAGGGCTGATCCTCGAGCGCATCGACGATGTCGGCCAGCGTGATACGTTCCGCCGGGCGGCTCAGCGAATAGCCGCCGCGCTGGCCTCGCACGCTGATGACCAGCTCGTGCCGGGCCAGGATCTTCAGGATCTTGCTGACGGTGGCCACGCCCAGGCCCAGCCGGCCAGCCAGGTCGTTCGCGCTGAACACCTGGCTGGGCGCACAGGCCATCTGGCTCATGACCAGGGTGCCGTAGTCGGTGAGTTTGCTGACGCGAAGCATTCTGGGGCAGGCCCGGTTGCCGCGCCGCCTGCTGCGGCGCAATCGAACAATATAGGACGATTTTAGTCCCCTATTGGATCGCGGGCAAACCGGGGCGTCGAAGTCCCGACTGCGGTCAGGGGCACATGTCCCCGGAACCGCTCAGCCGCCGAACTTCGGCGCCCGCTTCTCGCTGAAGGCCCGCACCCCCTCGCGTGCATCGGCGGAGGCCGCGCTGGCGACCATCATCTGCTGCTCCAGCGCGAGCTGGTCGGCCAGGTCGCGCGACCCGGCGCCGTCGCAGAGGATCTTGATGCGCGCGAACGCGCCGCCGGCCAGGTGTCGCTGTTCGGCGGCGCCGCCGACGCGCCGGCCATCCACATCGAGCTGCCGGTCGGCCCGCCCACCGGCAGGACCGCGCCCCCGGGCGGGCGAGCTGCGGCAGCGCAGCCCCGCTGATCTTTGCTCAAAAGTATCGACTGATTAGGTTTCCGGACACTTTTTCAACTTCAATCGAAGATATAAGCTGCATCCAGAGATTCCCGGCTGTCCGCCCGCCCGGCGTTCTTCACCGCCCCGGCACCCGGACCGAGCCCACCATTCGAAGCCTTCCACGAACCTCCACGGAGAACCGCTCCATGACCGACCGCATCGAGAAATTCGGCCTGCAGGTGGCCCGCAGCCTGTACGACATGATCGAGAAAGAGGCGCTGCCCGGCACCGGCGTGTCCTCCGACCAGTTCTGGCAGGGCCTGTCCGGCCTCGTCCACGAGAAGGGCCCGAAGAACAGGGCGCTGCTCGCGAAGCGCGAAGAGATCCAGGCGAAGATCGACGCATGGCACCGCGAGCGCCGCGGCCAGCCGCACGACCAGGCTGCCTACACCGCCTTCCTGAAGGAAATCGGCTATCTGGTTCCGGAAGGCGCCGACTTCTCCGCCGAGACCGCCAACGTCGACGACGAGATCGCCAGCATCTGCGGCCCGCAGCTCGTCGTGCCGGTGATGAACGCCCGCTACGCGCTGAACGCCGCCAACGCCCGCTGGGGCAGCCTGTACGACGCGCTTTACGGCACCGACGCGATGGGCGACGGCCCCGAGGCCGGCGGCTACGATCCGGTGCGCGGCGCACGCGTGATCGCCTGGGCGCGCAGGTTCCTGGACGAAACCGTGCCGCTGGCCAAGGGCAGTCATGCCGACGTCAGCGCCTACCGGGTCTCCGGCGGACGGCTGGCGGCGGACACGCCCGCCGGCGAGACCGGGCTGGCCGATCCGGGGCAGTTCGCCGGCCACCGCGGTGACGCCGACGCGCCCACCGGCGTGCTGCTCAGGCACAACCGCCTGCACCTGGAGATCCTCGTCGACCGCCGCAGCTCGATCGGCGCCACCGACCCCGCGGGCGTCGCCGACGTGCTGCTCGAGGCCGCGATCACGACGATCATGGACTGCGAGGACTCGGTCGCCGCGGTCGACGCCGAGGACAAGGCGCTGGCCTACCGCAACTGGCTCGGCCTGATGCAGGGCACGCTCGTGGAGACCGTGGCCAAGGGCGGCGGCAGCTTCCAGCGCAAGCTCAACCCCGACCGCGCCTACACCGCACCAGACGGCAGCACGCTCACGCTCAAGGGCCGCTCGCTGATGCTGGTGCGCAACGTGGGTCACCTGATGACCAATCCGGCGGTGCTCGACCGCGACGGCGCGGAAGCCGGCGAAGGCCTGCTGGACGCGATGTGCACCGCGCTGATCTCGATGCACGACCTGCGCAAGACCGACGGCCTGCGCAACTCGGTCAGGGGCTCGATCTACGTGGTCAAGCCCAAGATGCACGGCCCGGAGGAAGTGGCCTTCGCCGACGAGATCTTCACCCATGTGGAGAAGGCGCTCGGCCTGCCCGCCGACACAGTCAAGCTGGGCATCATGGACGAGGAACGCCGCACCACGGTGAACCTCAAGGAGTGCATCCGCGCGGCGAAGCGGCGCGTCGCCTTCATCAACACCGGCTTCCTCGACCGCACCGGCGACGAGATCCACACCTCGATGGAGGCCGGCCCGATGGTGCGCAAGGCCGACATGAAGTCGCAGCCGTGGATCGGCGCCTACGAGCTCGCCAACGTCGACGTCGGCCTGGCCTGCGGGCTGGCCGGCCGCGCGCAGATCGGCAAGGGAATGTGGGCAATGCCCGACCTCATGGGCGCGATGCTCGAGCAGAAGATCGGCCATCCGCAGGCCGGCGCCAACTGCGCGTGGGTGCCCAGCCCCACCGCCGCCACGCTGCACGCCACGCACTACCACAAGGTCGACGTGCTGGCCCGCCAGGCCGAGATCGCCAGGCAGGGCCGCCGCGGCAGGCTCGAGGACATCCTGACCATCCCGCTGGCGAAGGACACGAACTGGTCCGCCGCCGAGATCACCGCCGAGCTCGAGAACAACGCGCAGGGCATCCTGGGCTACGTGGTGCGCTGGGTCGACCAGGGCGTGGGCTGCTCCAAGGTGCCCGACATCAACAACGTGGGCCTGATGGAAGACCGCGCCACCTGCCGGATCTCCTCGCAGCACATCGCCAACTGGCTGCACCACGGCGTGGTCGGCCGCGACCAGGTGATGGAGGTGATGAAGCGGATGGCCGCGGTGGTGGACCGCCAGAACGAGGGCGACCCGCTGTACCGTCCGATGGCGCCGGGCTTCGACAGCGTGGCGTTCAAGGCGGCCTGCGACCTGGTGTTCGAAGGTACGAAGCAGCCGTCCGGCTACACCGAGCCCATCCTGCATCGCCGCCGGCTGGAGCTGAAGGCCTCGCTGGCCTGAGCTCGCGCGCCCGCGCCGGGGTGTCGCCGGCCTCGGGCGCCTCCGAGGCCGGCGCCCGCAGGCGCCGGCCCGCGTCCGGTGCGGGCGCGGCCTGACGATTCAACGCGTCTTGTATGATGGCGCGATGGACAAGCGCACCGCCACCTCGGTATTCGAATCGCTGGCCTCCGGGGTCCGCCTGGACGTCTACCGGCTGCTCGTCAAGATGGGCCCGGATGGCATGGTCGCCGGCGAGATCGGCGCCGCCCTCGGCGTGCCGCCCACCAACCTGTCCTTCCACCTGAAGGCGCTCAGCCAGGCCGGGCTGGTGTCCTCCGAGCAGGAGGGACGATTCCAGCGCTACCGGGCCAACCTGGAGCTGATGCGCGAACTGATCGCCTACCTCACCGAGGAGTGCTGCTCAGGCAATCCGGAGCAGTGCGCGCTGCCCGAGACCGGCTGCGTTCAGCCCGCGGTCTCGAGCAGGTAGCGCGCCCCCCCGTCCTGCCCCAGCGCCTTGACCAGCCAGGGCAGGCTCTGCTGCAAGGACGCCTGCAGCGTCCAGGGCGGGTTCACGACGAACATCCCGCTGCCGTGCAGGCCGAGCCCGTCCGGCGAGGGCTCGCGAACCGTCAGGCTGGCATGCAGCCAGCGCACCCCGCGCATCCGGGTGAGCTTGTAGGCCAGCTCCCTCGATTCGCGCCGCTGCACCTGCGGATACCAGATCGCGTAGCAGCCGGTGGGGAAGCGCGTCAGCGCATCGCGCAGGGTCACGCCCACGCGGGCGTAGTCGCGCTTGTCCTCGTACGAGGGGTCGATCAGCACCAGCGCCCGGCGCGGCGGCGGCGGCAGCAGCGCCTTGAGGGCGGCGAAACCGTCATCGGCATAGACGATGGTGCGGCGCTGCGCGTCGCGGCCCGCCTCGCGGATGTTGTGGGCCAGCGCCTCGCTCTCGTTGCCGTGCAGCTCGAACAGGCGCAGGCGGTCGCGGTCGCGCAGCCGCGCCAGCGCGATGAAGGGCGAACCGGGATAGTGGCGCATCCTGCCGTCGGGATTGAGCGCGCGGACCGCCTCCAGGTAGGCGGCCACCGCTGGCGGCGCGTCGGTGCGCTCCCAGATCCGGCCGATGCCGTCGGCGAACTCGCCGCGCTTGGTCGCCCACTCGCTCTCGAGAGAATAGACCCCGGCGCCCGCGTGCGTGTCGATCACCCAGAAGGGGGTCTCCTTCTGCTCGAGGTGCGCCAGCAGCTGCACGAGGATCGTGTGCTTGAGGACGTCGGCATGGTTGCCGGCGTGGAAGGCGTGACGGTAGCTGAACATGCGCGGGGCTTGGCCTTGTCGGTGTCAGGACGCGTCCGGGCCCCGGCGCTGCGCACGCAGCCGCAGCAGCTTAAGCACGAGCAGGAGCCAGGGCAAGGCGTGCCAGGCGAGGTCGAATACGTCGATCGGGCGCGACAGGGTACCCGAAGAGAGCATCCTGAGCTTTTCCCACAGGTGCGGCTCCGGCAGGAAGGGGGCCAGGCCGAGGGTCAGTGCGAAGAGCACGAACAACGAAAGGGGGAATCGGTCGAGGATCATCGTGTCGGCCTCTCGGCGGAGCGCCACGCGGGCGGGCGGGGCTCGCAGCCCTGGAAGGCCCTCAGCCCAGCGTGGTGTCCAGCGTCATCATGATGGCGAACCCCGCCATCAGGCCCAGCGTTGCCGGCGTCTGGTGGCCGTTGCGATGGGTCTCGGGAATCACTTCGTGCGACACGACGAAGATCATCGCGCCCGCCGACAGGCCCAGCCCGATCGGGTAGGCCAGCGCCATGCCGCTGGACAGCCCGACGCCGACCAGCGCGCCCAGCGGCTCGAGCAGGCCGCTGCCCGCTGCGACCAGCACCGCGGTGCGGGGCGGGAAGCCCGCCGCGCGCAGCGAGATCGCCACGGCCAGGCCTTCCGGGATGTCCTGCAGCGCGATCGCGGTGGCAAGCGGCAGCCCCACGGAAAGGTCGCCCTGCGCGAAACTGGTGCCGATGGCCATGCCCTCGGGCAGGTTGTGCAGCGCGATCGCGAATACGAACAGCCAGACCCGGCCGCAGCGCTCGTGCCCCGCGCCGCACGGGCCGGTGCCGAGGTGCTCGTGCGGGGTGAACTCGTCCAGCCCCAGCATCATCAGCACGCCCAGCGCCATGCCGAGCACCACCACCGCAGCGCCCAGCGGCTCGCTGCCGAGGATGGAGGCGCCGGCCTCGAGGCCGGGCAGGATCAGCGAAAAGGCGCTGGCGGCGAGCATCATCCCTGCCGCCATGCCGAGCATCGTGTCCTCGACCCGCTGGGGGATGCTGCGCAGGACCAGCGCGGGCAGCGCGCCCAGGGCGGTGGCGACGAAGCCGGCGGTGCCGCCGAGCAGGGCGTAGCGCACCACCGCCTGCGCGTCCCCCGAGACGATCTGGACGATGCTCTGCGCCAACAGCGCGAGCACGCCGAGGATGGCGGCGCCGAAGCCGAGCGCGGTCAGCGGATGCGCCTGGACGTGCGCGCGCACCGACTCCGGCCAGCTCGGGGGCGAAGCGGTGCGCGCGGCGTCCATCAGCGGAGGATACCCGAGCGGATCAGGCGGCGACCGCTTCGGGCGCCGAGCTGCGGATCAGGTGGTCGAAGGCGGACAGCGCGGCCTTCGAGCCCTCGCCCATCGCGATCACGATCTGCTTGTACGGCACCGTCGTCGCGTCGCCGGCGGCGAACACGCCCGGCACCGAGGTCTGGCCGCGCGCATCGACCTCGATCTCGCCGCGCGGGCTCAGCGCCACCGTGCCCCTGAGCCAGTCGGTGTTGGGCAGCAGGCCGATCTGCACGAAGACCCCCTCGAGCTCGACGAAATGGCTGCTGCCGTCGGTGCGGTCCGTATAGCGCAGGCCGTTGACTTTCTCGCCATTGCCGGTGACCTCCGTGGTCTGGGCGCTGGTGATCACCGTGGCGTTGGGCAGGCTCAGCAGCTTGCGCTGCAGCACGGCGTCCGCACGCAGCTTCGCATCGAACTCGAACAGGGTCACGTGCGCCACGACGCCGGCAAGGTCGATCGCCGCCTCGACGCCCGAGTTGCCGCCGCCGATCACCGCCACGTGCTTGCCCTTGAACAGCGGGCCGTCGCAGTGCGGGCAGTAGGCCACGCCCTTGCCGCGGTACTCCTGCTCGCCAGGCACGTTCATCTCGCGCCAGCGCGCGCCGGTGGCGATGATCACGCTGCGGGCCTGCAGCGACGCGCCGCTCTCGAGCTGCACCTCGACCAGCTCGCCCGGCACCAGGGCCTTGGCGCGCTGGAGGTTCATGATGTCCACCTCGTAGGACTTCACGTGCTGCTCGAGCGCCATGGCCAGCTTGGGACCCTCGGTGTGCTGCACCGAGATGAAGTTCTCGATTCCCAGCGTGTCCAGGACCTGGCCGCCGAAGCGCTCTGAAACGACGCCGGTGCGAATGCCCTTGCGGGCAGCGTAGATCGCCGCGGCCGCGCCGGCCGGCCCGCCGCCGACCACCAGCACGTCGAACGGGGCCATGTCCGAGATCCGCGCGGCCTCGCGCTCGGCGCGGCCGCTGTCGAGCTTGGACAGGATCTCCTCGAGGTCCATCCGGCCCTGGCCGAAGAGCTCGCCGTTGCGGTAGACCGCCGGCACCGCCATGATCTTGCGCGACTCGACCTCGTCCTGGAACAGGGCGCCGTCGATCATCGTGTGACGGATGCGCGGATTCAGCACCGCCATCAGGTTCAGCGCCTGGACCACCTCCGGGCAGTTCTGGCAGGACAGCGAAATGTAGGTCTCGAAGACGTGATCGCCCTCGAGCCCGCGAACCTGCTCGAGCAACTCGGCTTCGACCTTGGGCGGGTGGCCGCCGGCCTGCAGCAGCGCGAGCACCAGCGAGGTGAACTCGTGGCCCATCGGGATGCCCGCGAAGCGCACGCCCATGTCGGCGCCGGCACGGCTGATCCGGAACGAGGGCTTGCGCTCGGCGTCGGCGCGGCTCTCGATCAGGGTGACCTTGGGCGACAGCGAGGCCACGTCCTGGAGCAGCGCGAGCATCTCGCGCGACTTGTCGCTGTCGTCCAGCGAGGCGGTGATCTCGATGGGCAGCAGGATCTTCTCCATGTAGGCCTTGAGTTGGGTCTTCACGGCGGCGTCCAGCATGGGGCTCTCCTTTTTCGGCGATTCGGGGTGTGATCCGGGGGTGCGCGGGCCTGCGGCCCTTGCGCGTTCCGGGTCGCT
>JBKHVS010000062.1:0-16239 GCA_046569945.1 Gammaproteobacteria bacterium | reverse complement strand
CGAGGAAGCCCTGTCCGGCGAGGCCTTTCCACAACTCGGCGTCGTAGGACTGCGGGCCGTCGAGTACCGCGCGCACGACGGTGCGGTCGCACCGGTCGGCGAGGAAACGGCGCGCCTGTTCCTTCAGCTGCTTCTGGTCGGGGGAGAAGTCGAATTCCATCCTGTTGTCCTGTCGGGGTCGCGGGGACCCGTGGTTGCGTCGGAGGTGAGGCTCCGATTATCGACGACCCGGCATGCGCTGCGCCGGCGCAGCCGCGGCAATGCCGAGGCCGGCGAGGAAGGCTCAGGGGAAATGGAACGCTCGGACCGGCGCGGCGTTCCGGTCCCGGGGCGGAACCTTGCCCGATCTCGGCGTCGAAAGCCGCGATGAAAATCTGCCACAGATCCAGGGGCAGGTCGTCCCAGGAACCATCCGCCCGCTCGAGCTGTCGAACAGACCGGGGTATCGCAGGCAGGGCGTGGAAACACCAGACATGACTATCCGGTCATTTCTTGACTTTCAATGTCAGCTTGTCTCCGAAGCAGCGACAGAAGTGCAGTTCCGGGCCCCGGAACGAATCCCGCCGGCACCTGGCGCCCGATGCGCCTTCCCAGCGACGGGGGATTCACCAGCAACGATTCACCTCCTGGAGTTCACCATGAAGAAGTTCCTGATCGCATCCGCCCTTGGTCTCGGCCTGTCGACCGGCGCCTACGCCAAGGACATCGTAGACACCGCAATCTCCGCCGGCTCGTTCAACACGCTGGTCACCGCCGTCCAGGCGGCGGGCCTGGTCGAAACCCTGAAGGGCAAGGGACCGTTCACGGTCTTCGCGCCGACCGACGAGGCTTTCGCGAAGATCCCGAAGGCGGATCTCGACGCGCTGCTGAAGGACAAGGCGAAGCTGGCCGCGGTCCTCACCTACCACGTCGTGCCGGGCAAGGTGATGGCCGCCGACGTCAAGCCAGGCCAGGTGACAACGGTGCAGGGCCAGGCGCTGCGCGTGTCCGCAGGCGACGGCAAGGTCCTCGTCAACGACGCGAACGTCGTGAAGACGGACGTGGTGGCCGACAACGGCGTGATCCACGTGATCGACCGCGTCGTCCTGCCGAACTGAACGCCGGACACGGGCGCCGGCGCATCCGGAGCGCCGGACGCGCAGATCGCACGCTGGAAATAATGAAAGGATTGCCTCTCAGGACTTACCCGGACTTCCGCAACGCAGGATTGCGTCACCCGTTTCGCAGCGCTAAGGTGAAAACGCCTTCAGAGCTGCCGAAGATTCAGTGCCGTGGTCGATCCCGGATGCTGCAACGGTCCGAACGGCCTCGCGCTGAACCGCGGCGACACAAAACCAGCGGAGCGAGGAGACGAAGTGAAGCAGACATTGCGCGCGGCAGCCGCCGCCCTTGGAGTACTCGCAGTCACGGCGACGGCGCCCGTGCAGGCACAGGACAAACCCACCATCAAGATCGTCTACACCGACCCGCTCTCGGGGCCGTTCGCACAGGTCGGTGACGCCAACCTCAAGCAGTTGCAGTACATCGTCTCGTACGTGAACGCCACGGGCGGCGCGCTCGGGCGCAAGTTCGAAATCATTCCCTTCGACAACAAGAGCCAGCCCGCCGAGGCCTTGCTCGCGCTGAAGTCCGCCACCGACCAGGGCGCACCCTTCCTGATGCAGTGCAGCGGATCGAACATCGGCGCGGCGCTGATCGAAGGGGTCGAGAAACACAACCGCCGCAATCCGGAGAACCGGATCCTGTACATCAACTGCGGCGCGGTGGCCAACGAGCTCACCAACGAGCAGTGCAGCTTCTGGCACTTCCGCTTCGACCTGAACGTCGGCCAGAAGATCGAGACGCTCGTCCGGGCACTCCCGCAGGACATCAAGAAGGTCTACGTCCTGAACCAGGACTACCTGTTCGGGCAGTCGGTCCAGCGCGACGTCGCCAAGTACCTGAAGCAGATCCGGCCCGACGTCCAGATCGTCGGCGACGAACTGATCCCGCTCGGCAAGATCAAGGATTTCTCTCCCTACATCTCGAAGATCACCGCATCGGGCGCCCAGGCGCTGATCTCCGGCAACTGGGGCCCCGACATCAACCTGCTGCTCAAGGCGGGCTTCGAAGTGGGCGCCGACCTGCGCTACTACACGCTCTACACCCACCTTGCGGGCGGGCCCACCGCCATGGGCCCTTCGGCCAATGGCAAGGTGCTGTCGGTGATGGCCTTCACGGAGAACCTCGCGCCGAAGATCGGCAACGAGACCGCGGAGCGCTTCACCAAGACCTTCCGTGACGCCCACAACTTCGAGTTCACCTCGGCGCTGTTCCGGACGATCATCGAGTACCTGCAGTCCGGCATCAACAAGGCCGGTTCCCTGGACCCGACCAAGATCGCATTCGCGCTCGAAGGTCTCGCGCAGAAGGACTTCCTCGGCTACGACACCATGATGCGCAAGGACGATCACCAGATCATGATGCCGTACATCGTCGGTGCCTTCGCCAAGGACGTGAAGTACGACGCCGAGAAGACCGGACTGGGATGGCGGCCCGACAACGTCATCCTCGCCAAGGACATGATGCAGCCCACCAGCTGCAAGATGAAGCGTCCGGCCAAGTAGGCCTTTCCCTCCGGTCCGCCCACGTCTGCCGCCGCGTTCGCGGCCGGCAGCGTGGGCGCGGCGTGACCACTCCCCGGGAACCGAGCGCGTGGAACTCATTCTCGTATCGCTGCTGAACGGGTTGGTGTACGGCATGCTGCTGTTCATGCTGGCCAGCGGCCTGACGCTGATCTTCAGCATGATGGGTGTGCTGAATTTCGCCCACGCAAGTGCCTACATGCTCGGGGCCTACTTCGCGTACACGCTGAGCCTGTACATCGGCTTCTGGTGGGCGCTGCTGATCGCACCCATCCTCTGCGGGCTGATCGGTGCGGCCATCGAGATGTACGGGCTTAGGCAGGTGCACCGGCACGGCCACGTCGCCGAACTCCTGTTCACCTTCGGGCTGGCGCTGATCATCGAGAAGGTCGTCCAGATGGTCTGGGGGCTGCTGCCAGTGCCCTACCGAATTCCCGAGGGACTTGATTTCGCGCTCTTCGACGTCTTCGGCACCCAGTTCCATGCCTATCGCGCCTTCATGCTGGCAATTTCGGCGGGAATGTTCGTCGCGATATGGCTGGTGCTCACCCGCACCCGGATCGGCCTGATCATCCAGGCCGCGCTGACGCACCCGGAGATGGTTCGCTCGCTCGGGCATGACGTCCCCAAGGTCTTCACGCTGGTTTTCGCCGGCGGCACGGCACTGGCCGGACTTGCTGGGGTGATCGGCGGCAACTACCACACCACCGATCCGTCGATGGCCTTCTCCATGGGCCCGATCATCTTCGTGGTCGTGGTCTTCGGCGGCCTCGGTTCTCTGGCCGGATGCTTCATCGCATCGCTGCTGATGGGCCTGCTGCAGACCTTCGCCGTCGTCCTCGACTACTCGCTCGCCGACCTGCTCGCACAGTTCGGCATGATGGTGACGAGCGAAACCCCGCTTGCCGAACTGCTCACGGTGCCCTTGCCGCGCATCGGGGCACTGCTGCCCTACCTCCTCCTGGTGCTGATGCTGTTCTTCCGGCCGCGCGGCCTGATGGGAACCCGGGACACATGAATCCGACCTTCGAGAAACGCTGGCACTGGTGGCTGGCCCTGGCGATTGCCATCGCCCTGCCGTGGGCCTTCTACAACTGGACGGACGGCAGGCACTCCGGGTTCTCGCTGACGCTGCTGAGCGAGATCGGGCTGCTGATCATATTCGCCCTCTCGTACAACATGCTCATGGGGCAGGCGGGGCTGCTGTCCTTCGGCCATGCGGCCGTGTTCGGCCTGGGTGGCTACTGCACCGCGCACGCGCTCAATGCGATCGGCGACAACGAGCTCTGGTTCCCGCTGGAACTCGTGCCACTGATCGGCGGCCTGGGCGGGCTGTTCTTCGGCATCATCCTTGGATACCTGGCTACAAAGCAGCGCGCCACTGCGTTCGCGATGATCACGCTCGGGCTGGGCGAGCTGATCACGGCGGCCGCACTGATGTTCATGCTCTTCTTCGGCGGCGAAGGCGGGATCTCGACCAACAGGGTGATCGACGCGAGCCTGCTTGGCCTGGAGTATGCGCAGTCCATCGACGTCTATTACCTGATCATTGCCTGGGCCTTCATCGCGACCTGGCTGATGCGGCTGCAGACCCAGACGCCGCTTGGCCGGATGGCCAATGCGCAGCGAGACAACTTCGAGCGCACGCAGTTCGTCGGCTACGACCCCCGGCTGATCCGGTTCTACCAGTTCGTGCTGGCGGGCTTCTTCGCCGGGATTGCCGGCGGCCTGTTCGCGATCCTGCATGAGATCCTGACCTTCGATGCGGTTGCCGCGCAGAAATCAGCCACTGCGCTGCTGGCCAGCTACATCGGTGGCATCGGCGGCTTCTTCGGGCCCATCGTGGGCGCCATCGTTGTCGTGCTCATGCAGAGCGGCGTCAGCCTCCTGAGCAGCGCATGGATGCTTTACCTGGGCACCCTCTTCGTGCTCATGGTGATGTACGCGCCGGGCGGGGTCACCGGCCTGCTCGCCGAGCACGCCCCGCTCGCCCGCACCGGGCGACTGCGAAAGATCGTCCTGCCTTACCTGCGGATCCTGCTGCCCACCGCGATCGGGATGGCCGGCTTCGTTGCCCTGGTGGAAACCGCGGCCTTCATGAGCATCGGCGCAGCGCAGGGCAAGAAGCTCAGTCTCGGCGGCTACGTGATCGAGCCAGGTGCATGGACGCCCTGGATCGCCGGAGCCCTGCTGCTTGTGGTCGGCGTCCTCTGGTTCAAGGCCGAAGCGCGCACCTTCGCACGCACATGGAACGAACTGACGGAGGCAGCCAAGGCGGAGATGGCACAGGTACAGGGGGATCGGCAATGAGCGCAGCACTCTCGCTGGCCGACGTGCGAAAGAGCTTCGGCCAGACCCAGATCATCCGCGGCGTGAACCTCGAGATCCCGAAGGGGCAGCGCCACGCGATCATCGGCCCGAACGGCGCCGGCAAGACCACCCTCTTCAACCTGATCAGCGGGCGCTTTCCGCTGAGCTCGGGGAGCATCTCGCTCAACGGTGAACGGATCGACCGGCTGGCGCCCCATGAGATCAACCGGCGCGGCCTGTCGCGCAGCTTCCAGGTCACCTCGATCTTCCCGAAGATGACCGTCTTCGAGAACATCCGCTGCGGGCTGCTCTGGTCGCGCGGCTACCGGTACTCGTTCTGGCACCTGCTCGGGCGACAGAAGGCGCTCAACGAGGAGAGCGAGCAGTTGCTGGAGCAGCTCAACCTGCAGCAGCGGCGCGACCTCACGGCCGGGCTGCTGTCCTACGCGGAGCAGCGGGCGCTGGAGATCGGCATCACGATCGCCGGTGGCGCCCACATGATCCTGCTCGACGAACCCACGGCCGGCATGAGCCACAGCGAGACCGAATACGCGGTGAACCTGATCCGCACGGTCAGCGAGGGCAAGACGCTGCTGATGGTAGAACACGACATGAGCGTGGTCTTCGGATTGGCCGACGCGGTCTCGGTGGTGGTCTACGGCGAGGTGATCGCCAGCGGCCCCCCCGAGACGATCCGCGGCAACAAGGCGGTCCAGGAAGCCTACCTCGGAACCGAGGCTGCCTGATGCTCGAAATCCGCGACCTCCACGCCTACTACGGCAAGAGCCACATCCTGCAGGGCGTCGACCTCACGGTGTCGGAAGGCGAGATCGTCAGCCTGCTCGGGCGCAACGGCGTCGGCCGCTCCACCACCTGCAAGGCGGTCATGGGCCTGGTGGCGCCGCACGGCACGATCACCTTCAAGGGCAAGCCGATCGCCGGCCTGCGTCCCGAGCAGATCGCGCGCGCGGGGATCGGCTACGTCCCCGAGGACCGGCAGGTGTTCCCGACGCTGACGGTGCAGCAGAACCTCGAGCTGGGAATGAAGCGCTCCGGCAGCTTCGGGCGCTGGAACTTCGAGGATGTCTACCGGATGTTCCCGAACCTCGACGCGCGCCGCCACAATCCCGCGGGCGTGCTCTCCGGCGGAGAGCAGCAGATGCTGACGATGTGCCGCACCCTGATGGGCGACCCGGACCTTGTCATCATCGACGAGCCAACCGAGGGCCTGGCGCCGAAGCTGGTCGAGCAGGTCGGCGACCCGCTCGACGAGATCGCCCGGCGCGGAGTGTCCATCCTGCTGGTGGAGCAGAAGCTTGCGATCGCACTGCGGATCTCGAAGCGCCTCTACGTGATGGGCCACGGCCGGATCGTCTTCGAAGGGGACACTGCGTCGCTGCAGGAAAATTCCGCGGTGCGCAAGGAGTGGCTGGAGGTATGAGCCCGCTTGCCGGGCGCAGCCGCTCGTCGGCGCGACCATGAGCATTACGGCCCGGGCGCGCATCGAGCGTCCCTCCGCGCAGGACTTCCTGCTCTGGCCTCCGGGGCTGCAGGCCTGGGGCTACCGGATCGTCGACCAGCTCTTCGCCTCGCGGACGATCCGCTGCTCCGGAACGCCCAGGGCGCTGCCGCGCGGCCCCGAACTCGAGGTCGGCTACCAGTCGCAGGGACGGGAACGGTCGATTGCCGAGTTCATCGAGCGGAACCACGCCGCGGGCCTGCTGGTGATCGACCAGGGACGCATCGTCTGCGAGCGCTACGCGCTCGGCCTGGGCGAGCACGAGCGCTGGAGCACGATGTCGACGATCAAGTCGATGACTGCGATGCTGGTCGGCGTGGCCCTGCGCGAAGGCGCGATCGAGAGCCTCGACGACCCGGTTACCGCCTACCTGCCGGAGCTGTCCGGCTCCGCCTACCAGCGAGTGACGGTCCGGCACCTGCTTACGATGTCCTCGGGAACCCGCTGGACAGAGACCTACGACGACCCCGGCTCCGACGTCAACCGCTACAGCCGCTCGCTGGCGCAGCGCCTTCCCGGCGGCATCGTCTCGCTGATGCGGGAGCTGCCGGCAGTCCATGCGCCAGGATCGGCCTTCCTCTACAACTCCGGGGACTCATACCTGCTCGGCGCGCTGGTGTCGGCGGCCACCGGCCGGCGGCTTGCAGACTTCATGTCGGAGCGCATCTGGCAGCCCTTCGGCATGGAATGCGACGCGTACTACACGCTGGAGTCGGAGGGCGGGCAGGAGATCGGCGGCAGCCGGGCCGGCATGTGCCTGAGGGACTTCGGCCGCTTCGCGCTCTACGTCCTGGGTGACGGCGTCATCGGCGGCCGCGAGACGCTGCCCCGCGGCTGGGTGCGGGACTGCGCAACGCCGGCCTTCCCCGTGACGGATCCCGCCCGCCTGGCCGAAGGCATCGCCGGTTACGGCTACTCATGGTGGATAGGCGACGACGATTCGATGAATGCGCTGGGCTTTGCCGGACAGCGCATCTGGATCGATCGGAACCGGGGCACGATCATCGTGATCCTGTCGGCGGTGCCCCAGCCGCCCTTCCTGAGCCCGGCCTACCCCGACTTCGCCGCCGAGACGCGCAGCCTCATCGCCGCGATCCGCGCCGCGACCGGACGCTGACGCGCCGCTGCGCTGCGAAGCGCCCCCGCCCCTCGACGCGAACACATCCGAGCGACGCGCGTGCTGCCCGGCGACGCGGCTCACCTGCCTGCCGGAACGCTACTTCCAGGCGAACTTTGGCTGCTCGTAGTGCGCCACGCGGGTGCCGCGGCCCGCGATGCAGACCTCGCGGAACTGATAGAGGATGGCCGCGGTGGGCGCGGCGATCCAGTCGTCGCCGATCGGCATGCGCAGCACCGGATGCTCGTGCTCGTCGAGGCGGTCGAGCAGCGGCGCGTCCTCGCGCATGAACTCGCGGACGGGGATGCGATGGATGCTCGCCACCTCGTCGGGGTTGGGAATGGCCTCTCGCCCTGCCCCCACCCACACCACGATGGGCGTCATCACGTAGCCGGAGCGGGTGACGAAGTCGTCCAGGCGCCCCACCACTGCACGCTCGTCGAGCGCGATGCCGACTTCCTCGGAGAGTTCCCGGAGCGCCGCCTGCTCGGGGGTCTCGCCGGCGTCGATGCGCCCGCCCGGAAGTGCCCACTGGCCGGCGTGGTTGCGCAGCTTCGCCGAGCGCCGGGTAAGCAGCAGCGCGGCCGAGGTGTTCCAGGCGTCATGGCGGGCGAGATCGGGGAGGTCTGCGCCATGGCCCTCCTCGACCACGGCCACGGCCACCGCCGCCGCGCGGTGATGCGGCTCGCCTAGCGCCAGGCGATCGAAGCTCAGCAGGTTGCTGCGGATGCGATCGAGAAGTTGCGGGTCGCAGAGCATGCCGCGGTGTCCCCGGATTGAATGGCCGCGCGGGCCGATGCAGGAATGGTAGCCGAGGGCGCGACGGCGGCCCGGTGCCGTCCGGCGGCGGATCGAGACGGCGCGTGCCGGAATGCGGCGGATCAGAACAGCCGGAGGGCGCCCAGCAGCAGCGCCGTCTGGGCGGTGAGCGCAGCCAGCATCCACTTGATGAGGTCCGCGCGGGTTTCGGCGATGCGGGCGTTGGTTTCGGCGATGCGGGCATTGGTTTCGGCGATGCTCGAATGCGTCCCGACGATGCGCTCGTTCATGGCGGCGATACCGACCCTGTTCTCGGCAATTTCGCGCACCAGCCGCGTTTCCAACTCGGCAAGATCGCGCTTGGTGGCAATCACCTGCGCGTGCAGGCCATAGCGCTCGTCCACCGAACGGTCGAAGAGATCGACCACCTGGCGGGCGCGATCGGGGGCGACGCCGGCGGAAACCAGCGCGTCCAGAAGCGCGAAATTGAATGACCCCATGACGGCCAGAATAGCAGCGCCCCGGGGAGCCGCCAATCGGCTCTTCGGCTGCGCCGCATGGCCGGCTGCGGATGCGAAGAAGCCCCTGGAAGATGCTCTCCAGGGGCTTCTCCTGGCGCTGCCCCGACGAGCGGGGAAACGCCATCACGGGGGGGCGCGCAGGCGCGCCCCCCCGTGATTGTCACTGCCCTTCGAGGAAGCTCTTGAGCTTGTCCGCGCGCGAAGGATGGCGCAGCTTGCGCAGCGCCTTGGCCTCGATCTGGCGGATGCGCTCGCGGGTGACGTCGAACTGCTTGCCGACCTCCTCGAGCGTATGGTCGGTGCTCATCTCGATGCCGAAGCGCATGCGCAGCACCTTGGCCTCGCGCGGCGTGAGCGAATCGAGCACCTCCTTGACCACGTCGCGCATCGAACCGTGCAGCGCGGCATCGGCCGGCGCCAGCGTGGTGGTGTCCTCGATGAAGTCGCCAAGGTGGGAGTCGTCGTCGTCGCCGATCGGCGTCTCCATGGAGATCGGTTCCTTGGCGATCTTCAGGATCTTGCGGATCTTGTCCTCGGGCATCTCCATGCGCTCCGCCAGCGTCTGCGGATCGGGCTCGAGGCCGGTCTCCTGCAGGATCTGGCGGCTGATCCGGTTCATCTTGTTGATGGTCTCGATCATGTGGACCGGGATCCGGATGGTGCGCGCCTGGTCGGCGATGCTGCGCGTGATGGCCTGGCGGATCCACCAGGTGGCGTACGTGGAGAACTTGTAACCGCGCCGGTACTCGAACTTGTCCACCGCCTTCATCAGGCCGATGTTGCCCTCCTGGATCAGGTCCAGGAACTGCAGGCCGCGGTTGGTGTATTTCTTGGCGATGGAGATCACCAGGCGCAGGTTGGCCTCGGTCATCTCGCGCTTGGCCTTGCGGGCCTTGGCCTCGCCGGTGGCCATGCGCTTGTTGATCTCCTTGAGATCGGGCAGCGGCAGAACAACGCGCGCCTGCAGGTCGATCAGCTTCTGCTGGAGATCCTGGATGGCCGGGATGTTGCGCCCGAGCACGTCGGCGTAGGGCGGATTGCCCGCAGCCAGTTTCTCCGACCACTTGAGGTTGGTCTCGTTGCCGGGGAAGGTGCCGATGAACTGCTCGCGCGGCATGCCCACCTTGTTGACGCAGATGTCGCCGATGGCGCGCTCGAGCGAACGCACCTCCTCGACCTGGTTGCGCAGGGTGTCGCACAGCCGCTCGACCATCTTCGCCGTGAAGCGGATGGTCATCAGCTCGCCCTGGATCTCGGTCTGCGCCTTGAGATAGGACTTCGACTTGTAGCCCTCCTTCTCGTAAGCGACCTTCATCTTGTCGAACCACTTCGAGACGTGCTCGAACTTGCCGAGCGCGGTGGCCTTCAGCTCCTCGAGGCGCGCAGTGCCCGCAGCGGCGGCCGCGTTCTCGTCCTCTTCCTCGGAGTCGTCGCCCGCGGCGGCGGCAGGGGGCGCAGGCCGGAAGTCCTCTTCCTCCTCGGCATCCGGATCGATCAGGCCGTCGACGACCTCGTCGATGCGCATCGTGCCGCCGCCGATCTTCTCGGCGTGGCTGAGGATCTCGTGGATGGTCGTGGGGCAGGCGGAGATCGCCTGCACCATGTGCTTGAGGCCATCCTCGATGCGCTTGGCGATCTCGATCTCGCCTTCGCGGGTGAGCAGCTCCACCGAGCCCATCTCGCGCATGTACATGCGCACCGGGTCGGTGGTGCGGCCGAACTCGGAGTCGACCGTGGAGAGCGCTGCCTCGGCCTCCTCCTCGGCGTCGTCGTCGGACGAGACCACCGCGGGGGCGTCGCTGATCAGCAGGCTCTCGGCGTCCGGGGCCTGGTCGTAGACCGAGATGCCCATGTCGCTGAAGGTGCTGATGATCGACTCGATGGCCTCGGCGTCGATGACATCGTCGGGCAGGTGGTCGTTGATCTCGACGTAGGTGAGGAAGCCGCGCTCCTTGCCGAGCTTGATCAGCTGCTTCAGCTTGTTGCGCGTGTTCTCGCGGTCTTCCTCGGTCAGGCCCTGCTTGCCGCCGAACTCGCGCAGCAGCGCCTTTTCCTTGGCGCGGGCGCCGCGCTTGCCCTTGGCCGGCGCGGCTGCGGGCGCGGGCGGCTCGGGGATGTCGATCTCGGCATCCTCGAAGCCCTCGGATGCCTCGTCGCCGACGAGATCGTCGTCATCGTCGTGGTCCGCGCGGCGCGCAGCCTTGGCGCCTGCCTTGGGGCCGCGCTTGGCGCCGGCCTTCGCGCGCGTGGCCGGCTTGGCTGCCGAACCGGCGGGCCTGCCTGCCTTCGCGGCCTTGGGCGCCTCGGGCGCCTCATCCGGCTGCGCCTCGGCTGCTGCGGTGCGCTTGCGGCGCGGCTCAGCGGCATCGCCTGCCGCGGCGGCGCGGGTCTTCGCAGCCGCCCTGGCTGCCGCCGGCGCGGCAGCCGGCTGGGCCGCTGCCTTCGCGGCCGGCTCCGCAGCCGGCGTGACCGCCTTCGGCCTTGCCTTGGACGCGGCCTTGGCCGCCGGCTCCTTGGCCGCCGGCTCCTTGGCGGCAGCCCGCGCCTTGGGCGCGGCAGCGGCTGCGGCCGTTGCCTTGGCGGCCGGCCGGGCGCCCGCTGCAGCGGCCCGCGCCGAGGTGGATTTCGCCGAGGCGGGCTTCGCGATCACGCGATCCTGTTCCTCGGCCGACTTTGCACTGGTCTTGACGTTCGACTTCACGCTCACCTTCGTGGCATCCGCCCTGGCCGCGGTCTTGCCAGCCCTGGAGGAGGTTGTGGGGGCCGGCCTTGCGGCAGGCACCTTCTTCGACGCCGCCGGCGCCGCGGACCTGGTCCCGGACTTCGTCCCGGTTCCGGTCTTGGTCTTGCTCGAACCTGCGGTCCTTGCGACGGACGACGACTTCCTGATACCCACGCTCAGCCCTTTCGGAAAATCGGAGGAGATCGAAGTTGCGCCGAACGGCGCGGCCCTGCTGGAGGAGAACCGGGCATTGTATCAGCCCTTGTGACGCAATAACAACAGTTCCTGATAAAGAGCCCGATCTTCGTGATCCTCGAGGCCCCGCGCGACGATCGCGTCGAGCTCCTCGCGGATGCTGCGGTCGCGCAACTGCCCGAGGGCGCCTTCGAACTCGGCGCGCGCCTCCTCCAGGCTCATGTCGGCGACCATCGATCGATCGGCCGCGGCGTCGCGCAGCAGCGCCTCGACCATCTCCGGGTGGCTGCCGCGCAGGGACTCGCAGATCACGGCAAGCGAGCTCCCCGCCGGCTGCCGCCGCAGCAGATCCAGCCAGGCAAGCACCTCGCGCGGCAGGAAACGCGGCTCGGGCGGCTCGGCCGCAAGCGCCGGGTGAAGCGCCGCCAGCAGGCGCACCCGGCGCACCATGTCGGGCGGCGATGCCTTCGGGCGCGGGACGAAGCCTGCGGCGGAAGCGCGGCGCTGCTGCGGCCCCGCCCCCTGGCCGGGACCCGGACGCCCGTCGGGATCCCGGCGGCGGCCGTCGCGCCCCTGCCCCTCCTCGCCGGCGTTCACGAAGCGGTCGAGTTCCGCGACCGCCACGCCGCCCTCCTCCGCGATCCTGTGCAGCACCTGCATGCGCAGCGCCGCGTTCGGCAGCGCCAGAATCAGCGGCCGCGCCAGCGCAAGGAAGGCGGCCCGGCCCTCGGGCACGGAGAGATCGGCGCGCGCCGAGAGTTCCTGAAGCATGAATTCGGAGAGCGGCAGCGCCTGGCCGAGCAGCGTCGAGAACCCCTCGACGCCGTGCTCGCGGACGTAGCTGTCCGGGTCGTGCTCCGGGGGCAGGAACAGGAATTCCAGGCGCTTGGTGTCGCCGGCATGCGGCAGGCAGGCCTCCAGCGCGCGCCACGCGGCCTTGCGCCCTGCGGCGTCGCCGTCGAAGGAGAAGACCACCCGGTCGACCAGCCGCAGCAGCTTGCGGACGTGATCCGGGGTGGTGGCGGTGCCGAGCGTGGCCACCGCGTTGGACACGCCGTGCTGCGCCAGCATGACCACGTCCATGTAGCCCTCGACGACGATCGCGCAGTTCTCGCGGCGCAACGCGTCGCGCGCCTCGAAAAGGCCGTACAGTTCCCGGCCCTTCGAGAACAGCGCGGTTTCGGGCGAGTTCATGTACTTCGGCTCGCCGGCGCCGAGGACACGCCCGCCGAAGCCGATCACCTGCCCGCGCGGATTGCGGATCGGGAACATGATGCGGTCGCGGAAACGGTCGTAGCGCTTCTTCGCCCCTCCGTTCGCGCCGCCGCCGGCCGGGCCTTCGCCGGCCTCGCGCTCGTCCGCCCCGCTCTCGATGACCAGGCCGGCCTCGACCAGCGCGCGCGCGCCGTAGTCGGGCACGGCGGCCTGCAGGCTGCGCCAGCCCTCCGGCGCGTAACCGATGCCATAGCGCGCAGCCGTCTCGCCGGTGAGGCCGCGCCCCTTGAGGTAGTCGATCGCCCGGGGCGAATCGCGCAGCCGCAGCCGGTAGAAGCGCGCAGCGGCCGCCATCAGCTCGAGCAGCCCCGGATCAGCGCGCGGCGCCTCGCGCCCGCCGGACGGTTCGTCCGGAACCTTCAGCCCCACCGACTGAGCAAGCTCGTGGATTGCGTCCACGTAGGACAGGCCGGCATGCTCCATCAGGAAACCGATCGCCGAGCCATGGGCGCCGCAGCCGAAGCAGTGATAGAACTGCTTGGCCGGACTGACCGTGAACGACGGCGACTTCTCCGCGTGGAACGGACAAAGGCCGAGGAAATTGGCGCCAGCCTTCCTGAGCTTGACGTGGCGCGCGACCACGTCCACCACGTCGACGCGCGCCAGCAGATCCTGGATGAAGGACTGAGGGATCACAGTACGCGCCCCTTCGCCTGCGGCAAGCTCAGCCGGCCAGCCGCGCCTTCACGCTGGCGGAGACAGCGGTGAGATCGGCTCGCCCCGCCAGCCGGCCCTTGAGCACCGCCATCACGCGGCCCATGTCCCTGGGGCCGGACGCACCGGTGGCTGCCAGCGCGGCGTCGATCTCGGCGGCGACCTCGGCCTCGCTCGCCTGCTGCGGCATGTAGGCGCCCAGCACCTCGGCCTCCGCACGCTCGCGGTCGGCGAGATCCTGGCGTCCTGCCGCCTCGAACTGCTCGATCGAATCCCTGCGCTGCTTGAGCAGCCGGTCGACCACGGCGACCACCTGGGCGTCGTCGGCCTCGATCCGCTCGTCGACCTCCTTCTGCTTGATCGCCGCGAGCAGCAGCCTGATCGCCGACAGGCGCCCGGTCTCGCGGGCCCGCATCGCGGCCTTCATGTCCTCGTTGACCCTTTCCTTCAGGCTCATCGCCGTTCCTCCGGAAACGCATCCAAGTGTGCACGATCCGTGCACACAAACGAAGAAAGCCCGCGGCGTCTCGCCAGCGGGCTTTCAGGACGGCACGGCGACCGGAGATCCGGCCGCGCACCGGCTGCCGATCAGTACATCTTCTTCGGCAGCATCTGGCTGCGCAGGCGCTTGTAGTGACGCTTCACGGCGGCAGCTTTCTTGCGCTTGCGTTCGGCCGTAGGCTTCTCGTAGAACTCGCGGGCGCGCAGCTCGGTGATGAGACCCGTCTTTTCGATGGTGCGCTTGAAGCGGCGCAGTGCAACGTCGAACGGCTCGTTTTCCTTGACCCTGATGGTCGGCATGGACAATCACCCCCTTCCCGTGTGCGGCTTCTGAACGTCTGGAGCCTGTGCGCTGCCGATGCGCCTCCGAGCCCCGGCACGTACCGGGGCCGGCAGCGCATTGCGCACCACGCCCCGACACCCGCCACCTGCGAAGCCCCTCCCGGACCACATGCCGAAAGAATGCCCGCAGCCGTTCAGGCCAAGCCCGCGAATATAACAGAACGCGCGGCGCAGGCCTAGCGTCGCTTCGGTCCGCTCCCTTCCCGGAGCGGCAGGCCGTTGGGTTCGCACCAACTGGGTGCCGTTCGGCTGGAACGATTCTTGTATGTCACGACTGTCAGCGTTAGTAGTGGCTGATACGTTTGATGTGCAACGCATGCGGGCACCGCGCGCCGCCACGCACTGCCGGCGCAGAGCTCCCGAACCTTGGAGGGCAGCGAGATGTCGAACTCGAACGAGAGCGCCGCGACAGGCGGCGGCAGGCCTTCGGCAGGCGTTTCCGGGCGGATCGCGATCGCCGGGTTCAAGCAGGTCTACTCCACGGGCCGGGTCGAGGCTGCGCTCGACGACCTGCCGGCGGGCGCCAGCGACTCGCTGCGCGCCACCTACGAGAAGATGCTGCGGGCCGGCGGCGACCGTTTCAGCGTGAAGCCCGGGGCGATGCCCGACTTCGACGCGCTGGAGCAGGAGCTGCCGAACTTCGGCGAGGTGCTCGACGACCTGCGCAAGCAGCTCGCGCTCTGCCTGGAGACCGAGGATCCGCTCGAGCTGACGCCGATGCTGCTGCTGGGCGAGCCCGGCATCGGCAAGACGCACTTCGCCCGCAGGCTCTCTCAGCTGCTGGGCACCGGCTACGGCTTCGTCTCGATGAGCTCGCTGACCGCGGGCTGGATCCTGTCGGGCGCCTCCTCGCAATGGAAGAACGCGCGCTGCGGCAAGGTCTTCGACACCGTGGTGCACGGCGACTACGCGAATCCGGTACTCGTGGTCGACGAGATCGACAAGGCCGCCGCCGACGGCCAGTACGACCCGCTGGGCGCCCTCTACAGCCTGCTGGAGCAGGACACCGCGCGGGAGTTCGTCGACGAGTTCGCCGAGGTTCCGATCGACTGCTCCGACCTGGTCTGGGTGGCCACCGCCAACGATGCGTCGCGAATCCCGGACCCCATCCTCAACCGGATGAACGTGTACGAGGTGCCTGCACCCGACGCGGTCGGCGCGCGGCGCATCGCACAGCGCCTGTACCGCGAGATACGCGACTCGCACAGCTGGGGTGCGCGCTTCCCGGAACTGCTCGAAGACCCGGTGCTGGACCGGCTGTCGTCGATCGCCCCGCGGGAGATGCGGCGTGCACTGATGGGGGCGTTCGGCAACGCGAAGCTGGCCGGACGCGCGGAGATCGTCGCGGGGGACCTGCCTGCGGACCGTTCGGCGCGCCGCCAGCGCATCGGGTTCTGAACGCGTGCCGGCGCCGATTGGGGCACCATTGCGCCTTCGCGCCATCGCACCCACAGGAACCGGAACGTGATCGTCCTCGGCATCGAAACCTCCTGCGACGAGACCGGCGTCGCGCTCTACTGCACCGAGCGCGGCCTGCTCGCCCAGGCGCTGCATTCGCAGGTGGCGATGCATGAGCGCTATGGCGGCGTGGTGCCGGAGCTTGCCTCGCGCGACCACGTCCGCCGGCTGCTGCCGCTGACACGCCAGGTGCTGGCCGAGGCCGGGCTGGAGATCGGCGCGGTCGACGCGATCGCCTACAC
>JBKHVS010000061.1:12185-16534 GCA_046569945.1 Gammaproteobacteria bacterium | reverse complement strand
TCGCCTACCGCCAGGTCTCGCTGCTGCTGCGCCGTCCGCCGGGCCGCGAAGCCTACCCGGGCGACGTGTTCTACCTGCACTCGCGCCTGCTCGAGCGCGCCGCGCGCGTGAACCCCGACTATGTCGAGAAGTTCACCAACGGCGAAGTCAAGGGCAAGACCGGCTCGCTGACCGCCCTGCCGATCATCGAGACGCAGGCCGGCGACGTGTCCGCCTTCGTTCCGACCAACGTGATCTCGATCACCGACGGCCAGATCTTCCTCGAGACCGACCTCTTCAACGCCGGCATCCGTCCCGCGATCAACGCGGGCATCTCGGTGTCGCGGGTGGGCGGTGCGGCGCAGACCGACATCATCAAGAAGCTCGGCGGCGGCGTGCGTCTCGCGCTGGCCCAGTATCGCGAGCTCGCGGCCTTCGCGCAGTTCGCCTCGGACCTGGACGACGCCACCCGCAAGCAGCTCGAGCGCGGCCGCCTGGTCACCGAGCTGATGAAGCAGGCCCAGTACCAGCCGCTGCAGGTCTGGCAGATGGCGCTGACGCTGTTCGCCTCGAACGAGGGCTACTTCGACGACATCGAGGTGCCCAAGGCGCTGGCGGCCGAGAAGGCGCTGCAGGACTTCGCCAAGACGAAGTACGCGTCGCTGGTCGAGGAGATCGAGCGCGACAAGAAGTACAGCAAGGAAGTGCAGGAGAAGCTGCACGAGATGCTGAAGGACTTCAAGAAGTCCGGCGCGTACTGATCGACCGTAACGGAGCCCGGAAGGAACCAGAATGGCCGGTAGCAAAGAAATCCGGACGAAGATCAAGAGCGTTCAGAACACGCGCAAGATCACGAAGGCGATGGAGATGGTCGCCGCGTCCAAGATGCGCAAGGCCCAGGACCGGATGCGTCGTGCCCGCCCGTACGCCGACAAGGTGCGCAACATCGCAGCGCACCTCGCCGGAGCGAACCCGGAGTACCAGCATCCGTTCCTCGTCGAGCATGACTCGGTCAAGGCTGCCGGCCTGATCGTCGTCACCACCGACAAGGGGCTCTGCGGCGGTCTGAACACCAACCTGCTGCGCGCGGTCACCACCAAGCTGCGCGAGCTGGAGAAGGCCGGCGAGACCATCAGCGTCACGGCGATCGGGAACAAGGGCTTCGGCTTCTTCAACCGGATCGGCGCGAAGGTGGTGTCCCACCTGACGCAGCTCGGTGACACGCCGCACCTCGAACGGCTGATCGGGCCGGTCAAGGTGCAGCTCGATGCCTACGTGCGCGGCGAGATCGACCAGGTATTCCTCTGCTACACCCGCTTCATCAACACGATGAAGCAGGAGGCGGTCATCGAGCAGCTGCTGCCGCTGTCGGCCGACCGTCTGCAGGAAGACTCGCGCGAGTACGCCTGGGATTACATCTACGAGCCCGACGCGCAGAGCGTGCTCGACGAGCTGCTGGTGCGCTACGTGGAGGCGCTGGTTTTCCAGGCGGTCTCCGAGAACATGGCGTCCGAGCAGAGCGCGCGAATGGTGGCGATGAAGGCCGCCTCCGACAACGCGAAGAAGGTCATCGACGACCTGCAGCTGTCCTACAACAAGGCGCGGCAGGCGGCGATCACCAAGGAACTCAGCGAGATCGTGAGCGGCGCCGCCGCCGTTTGAGGCGGGCGCAGGCGAATTTCAGGCGACGCTGCGGCACCCAGGAGCCGCGCGGTCGCCGGACCAGGTACAAAAGGAACAGGAAGGCACAACCATGAGTCAAGGGACGATCGTTCAGTGCATCGGCGCGGTGGTCGACATCCAGTTTCCGCGCGAGGCAATGCCCAAGGTCTACGACGCGCTGGTGCTGGCCGACGCGGGCGACAGCCTGGCGGAGAAAGGCCTCACCTTCGAGGTGCAGCAGCAGCTGGGTGACGGCGTGGTCCGCACCATCGCGATGGGTTCGTCCGACGGCCTGCGCCGCGGCATGGCCGTCGACAACACCGGCAAGGGCATTTCCGTGCCGGTCGGCACCGCAACGCTCGGCCGGATCATGGACGTGCTCGGCCGCCCGATCGACGATGCGGGCCCGATCGCGACCGACGAGCGCCGCGTGATCCACGCCAAGGCGCCCAAGTTCGACGAGCTCTCGCCTTCGGTCGAGCTGCTGCCCACCGGCATCAAGGTCATCGACCTGATCTGCCCGTTCGCCAAGGGCGGCAAGATCGGCCTGTTCGGCGGCGCCGGCGTGGGCAAGACCGTCAACATGATGGAGCTCATCAACAACATCGCGAAGAGCTACGGCGGCTACTCGGTGTTCGCAGGCGTGGGCGAGCGCACCCGCGAGGGCAACGACTTCTACCACGAGATGGAGGAGTCGAAGGTTCTCGACAAGGTGGCGATGGTGTTCGGCCAGATGAACGAGCCCCCGGGCAACCGCCTGCGCGTGGCGCTGACCGGCCTGACCATGGCCGAGAAGTTCCGCAACGAAGGCCGCGACATCCTGCTGTTCATCGACAACATCTACCGCTACACGCTGGCCGGTACCGAGGTCTCCGCGCTGCTTGGCCGGATGCCTTCCGCGGTGGGCTACCAGCCGACGCTGGCCGAGGAGATGGGCCGCCTGCAGGAGCGGATCACGTCGACGAAGGTCGGCTCGATCACCTCGATCCAGGCCGTCTACGTTCCTGCGGACGACCTGACCGACCCGTCGCCGGCGACCACCTTCGCCCACCTGGACGCCACCGTGGTGCTGTCGCGGGACATCGCATCGCTGGGCATCTACCCGGCGGTCGACCCGCTCGACTCCACGTCGCGCCAGCTCGACCCGCTCGTGATCGGCGAAGAGCACTACTCGGTGACGCGCCGCGTGCAGTCGACGCTGCAGCGCTACAAGGAACTGCGCGACATCATCGCCATTCTCGGCATGGACGAGCTCTCGCCCGAGGACAAGCTGGCGGTGGCCCGCGCGCGGAAGATCCAGCGCTTCCTGTCGCAGCCCTTCAACGTGGCCGAGGTCTTCACCGGCTCGCCGGGCAAGATCGTCCCGCTGAAGGACACGATCCGCGGCTTCAAGATGATCGTCGACGGCGAGTGCGACGCGCTCCCCGAGCAGGCCTTCTACATGGTCGGCGCGATCGAGGAAGCCTTCGAGAAGGCGAAGTCGCTGCAGTAGGCAGGGGAAGGGGGAAGGGAGAAGGGGGAAGGGCGCCCATGAGGCGCCCGCTCCAGGCTCCCCGACCTCGGGCACGCTTCCGGAGGGAACATGAATACGATTTTCGTCGACGTGGTGAGCGCAGAGGCCTCGATCTTCGAGGGCGAGGCGGAGTTCGTCGCGCTGCCGGGTGAAGCGGGCGAGCTGGGGATCTACCCCCGGCACACGCCGCTCATCACCCGCATCAAGCCGGGCGCGGTCCGCATCAAGGTCGCAGGCCGGGCCGAGGAGGAGTTCGTCTTCGTGGCGGGCGGCATCCTCGAGGTGCAGCCGAACCGGGTGACGGTCCTCGCCGACACCGCGATCCGCGGCCACGACCTCGACGAGGCCAAGGCCGAGTCCGCGAAGAAGGCTGCCGAAGAGGCAATGGCCAACGCCAAGGACGACATCGACTTCGCGCGCGCGCAGTCGGAGTTCGCGGTCATGGCTGCGCAGATCGCCGCGCTGCGCAAGCTGCGCCAGATGCGCTGAGCCTGCAGCGGCGGCGCCCGGCAAGGCCGCCCCGCTCGTGCACCCCGGCCTGCCAGGGTCGGGTATCGAAGACGCCCGCAGCCGCGGGCGTTTTCAATGCGGGGCCCCCGGGCCCCGTCATCGACAGACGAGGCGCTGCGGCCGGACCGCAGCGGCCCGGAGGGTCCTGATGCATCCCGACGCAGAGCGACTCTGGCGAGGGCCCCGCTGGGCGCTGGCGGTTCTGCTGGCCGCGCTCGGCATGCTGGGGCCGTTCTCGATCGACACCTACCTGCCGGCCTTCGCCGGCATCGCGGCCGATCTCTCCGCAACGCCGGTGCAGATGCAGCAGACGCTGTCCGGCTATCTGTTCGGCTTCGCGTTCATGAACCTCTTCCACGGGGCCCTGTCGGACAGCTTCGGCCGGCGGCCGGTGGTGCTGTGGGGCATCGCGGTGTTCACGGTCGCCTCGATCGGCTGCGCGCTGTCGACCAGCATCGGGGCACTGGTGTTCTTCCGGACGCTGCAGGGGCTGTCCACGGGCGCCGGGATCGTGGTTTCCCGCGCAGTCATCCGCGACATCTTCCCGCCCGCTGCGGCGCAGAAGATGATGTCGCAGGTGACCATTTTCTTCGGCATCGCGCCGGCGGTGGCTCCGCTGATCGGCGGCTGGCTGTACGTCTACGTCGACTGGCACGGAATCTTCTGGTTCCTCGCGCTGATCGGC
>JBKHVS010000061.1:0-12175 GCA_046569945.1 Gammaproteobacteria bacterium | reverse complement strand
GGTCTTCCTCGGCGTGCCTATCCTGGCCCCTACGGTGGGTCAGTTGATCATGCTGGTGGCGCCCTGGCGCTGGATCTTCGGCTTCTTCGCCCTGTTCGGCGGCAGCTTCCTGCTGTGGGCCGCCCTGCGCCTGCCCGAGACCCTGCACCCCAGCCAGCGCCAGTCCTTCCATCCGCGGCACCTGATGCGCGGTTACCTGCAGCTCGGCGCCGACCCCCGCTTCCTGCTCCTGGCGCTGGCCAGCGGCGTACCCTTCAACGGGATGTTCCTGTACGTGCTCTCCGCGCCGGCCTTCCTCGGCGAGAGCCTGGCGCTGGCGCCGACCCAGTTTTTCTGGTTCTTCCTGCTGAACATCGCGGGGATCATGGCCGGCGCGCATTTCAGCGGCCGCTTCGCGGGGCTGCTCGAGCCGCGCCGGCAGATCCGCCGCGGCTTCCGGATCATGGCGGCCGCCGGGATCGTCAACGTTGCGGCCAACCTGCTCTTCGAGGCGCACGCCGCCTGGGCGATGCTGCCGGTCGCGGTGTTCGCCTTCGGCTGGGCGCTGATGGTGCCGGTGGTGACCCTGCTGGTGCTGGACGTCGTCCCCGAGCGCCGGGGCATGGCCTCGTCGCTGCAGGCGGTGATCGGCAGCGCCGCCAACGGGGTGGTCGCCGGGGTGATCGCCCCCCTGGTCATGCACTCCACGCTCGCGCTCGCGCTCACCTCGCTGGCGATGATGTGCGTTGGTCTCGTCGCCTGGATCGTGCTGCGCCGCCGCTGGCCCGACACCGGCGCGACGCCGGCCGCGACGCCGGCCGCAACGGGGCACTGAGGCCGGGCGTGGCAAGCCTGCTGCGCGACTTCTCCCTGTCAGCGCTGGTCGCGGGCTTCGTGGCCGTGCTGGTGGGGTTCACCAGCTCCGCAGCCATCGTCTTCCAGGCGGCGCAGGCGCTGGGCGCCACACCGGAGCAGATCGGCTCCTGGATCCTCGCTCTGGGCGTCGGCATGGGCGCGACCTGCATCGGGCTCTCCCTGCGCCATCGGGCGCCGGTACTGACCGCCTGGTCGACGCCGGGCGCGGCGATGCTGATCACCGGGGCCGCCGGCGTGCCGATGGCCGAGGCGATCGGAGCCTTCCTCGCCTGCGGGGCGCTGATCGCGCTGGCGGGCTTCGGGGGCTGGTTCGAGCGCGCGATGCACCGGATCCCGATGTCGATCGCGTCGGCGATGCTGGCCGGCGTCTTGCTGCGTTTCGGCCTGGACGTGTTCGTCGCGATGCAGTCCCGCTTCGGTCTGGTGGCGCCGATGTTCGGCGTGTGGCTGCTCGCGCGACGGCTGGCGCCGCGCTATGCGGTGCTGGCGGCGCTGGTCACTGGGCTCGCCGTGGCCGGCGGGAGCGGGCTGATTCATTGGGACCGGATGGACCTGCAGCTGGCGCGCCCGGTGCCGGTGATGCCTTCCTTCTCGCTCGCGGCGCTGGTGGGCGTCGCGCTGCCGCTGTTCGTCGTCACGATGGCCTCGCAGAACGTTCCCGGCGTGGCGGCGCTGCGGGCCTGCGGCTACGAGCGGGTGCCGGTGTCGCCGGTCATCGGCTGGACCGGCATCGCCACGCTGCTGCTGGCGCCCTTCGGTGCGTACGCGCTCAACCTGGCGGCGATCACCGCCGCGATCTGCATGGGCCCCGAGGCGCATCCCGATCCCCGGCGGCGCTACGTCGCCGCGGTGGCGGCAGGGGGCTTCTACCTGCTGGCGGGCCTGTTCGGCGCGACGGTGGCGGCGCTGTTCGCCGCGCTGCCGCGCGAGCTGGTGCTCGGCATCGCCGGGGTGGCGCTGTTCGGCACGATCGCCGCCGCGCTCGCCGGCGCCATGGCGCGGGAACCGGAGCGCGAGCCGGCGCTGGCCACCTTCCTGGTGACCGCCTCGGGAATGACGCTGGCCGGCATCGGCTCGGCCTTCTGGGGGCTGGTGGCCGGTGCGATCACGCTGCTGGTGCTGCGCGCGCGCCGCTGAACCGCCGCAGCCGGTCCGCCGGCTTCGGCCGGCTAGATGTGCCTGAGCCAGATCTCCCCGACCGAGTGGTCTGGCCGCTTGCGCAGCACCACGTTGGCGCGCTCGCGGGTCGGCAGGATGTTCTCGGTGAGGTTGAGCAGGTTGATGTCGCGCCAGATGCCCGCGGCCACCTTGCGCGCCTCGTCCTCGCCCAGGTCCTTGTAGTGATGGAAGTACGAGGACGGGTTGCGGAACACGGTACGCTGCAGCAGCAGGAAGCGCTCGATGTACCAGGGTTCGATGTGCGCGGTGTCGGCATCCACGTACAGCGAGAAGTCGAAGAAGTCTGAAACGATGATGCTGGGCGTGCGGCCGGGCTCGTCGATGCCGGTCTGCAGCACGTTGAGGCCCTCGAAGATCAGGATGTCGGGCTGGCGGATCACCTCGACTTCGCCGGGCAGGATGTCGTAGGCCTGGTGCGAGTAGACCGGCGCGATGACTTCGGGCTTGCCGGCCTTGATGTCGGCGAGGAACTGGATCATCCGGCGCCGGTCGTAGCTCTCGGGGAAGCCCTTGCGCCCCATCAGCCCGCGCTCCTGGAGCACGCGGTTCGGGTGCAGGAAGCCGTCGGTGGTGATCAGCGAGACCCGCGGATGATCCGGCCAGCGCGCCAGCAGCGCCCGCAGGATCCGCGCGAAGGTGCTCTTGCCCACCGCGACGCTGCCCGCGATCGCGATCACGTAGGGCCGGTTGCCGACCAGGCGGCCGAGGAACTCGTCCTTCACGCCGTTGAGGCTGCGCGCCGAGCGGAAGTGCAGGTTCAGCAGGCGCGAAAGCGGGAGGTAGATGTCGATGACGTCCTGCAGCGAGACCGCCTCGATCGCGCCCCGCATCGACGCCACGTCGTCCTCTGAGAGCGTCAGCGGCGTGTTCGAGCGCAGCCGCGCCCAGTCGTCCCGCTGGAACTCGATGTAGGCCGAGTAAGCGGCCGCTTGGGGCTTTTCCATGGGCCGCTAGTGTAAACCCCGCGCTTTGCAGCAGAAGGGCCTTTTGCCGGAAACGGCACCGCCCGCCGGGGCTCGGGTACCATCGTCCGGTCCCCCCGAACCCACCTGCCGCCGGCGCCACCGTCCGGCGCGCCCAACGATGGAGCCTTCCCCCATGGATGCTGCCCCCAACGGCGCCGAAAGCCTGGTCCGCACGCTGCTCGACGGCGGTGTCGACGTCTGCTTCACCAACCCGGGCACCTCGGAGATGCACTTCGTGGCGGCCCTCGACCGCATCGAAGGGATGCGCTGCGTGCTCGGCCTGTTCGAAGGCGTGGTCACCGGCGCCGCCGACGGCTACTACCGGATGGCGGGCAAGCCGGCGTCCACGCTGCTGCACCTGGGGCCCGGGCTGGCCAACGGGCTCGCCAACCTGCACAACGCGCGCAAGGCGGGCTCGGGCATCGTCAACGTGGTCGGCGACCATGCCACGGCGCACGTGGCGCTGGACGCCCCGCTCACCTCCGACATCGAGGGCGTGGCCCGGCCGATGTCGCACTGGGTGCACACCAGCCGCAGCGCCGACGACATCGCGGCCGACGGTGCGCGCGCGGTGCTCGAGGCCAACGCGCCGCCCGGCCGGATCGCCACGCTGATCCTGCCGGCGGATACCGCCTGGAACCCGGTGGGCCGGGCGCCCGAGGCCGGGTCGGCGGCGCGCATGGCCGCGCAGATCGCCGAGGCGCGCCGGCGGGCGCCGGCGGCGCCGGAGGCGGTGCGCGCCGCAGCGCAGGCGCTGCGCGGCGAGGGCCCCACGCTGCTGCTGCTCGGTGGCGTCGCGCTGCAGCCGGCCGCGCTGGAGATCGCGGGGCGGATCGCCGCGAAGACCGGCTGCACGCTGATGTCCGAGTTCTACACCGCCCGCCTGGCGCGCGGTGCGGGCAGGGTGGCCGCACCGCGGCTGCCCTACGTCATCGACGCAGCGCTCAAGGCGCTGGCGCCGTTCCGGCGCATCGTCCTGGCCGGCACGGTGCGTCCGGTGGGCTTCTTCGCCTACCCGGGCAAGCCGGGGCTGCTCGCGCCGCCCGGGGCGGAGCTCGTCACGCTGGCCAGCGTCGACCAGGACCTCGAGGGCGCGCTGGCAGCGCTGGCCGATGCCTGCGGCGCGTCGACCACGCCGCCGGCCGGCATCCCCGCCCGGGCGGCCGCTCCCGGGGCGGCGCCGTCCGGCCCACTTTCGCCGGAAGGCATTGCCGCGGTGGTCGCGGCGCGGCTTCCCGAGCAGGCCATCGTGATCGACGAGGCGGTGACCACCGGCCGCGGTTTCGGCCCGGCCACCACTGGCGCGGCGCCGCACGACTGGCTCACCGGGATGGGCGGTGCGATCGGCTTCGGCCTGCCGGTGGCGGTCGGCGCCGCGATCGCCGCGCCGGACCGGAAGGTCCTCGCACTGGAGGGGGACGGCAGCGCGATGTACACCCCCCAGGCGCTCTGGACGATCGCCCGGGAGGGGCTGGACGTCACCACGGTGATCTTCGCGAACCGCTCCTACAAGATCCTGCACGGCGAGCTGGCCGGCGTGGGCGCCGGCACGGCGGGCCCGAGGGCCACCGACATGCTGACCCTGGACCGCCCCGCGCTCGACTGGGTGGCGCTGGCGCGCGGAATGGGCGTGGAGGCGGTGCGGGTCGACGAGCTCGGCGCCTTCGACAAGGCGCTGCGCGACGCCCTCGGCCGCAAGGGGCCGGCGCTGATCGAAGTGGTGCTGTGACCCTGAGCCACGCGCTCGCCCAGGGGCTGCAGTCCGGCCGCACCGACGGCGCGAGGCCCCGGGCCGGGGTGCTGGTGGCTGGGGCGGTCGGCCGGATCGGCGAGGCCTTGCTCAACCGCGTGCTCGCCGAGGAGGCGGGCCGCGGCGGCGTCGGCGGCCGTCCGGTGGTCGCGCTTGCGGCCTCGCCGATGGCGCTCGGGATGCGGGGGCTGGCGCTGGCTCCGCTGGACGCGCTGCCGCCGCTGGAGGCGGCCTTCATCATCCTCAATGACTCGGCCGACACCGAGACGCGCTCCTTCTACGGCCGGGACGCGCCCTTCGTCCAGGTCGACGAGATCAACTGCGTGCACGTGGCGCGCCGCGCCGTCGACAGCGGCGCGCGGCGCGTGGTGCTGATCGCGCCCACCCCGGCCTGGCGCCAGATCGGCAAGTTCCACACGGGCCTTGCCGACTCGGTCGAGCTGGAGCTGGCCCGCCTGCCCCTGGACTCCCTGGCCGTGCTGCGGCCGGTGCGCAACTCCGGGCGCCGCGGCGCGAGCCTGGTCGAGCGCTTCGTCAGCGTCTACCTGAGCGTGCAGCTGCTGATGCTGCCGCGCACGCTGGAGGCGATCACCTCCGAGAAGCTGGCCCGCTGCGCGGCGGCGGCGATGCGCAGCGCCCGGCCCGGGGTCTCGGTGTTTCCGGCCGACGCGATCCCCGGCCTGCTGGAGACCCCCGCCGCACCGGTACAATGCGCACCGTGACTGCACTGGCCAACGACACCTTCCTGCGCGCGCTCCGGCGCGAACCCACCGAATGGACGCCCGTCTGGCTGATGCGCCAGGCCGGCCGCTACCTGCCGGAGTACAACGCCACGCGCAAGCGCGCCGGCAGCTTCCTGGCGCTCTGCAAGACGCCCGAGCTGGCCTGCGAGGTGACGCTGCAGCCGCTCGAGCGCTTCCCGCTCGACGCAGCGATCCTCTTCTCGGACATCCTCACGGTGCCCGACGCCATGGGGCTGGGGCTCTATTTCGCCGACGGCGAGGGCCCGAAGTTCGAGCGCACCGTGCGCGACGAGGCGGCGGTGGCCGCGCTGGCGGCGCCCGATCCCACGGGCGAGCTGCGCTACGTGCTCGATGCTGTGCGCACCATCCGCGGCGCGCTGGGCGGGCGCGTTCCGCTGATCGGCTTCTCGGGCAGCCCCTGGACGCTGGCCTGCTACATGGTCGAGGGCGGCGGCAGCAGCGACTTCCGGCAGATCAAGTCGATGCTCTACCGGCGCCCGGACCTGCTGCACCGCATCCTCGAGGTCAATGCGCAGGCAGTCGCCCAGTACCTGAACGCCCAGATCGAGGCCGGCGCGCAGGCGGTGATGATCTTCGACTCCTGGGGCGGCGCGCTCGCCGACGGCGCCTTCCAGGCGTTCTCGCTCGACTACATCCGCCGCGTCCTCGCCAATCTCCGCACCGAGCGCGAGGAGCCCGAAACCGATGCGGATGGCCGGGTCACCGGCACCCGCATGGTGAAGGTGCCTTCCATCGTCTTCACCAAGGGCGGGGGGCTCTGGCTCGAGGAAATCGCAGCCAGCGGCTGCGACGCCGTGGGCGTCGACTGGACCGTGAACCTCGCCCGCGCGCGCGCTGCGGTCGGTGCGCGTTGTGCATTGCAGGGCAACCTGGATCCGATGGCGCTGATGGCCGCGCCCGGGCAGGTCCAGGCCGAGGCGCGCAAGGTGCTGGACAGCTACGGCGCGCCTGCCGCCGGCGAGGGGCACGTCTTCAACCTGGGCCACGGCATCTCGCAGTTCACCCCTCCGGAGAGCGTTTCGGCGCTGGTCGAGGAGGTGCATCGGCACAGCCGGGCGATCCGCGCCAGGAGCGCGCGCGGCGCATCCTCCTGAGGCGTGAAGGCGCTTCCCGGGTGCATCCCGGGCGGTGCATTGCAGCATTTCGGGGCGTGTTTTCGCTGCACTTATGCACACTACGGACGCAAGTCTGTCAAGCGGTGACGTGCGCCGAGCCACGCTCCGGGGCGTTTTGCAAGTATCTGATTCGTAACGGTTTTTTTATGAACAAAAACCGGGCAACCGACCTCTGCGCGAGAATTGGCGCGGTTTTCCGGGCGATCGGACAGAGTTGGCCACAGATTTATCCACAGGTTCTGTGAACACCTCGGAAAAGTGACGTAGGCACTACGGCTTAGTTACCAAAGTTAAAGTGAATTGTGATGGTGACGCCGCCGGATCCGGTCTGCATCGCCTGCGTGGCGCTCGACGTTCCGGGCAGCGGCGGCTTCGATTACGCGGTCGCCGCGGCGCTCGCTGAGCATCTGCGCCCGGGGGCCTGGGTGCTGGTGCCCTGGGGAAAGGCGCGGCGCATAGGCGTGGTGATGTCGCTATCCGGCCACACCGAGGTGCCGCCGGAGCGGCTGCGCGAGGTGGCCGCGCTGCTCGACGAGGCGCCGCCTCCCGACGAGCGGTGGCTGGCGCTGGCGGCCTTCGCCGCGCGGTACTACCACCGCGGCATCGGCGAGGTGCTGCTGCCGTCGATCCCGAAGCTGCTGCGCACCGTGCCCGCGGCCCGGGCCCGCGGCTCGGTCTTCGCGCGGGCGAGGAAGCGGGCGCCAGTGGCTGCGGCCAACCCCACGGCCGAGGCGATCGCGCTGACCGACTCCCAGCGCGCCGCGCTCGATGCGCTGACCGCCTGCACGGGCTTCGCCGTGCACCTGCTGCACGGCGTGACAGGCAGCGGCAAGACCGAGGTCTACCTGCGCTGGATCGCGCACCTGCTGGCCCAGCGCGCCGATGCCCAGGTGCTGCTGCTGGTGCCCGAGATCGCGCTCACGCCCCAGCTCTTCGGCCAGATCGCCGGCCGTTTCGCCGATCAGCCGGTGGCGGTGCTGCACAGCGGCCTGGCCGACGGCGACCGGGCGGCGCAGTGGCTGGCGGTCGCCGAGGGTCGGGTGCGGCTGGTGGTCGGCACGCGGCTGGCGGTGCTGACCCCGCTGCCCGGGCTGTCCGGCATCGTGGTCGACGAGGAGCATGACGCCTCCTACCGCCAGCAGGAGGGCGTGCGCTACTCGGCGCGCGACCTGGCGGTGGCGCTGGCCTCGCAGCGCGGCGTGCCGGTGGTGCTGGGTTCGGCGACGCCGTCGCTGGAGAGCTGGCTGGCGGCGCACCGCGGCCGCTACCGGCTGCTGCCGATGCCGGAGCGCGCGGGCGGCGGCGCGCTGCCCAGGCTGCGCATCGTCGATCCGCGCGGCCGCAAGCTGCAGCACAGCCTGGCGCCGGAAGTGGTCGAGGCCCTGGGCGAGGCGCTGGGCCGCGGCGAGCAGTCGCTGGTCTTCATCAACCGCCGCGGCTTCGCGCCGGTGCTCACCTGCGAATCCTGCGGCTGGCTCAGCCGCTGCGACAACTGCTCGGCCTACCGCGTGCTGCATCGGCTTGACCTGCGCCCCGCGGCGGGCCCTTCGCGCTACCGCCTGGTCTGCCACCACTGCAGCGCGGAAACGGCCGTGCCGCGCGCCTGCCCCGATTGCGGCAACGTCGACCTCACGCCCCTGGGCCGCGGCACCCAGCGGCTCGAGGAGGGCCTGCAGCAGCTGTTCCCGGGCGCGCGCATCGCCCGGCTGGACCGGGACGTCGCCCGGCGGCGCAACGCCGCCCGGGACATCATCGACGCCGCGCATGCCGGCGACGTCGACATCCTGGTCGGCACGCAGATGCTCGCCAAGGGACACGATTTCCGCCGGCTCACGCTGGTCGCCGCGATCGACCCGGACGGCGGGCTCTATTCGTCGGACTTCCGCGCGCCCGAGCGGCTGTTCGCGGTGCTGATGCAGGTCGCGGGCAGGGCAGGGCGCTCCGGGGCCGCCAGCCGGGTGATCGTCCAGTCGCGCTTCCCCGGCCATCCGCTGTTCGCAGCGCTGGCCCGGCACGACTATGCCGGCTTCGCCGACGCCCAGCTCGCCGAGCGCCGCGAGTCGCGGCTGCCGCCCTTCGTGTTCCAGGCGCTGCTGCGGGCCGAGGCGCGCACGCTGGATGCGGCGCTCGATTTCCTGGCTCAGGCGAAGGCGCTGGCCCGGCCGGACGAGGCGCAGGGGACCACCCTCTTCGATCCGGTGCCGATGCCGCTGATGCGCCTGGCCGGACGCGAGCGCGCCCAGCTGCTGCTGGAGGCCGATTCCCGGGCCGCGCTGCACGCCTTCCTCGACCATTGGCTCGCGGAGTTGGACGCCGTCCGCACCCCGGTGCGCTGGCAGCTGGAAGTCGATCCGCTGGAGATATGAGAGCCGGTGATCGGCGGCCAGCGAGACCGGCGCCGGCGTGAGCTCAGAAGATGTGGAGGGCGCCGAGCAGCAGGGCGGTCTGCGCGGTGAGCGCGGCCAGCGTCCATTTGAGGAGGTCGGCCTTCGTCTCGGCGATCTGCGTGCGCGCCTGGGCGATCTCCCGCGCGAGCCCGGTCTCGAGTTCGGCCACGTCACGCTTCGTGGCCAGCACCGGGGCGTGCAGGCCGTAGCGTTCGTCCACGGCCTGATCGAAGCTATCGACCACCTTGCGGGCGCGCTCGTTCGAGACGCCGGCCGACAGCAGCGCCTCGAGGAGTGCAACATTGAACGAGCCCATGCGTGTCAGGATAGCAGCGGCCCCGCAGGGCGCCAATCGCCCCCTCGGCCGATCCCGCCGGAGTCCCCTGAGCTAAAATCCGCCCCCCCATGTCGGCCACCCCCCTCAATCCCGCCCAGCGCGAAGCGATCCGCTACCTGGATGGCCCCTGCCTGGTGATTGCCGGAGCGGGCAGCGGCAAGACGCGCGTGATCACGCAGAAGATCGCGCACCTGATCGGGGCCGGGATGCGCCCGTCGTCGATCGCGGCGATCACCTTCACCAACAAGGCGGCCACCGAGATGGCCGAGCGGCTGGGCAAGCTGGTCAAGCTGCCCGAGGGCGAGCGGCCGCTGGTCAGCACCTTCCATTCGCTGGGCGTGCAGATGCTGCGCCGCGACTGCAGGCGGCTCGGGCTCAAGACCAGCTTCTCGATCCTCGATTCCGACGACGCGCTGGCCATCATCCAGCAGGCGCTGGCCACCACCGACCGCAAGCTGCTGCGCGCCGCGCAGTCGACGATCTCGCTGTGGAAGAACGCGATGGCCGGCCCCGACGAGGCCGCGGCGCTGGCCACCGACGAAAACGAGCGGCAGTTCGCGCGCGCCTACCGCGACTACGCAGCCACGCTCGCCGCCTACCAGGCGGTGGATTTCGACGACCTGATCCTGCTGCCGGTGAAGCTGCTGCGCGAGGAGCCGGAGGTGGCGCAGCACTGGCGCGAGCGCCTGCGCTACCTGCTGGTCGACGAGTACCAGGACACCAACGCCTGCCAGTACGAGCTGCTCAAGCTGCTCACCGGCCCGCGCCAGGCCTTCACCGCGGTGGGCGACGACGACCAGTCCATCTACGGCTGGCGCGGCGCCACGCTGGAGAACCTGAAGCGCCTGGGCGAGGACTTCCCGCGCCTGAAGGTCATCAAGCTCGAGCAGAACTACCGCTCCAGCGTCACCATCCTGCAGGCCGCCAACCGGCTGATCGCGCACAACCCGAAGCTGCACGAGAAGAAGCTCTGGTCCGAGCACGGCGTGGGCGACCCGATCACCGTGGTGGTCTGCGACACCGACGAGAGCGAGGCGGAGTCGGTGGCGATGCGGCTGCAGGCGCACAAGTTCGAGCGCCGCGGCAAGTTCTCCGACTACGCGATCCTCTACCGCGGCAACCACCAGGCGCGGGTCATCGAGCAGGCGCTGCGCAAGGAGAAGATCCCCTACGTTCTCTCGGGCGGCCAGTCCTTCTTCGACCGCGCCGAGATCCGCGACCTGATGGCCTGGCTGCGGCTGCTGGCCAACGACGACGACGACCCGGCCTTCATCCGCGCGGTCACCACGCCCAAGCGCGGCATCGGCAACGCCACGCTGGAGGCGCTGGGGCGCTACTCCGGGCAGCGGCACGTGTCGATGTTCGCGGCGCTGTTCGAGACCGGCTTCGAGGCCCAGGTGGCCGCGCGCCAGCTCGAGCCGCTGCGCACCTTCGGCGAGTTCGTCAACCGCATCGGCTGGCGCGCCGCGCGCGAGCCGGCGGCCCAGGTGCTCGACGACCTGGTCGCCGCGGTCGGCTACCGCGCGCATCTGTTCGACACGCTGGACGACAAGCAGGCGGCGTCGCGCTGGCAGAACGTCTGCGACTTCATCGACTGGCTGAAGAAGCGTGCAGAGGAGGACGGCGCCACGCTGCTGCAGATGGCGCAGTCGGTCGCGATCCTCTCCCAGCTGGACCGCAAGGACGCGGACGTGGACGCGGTGCGGATGACCACCATCCACGCGTCCAAGGGGCTGGAATTCCCGCACGTGTTCATCGTCGGCTGCGAGGAAGGGCTGCTGCCGCATCATGGCGGCGCGCCCGCGGCGGATTCGGAGGAAGGCGCGGCGGGCCGGGATGCCGGCCGCGAGGACGCCCTGGCGGCTGCACGCATCGAGGAGGAGCGTCGCCTGATGTACGTGGCGGTGACGCGCGCGCAGCGCAGCCTCACGCTGAGCTGGTGCCAGTCGCGCCGGCGCGGCCGCGATTCCTCGAAGCAGCGCCCCTCGCGCTTCCTCGCCGAGATGGAGCTTGCCGCCGCGCCTCCGGACACCCGCAGCGTCAGCCAGGAGTCGGCGCGCGCTCGCCTGGGCGCCTTGAAGGACCTGCTCGCCGCCGGGACGCCGCGCGCCGTTCGCTGACATACCCCGCGCCCCACGCTCCCCGCACACCGGGCACACCCTCCTCTCCTTCCCCCGGCAGCCGTCGGGCGCCGCGCCCTGCTGCACCGATCGCCGGAATCCGACCGCCCGTCGGGCTCCGGGTGAGGCCGCCCGATCCTTCGTGCAGTGTTCGGCCATCCGCCGAGAAGTCTCGCGAAGAAGGATCGCCGGCAATGTCCCAAACGTTTCGTCGTCGCAGCCGCGGCTTCACCCTGATCGAGGTGGTGATCGTGCTCGCCATGGTCGCGATCCTCGCGGCGGTCGCGCTGCCGTCCTACCGGGACCAGGTGCGCTCGAGCCGGCGCACGGAGGCGCGTGAGACGATGATGTCGATCCAGGCAGCGCAGGAGCGCTGGCGCTCGAGCAACACGAGCTACGCGGCGACGCTCGCGGAGCTAGGCCGGGCTACGGAAACCGAGAACTACACCTACGAGATCAGCGGCAACAGCGCCACCGGCTACACGCTGGTGGCCACCGCCCGCGAGAAGCAGGCCGGCGACTCCACCTGCGCGACGATCGAGCTCGTGGTGGCCGGCGCCGAGACGACCCATGGACCCGCGGATGCATGCTGGGCGCGCTAGGCCGGGCCGTGGGCCCGCCGCCGGCTTCACGCTCGTCGAGTTCCTCGTCGCGATGTCGGTGCTCGCCATCGTGTCGGTGACCGCGCTGCCGAGCTTCGAGG
>JBKHVS010000060.1:257-16974 GCA_046569945.1 Gammaproteobacteria bacterium | reverse complement strand
AAGCGGAAGTGCCAGGCCTTGGCGCCGTGGGCGGCGACGAAGAGGGAGAGGCCATCGGAATCGGCCAGGGTGTAGGTTTTGCCGGTCGTCTTGGCCTGGCGAACCATGAGATCTGAGAGCATGAGCCCAACTCCTAAGAAGCGAGTTGGATGCATGGTCCTGTTCGATCCCGCGCTCCTCCAGCAAGAAAGCGGAAGCGGGAAGCTCCGCTTTCCGATGTACCACTTGATGCACCGTTTTGTACCGGCCGTCAGTGGTTTTCTCTGGAAGTCACTGGATTCAGCGATGGTGAAAAAGCTGAACCGTGACAATCACTTGCGACGTTCCTCGGTCTTTTCTGGAAGTCCCTGGAAAGTCGCAGTGGAGCGGGTGAAGGGAATCGAACCCTCGTATGCAGCTTGGGAAGCTGCCGTTCTACCATTGAACTACACCCGCGCGGCAGGCATTCTACTGCACTTCCGGCCCCGGCATCCCGCGGGCCGTCCGCGCCGAGACGGGAGCGCTTCGCGATGAGATTCCTCCTGGCGCCCGGGCTGGCCGCGGGCCTTGCGACGGCGGTCCTCGCCGCGCCGCCGATGCAGGCGGTGGGCGGCTTCGAGATCGACCGCACCGAGGTCACGATCGGCCAGTTCCGCGCGTACGTCGCGGCGACCGGCACGGTGACGCTGGCCGAGCGCCAGGGCGGCGGCATGACCTACGAGGGCGGCTGGCAGCAACGGCCCGGCTGGGTCTGGAACGCACCCTACGGACGGCCCGGCGCCGACGGCGAGCCCGCGGCCCACGTCACCTTCGACGAGGCGGCCGCCTACTGCCGCTGGGCCGGCAAGCGGCTGCCCACCGAGGCGCAGTGGCGCGAGGCCGCCTACACGGAGCGGCGCGCGAAGCCGGCGCCCGGCTTCGAGACCGGCCGCACCTACCCCTACCCGACCGGCGAGTCGCCCGCCGGCGCCAACTGCCTCGGCGACTGCGGCGAAGGAGCACTCCCCGTGGCGCACGCCGTGAGCAGCCGCGGCCGCGGACACGCGCCCGCCGGCAGCACGCCGGCCGGGGTCAACGGGCTGCACGAGATGGGGGCCAACCTCTGGGAATGGGCCGACGGCGGCGAAGGCGGCGAGCAGCCCACCATGGGAGGCTCCTGGTGGTACGGAGCCGCGCAGATGCACCGCGGGCACCGGGCGACCAAGCCGGCCGGCACGGCAGCGGTCTACATCGGCTTTCGCTGCGCGCGGGATCGCTGAGGCCGGGACCGGACGGCGGTTGCCGCCGCCCGGTCCGCGGCGCGGCTCCCGGCCGCTGCGTGCCATGCCCCTGGCCGCCGCCCATGAAGCCCCGGCCGCTGCGTGCGAAAATGCAGCTTCCGCTGCGCCAGGCAGCACTCGCTCCAGGAACCCGCACGATGGCCCAGGACGTCCTCTTCGCCGGCACCCTCGCATGGGCGGGCCACGACCCCGCCAAGCCCTTCGACTACGAGAGTTTCGACCGCGCCACGCGGCTGGAATTCACCGGCGGCGCCGCGATCGACGCCTCCGCGCCCGGCCAGTTCCACGGCGACGACCGCCTCGCCAACCCCGAGACGCTGATGCTCGGCTCGCTGATGCAGTGCCACTTCCTCACCTTCATGGCGGTGGCCGCGAAATCCGGCGCCACGGTGCTGGCCTACTCCGACAGCGGCAGCGGCGAGCTCGGACGCAAGGACAACGGCAAGACCGGGTTCACGTCGGTGACGCTGCGCCCGAAGGTGGCCTTCGCCGACCCCGCCCATGCCGCGAAGCTCGCGGAGTTCCACGAGCGCGCACACCGCAACTGCTTCATGTCCAACTCGGTGAACTTCCCGGTGACGGTGGAACCGGACCTCGGCTGATGGCGACGCAGCTCCAGGCAGACGCGGGCGAGGCGCCGGACGCCGCCGCGGCGCAGGCGCATCCCCATATCCGCAGCTTCTCCGGGCGCCGCGGCCACATCACCAGCGGCCAGCGGGCGGCCTACGAGCGCCTGCTGCCGATTCACGGCATTCCCTACGAAGCCCGGCCGCTCGACCTGCCCGCGGTGTTCGGGCGCACCGCGCCGGTCGTCCTGGAGATCGGCTTCGGGATGGGCGAGACCACGGCGACGATCGCGGCGGCGCAGCCTGACATCGACTTCCTCGGCGTCGAGGTCTACCCGGCCGGCGTCGGCAGCCTGCTGCGCCTGGTCGAAGAGCGGGGGCTGACCAACGTCAGGACCGTCCAGCACGATGCTATCGAGGTGCTGCGCGACATGATCCCGCCGGACACGCTGGCGGGCATCCATGTGTTCTTCCCGGATCCCTGGCCCAAGGCGCGCCACCACAAGCGGCGGCTGATCCGGCCGCAGTTCGTGTCGCTGATGGCCAGCCGGCTGCGGCCGGGCGGCTACCTGCACTGCGCCACCGACTGGGAGGACTACGCCCACCAGATGCTCGCGGTGCTCTCGGCCGAGCCGCTGCTCGAGAACACCGCGCAGGGCTTCGCCCCGCGCCCGGAGCACCGGCCGCTGACCAAGTTCGAGCGCCGCGGGCTGCGGCTGGGCCACGGCGTCTGGGACCTGCTCTTCAGGCGCCGGGGCTGACGGCCAGCTCCAGCATCGCCGGGCCGGCCGGCGCGGGCGCTGGCGACGCCGCCCGGCGCAGCCGCGTCAGGCCGACCAGTCGACCAGCCCGGTCCAGGCGGTTCCGAGGATCACCAGCCCGAACACGATCCGGTACCAGGCGAAGCCGACGAAGTCGTGGCTGGCCACGAAACGGATCAGCCAGTGGACGCAGGCCAGCGCGCTGACGAAGGACAGCAGCAGGCCCACGGCGAACATCGGCACGTCGGCCATCGACAGCAGGTGCCGGTACTTCCAGGTGTCGTAGACCCCGGCGCCGATCAGCGTGGGGATCGCGAGGAAGAACGAGAACTCGGTCGCGGCGCGGCGCGACAGCCCGAACAGCATGCCGCCGATGATCGTGGCGCCGGAGCGGCTGGTGCCGGGAATCAGCGCGAAGGACTGGGCGAGGCCGACCTTCAGCGCATCCATGGGGGTGAGGTCGTCCACCGAGTCCACCCGGTGCGGGCGGCCGATGCGGCCGTGGCCGCGCTCCACCCAGAGGATGACCAGCCCGCCGACGATCAGCGCGGCGGCCACCGGCAGCGGGTGGAACAGCCAGGTCTTGATGTGCCCCGCGAACAGCAGCCCCAGCACCGCGGCCGGCAGGAAGGCGATCGCGACGTTCGAGGCGAAGCGCTGGGCCTGGGGGTCGGAGCCCAGCCCGCGCACCATGCGGCCGATGCGCTGCCGGTAGTACCAGATCACCGAGAACATCGCGCCGGTCTGGATCGCCACGTTGAACAGGTTCTCCTTCTCGCCGGTGAAGCCCAGCAGGCTGCCCGCGAGGATCAGGTGGCCCGTGCTGGAGATCGGCAGGAACTCGGTCAATCCCTCGACGATGCCGAGGATCGTGGCCTTGACCAGCAGCGGCAGGCCGTACAGGAACTCGAACACGCGGGAATCCCTTGCTGTGCGATGGGGGTGGCGGAGGACCGCAAGGTTAACCCGGAACGCGCGGCCTCCCGGCGCGCAGCGGGGCCGCGGCGATGGGGGTATCCTCAGCGCCCCGACCAGGACAGGACAGCAGGAAGCCCATGGCCTTCGATTTCTCCCCCGAACGGATCGCGGCGCTCGCCCGCGAGGATGCGGCCCGCGCGCTGGCCGAGGACGTCGGCAGCGGCGACCTCACCGCCGGCCTGGTCGACCCGTCCCGGCGCGCCCGCGCCCGGGTGATCGCCCGCGAGGCGGCCGTGGTCTGCGGCGCGCCCTGGGTGGAGGCTGCGGTCCGCCAGCTCGATCCGGACGCGCGCCTCGAATGGCTGGTTCCCGAGGGCGGGCGCTGCGCCGCGGACGACGTGGTGCTGCGGATCGAAGGCAGCGCGCGCGGGCTGCTTTCGGCCGAGCGCACGGCGCTGAACTTCCTGCAGCTGCTCAGCGCGGTCGCCACCAAGACCGCCGCGCACGTCGACGCGGTCGGCGCGGTGCCCGGCAGCCAGGCCAGCATCGTCGACACCCGCAAGACCCTGCCCGGCCTGCGGCTGGCGCAGAAATACGCGGTGCGCACCGGCGGCGGCACCAACCACCGGATCGGGCTGCACGACGCCATCCTGATCAAGGAGAACCACATCGCCTCCGCAGGCGGCGTCAGCCAGGCGCTGCGGGCCGCTGCGGCGGTGGCCGCGCGGGCCGACTTCGTCGAGATCGAGGTCGAGACGCTGGCGCAGCTGCGCGAGGCGCTGGACGCCGGCGCGAAGATGGTCCTGCTCGACAACATGGACCTCGCCACGCTGCGCGAGGCGGTCCGCATCAACGCCGGGCGCGCCGTGCTGGAGATCTCCGGCGGCGTGACCCTGGAGGCGCTGCCGGCGCTGGCGGCCACCGGGGTCCACCGGATCTCGGTCGGTGCGTTGACGAAGGACGTGAAGGCGGTTGACTACTCGATGCGCTTCGACGCGCTGTGAGGGGGCTGGAATGAACGAACTGATCGACGTCGAATACGAACAGCCGGCCTGCCCGACCCGGCATGCCTGGGCCCGCGTGCCCGCCGAGCCCGCGCCCGCCGAGCGCGCCGAGCTCAAGGCCCGCATCCGCCGCCTGCTCGCCGAGCGCAACGCGGTGATGGTGTCGCACTACTACGTGCACCCCGACCTGCAGGACCTTGCCGAGGAGACCGGCGGCATCGTCAGCGACTCGCTCGAGATGGCCCGCTTCGGCCGCGACCACCCCGCGAAGACGCTGGTGGTGTCCGGGGTGCGTTTCATGGGCGAGACCGCGAAGATGCTCTCGCCCGACAAGCGGGTGCTGATGCCCGACCTGGACGCCACCTGCTCGCTGGACCTCGGCTGCCCCATCGAGGAGTTCGGCGCGTTCTGCGATGCGCATCCGGACCGCACCGTGGTGGTCTACGCCAACACCAGCGCCGCAGTGAAGGCGCGCGCCGACTGGGTGGTCACCTCGAGCTGCGCGCTGGACATCGTTGGCACCCTCGCCGCGGCGGGCCACAAGATCCTCTGGGCGCCCGACAAGCACCTGGGCGGCTACATCCAGCGCGAGACCGGCGCCGACATGCTGCTCTGGCAGGGCTCCTGCGTGGTGCACGACGAGTTCAAGGCGATCGAGCTGAAGGCGCTGATGGCCGAGCACCCCGGCGCGAAGGTGCTGGTGCATCCCGAATCGCCGGCCGACGTGATCGCGCTGGCCGACGTGGTGGGCTCCACCTCCGGCATCCTGAAGGCCGCGCAGGAGCTGGATGCGCGCGAGTTCATCGTCGCCACCGACAACGGGATGATGCACAAGCTGCGCACCACCAACCCCGGCAAGGTGTTCATCGAGGCGCCCACCGCGGGCAACAGCACCACCTGCAAGAGCTGCGCGCACTGCCCCTGGATGGCGATGAACTCGCTGGCCGGGGTGGCGCATGCGCTGGAGACCGGCAGCGGCGAGATCCACGTCGATCCGGCGCTGGGCGAGCGCGCCAGGCTGCCGATCGACCGCATGCTGGCCTTCACCGCGGCCCGCAAGGCCGGGCATCCGGTGGGCGCGCTGGTGCCGGGGATCGGCGCGGCCTGACCTCGGCCCGGGCGGGCCTCAGCTCTCCCCGGGAACCAGCACCGTGGGAAGCGCCGGCGCCAGCAGCCCCGGATGGTCGCGGCTGAAGTGCAGGCCGCGGCTCTCCTTGCGTGAGCGCGCCGAACGCACGATCAGGTCGGCCACCTCGACCAGGTTGCGCAGCTCGAGCAGGTCGCGGGTGACGCGGCAGTGCGAGTAGAACTCGTGGATCTCGCTGCGCAGCAGCGCGATCCGGTGCGCCGCCCGCTCCAGGCGCTTGTCGGTGCGAACGATGCCGACGTAGTCCCACATGAAGCGGCGCAGCTCCTCCCAGTTGTGGGACACCACCACCATCTCGTCCGGATCGCTGACCCGGCTCTCGTCCCAGGCCGGCAGCGCGCAGGGCGTGCCGCGCGCGCCCTCCCCTTCGGCGGCGATCGCCTGCGAGGCCGCGCGGGCGAACACCATGCACTCCAGCAGCGAGTTGCTCGCCAGCCGGTTGGCGCCATGCAGGCCGGTGCAGGTGGCCTCGCCGACCGCATACAGGCCGGGCAGGTCGGTGCGGCCGTCCAGGTCGGTGACCACCCCGCCGCAGGTGTAGTGCGCGGCCGGCACCACGGGAATGGGCTCGCGGGTGATGTCGATGCCCAGCTCCAGGCAGCGCGCGCGGATGTTGGGGAAGTGCTCCTCGAGGAAGGCGGCCGGCTGGTGCGAGATGTCCAGGAAGACGCAGTCGATACCGTGGCGCTTCATCTCGTAGTCGATCGCGCGGGCCACGACGTCGCGCGGCGCGAGCTCGGCGCGCTCGTCGTGCGCCGGCATGAAGCGCGTGCCGTCGGGCAGCAGCAGCCGGCCGCCCTCGCCCCGAACCGCCTCGCTGATCAGGAAGGACTTCGCGTGCGGATGGAACAGGCAGGTGGGATGGAACTGGATGAACTCCATGTTCGACACCCGGCAGCCGGCGCGCCAGGCCGCGGCGATGCCGTCGCCGGTGGCGGTGTCAGGATTGGTCGTGTACAGGTAGACCTTGCCGGCCCCGCCGGTAGCCAGGATGGTGCGGGCCGCAGCGAAGGAGCGCACCCTGCCCTGGCGCTCGTCGAGCGCGTAAAGGCCCACGCAGCGGTCGTCGGCCAGCCCGCAGCGCCGGCCGCGCACCAGGTCGACCAGCACGTGGTGCTCGAAGACCTCGATTCCCGGCGTGCTGCGCACCCGCTCGATCAGCGTCTCCTGGACCGCGGCGCCGGTGGCGTCGGCGGCATGGACGATGCGCCGCGCGCTGTGGCCGCCCTCGCGCGTGAGATGCAGCTGCCCCTGCTCGCGGGAAAAAGGCACGCCGAAGCCCTCCAGCCAGGCGATCGACGCGGGCGCGTTCTCGACGACGAAGCGGGTGGCCACCGGGTCGCACAGGCCGGCGCCGGCCACCAGGGTGTCGCTCACATGGGCGTCGAAGCTGTCGCCCTCGGCGAGCACCGCGGCGATGCCGCCCTGCGCCCAGCCGCTGGCGCCGTCGGCGATGCCGCGCTTGGTGAGCACCGCAACGCGGTGGGTGGCGGACAGGTGCAGCGCGGCGGACAGGCCGGCGAGGCCGCTGCCGACGATCAGCACGTCGAAGTCATGGTCTGCGTTCATGCGGTCTCGGCCTCGAGCCAGGAGAGGAAGTTCAGCGCGTGCCCGCGATCGCCGCCGCACATCTCCGGCGACGGGCGCAGCCCGGAGCAGCAGGCCGGCCGCCCGGGCTGGCCGAAGATCCGGCAGCGCTGATCGTCATCGAGCTGCACGCAGCGCACGCCCGCGGGCTTGCCGCCGGGCATGCCGGGGATCGGGCTGGTGATCGAGGGGGCGATGCAGCAGGCGCCGCAGCCGGGTCGGCAGTCCATCGGACGGGGTTCTCCACGCGGGTTGCGCCGCAGGATACTCCAGCGCGCAAGGCCCGCTCAGGCGCCGGCCGCTCAGGCGCAGACCGCGCGGTCGCGACCGCCCTGCTTGGCGCGGTACATCGCCTCGTCGGCGGCGCGCACCAGTTCCGCCGGCGTCTTTCCGTGCGCCGGCAGCGCCGCCGCGCCGATCGACACGGTGATGCCGCCCAGCGGACGCCCTTCCCAAGAGGGCTCCAGCCGCCGCACCGCCGCGAGGACGGCCCGCGCCCGCGCCGGCATTGCGGCCGCGTCCACCCCGGGCATCAGCAGCAGGAACTCCTCGCCGCCGTATCGGAACGCGTAGTCCTCGTGCCGGATCGTGCCGGACAGACAGTGGGCGAGCGTGCGGATCACCCGGTCGCCGGCCTCGTGGCCGAAGCCGTCGTTGATCCGCTTGAACCGGTCGATGTCGACCATGAACACCGCCAGCGGCGCGCCGCTGCGCAGCGCGCGCCGCACCTCGCGGTCGAACACCTCGTCCATGTGGCGCCGGTTGTAGAGTCCGGTCAGGGGATCCCGGATCGCCTGGGCGCGCAGGGTGTCGCGCATGCGCACGTTCGAAATCGCCATCGCCAGGTGCATCGCCAGGATGCCCGCCAGGCGCAGGCGCTCGGCGTCCGCGCTCTCGCCCTGCGGCTCACCGCCCCGCGGGGACGCACCGTGTTCGGCTTGCTCACCCTGCCCGGCTTGCGCACCGTGTTCGGCTTGCGCACCGCGCTCGGCTTGCCCGGCGTCCTGAGCGTCCCCGGCGTCCGCGCCGCCCAGTTCCTGCCCCGCCGCGCCCAGGCGCACCGCAGCACGCCGAGCCGGTCGCCCTGCGCGATCAGCGGCGCGCTCAGCACGCGCGAGGACGGGTCGATCTCGGCCCGCGCGCCGGCGCCGCCCGAGGCCTGTGCCATCGGCGCGTCGCCCCAGCACTGCACGACGCGCAGGCGGCCCGGCGAACCGTCGCCCTCCGCCCGGGACGGGCCTGCGCCGGAATCCGGCTCGGAATCATCCGATCCTCGCGCCTCGTGCAGCGCCACGCAGCCGCCGATTCCGCCCAGCAGCGTGCCGGAGAACGCCTGCGCCACCGCGCAGATGGCTGGGATCGACGGACTGGCCTGCAGCCGGTCGCGCAGCTCGGACAGCAGCCGGTTCAGGCGGTTGATCCGCTCGAGCTTCGCCACCGTAGCCTCGAGGCGGCGGTTCAGCCGCACCACCGCGGCCTCGGCCCTGGCCCGGGAGCGCTCGGCGCGGTAGGCCACCACCACCGTGCGCACCGTATCGACCATGGGCTGCAGCAGGTCGGCCACGTCCTGCGTGTAGCCGCCGGGGCGGTTCGCCAGCCCCACCACCCCGATCAGCTGGTCCCGGTGCATGAAGGGGATGCCGAGGAAGGAAGCGATCTTCGGATGCCCCTCGGGCAGGCCGCCGCTGCGCGGGTCGCCCGCCGGATCGTTGGCGATCGCCACCCTTGCGGTGCGCAGGACCGCCCCGATCAGGGTGTCGAGCCGGCGGAACTCCATCCCGCCGCCGGACTGCCCCCGCATCAGCGCGCGGCTGGCTTCATCCCAGGCGACGTCGCTGATGGTGTGGATCCTGAGCCAGGGGGCGCCCTGCTCGTCATGGCGGGCCTCGCCGATGAAGCCCAGCGCGCTGCCGGAGACCCGCAGCAGCTCGTCGAGCAGCGCATCGAAGGCCGCCTGCGCGTCCTTGCGGGTGAGCAGCTGGGCCTGGATGCGGCCGATCGCAGCCAACATCGCCTGGGTCTCGAGCAGGGCATTGGTGGACGAGTCCGGCACGTCGGCTGCGGTCTGCTTCAATGAATTCATGATGAATCTTTCAAGGATGCCAGCCGACCGACCGGAAGGACGCGCGAGTTGCCGCCGTGCAACACCTGCGGCAGCGCCGGGCCGCGGCGAATAGAATTACTGACCCAACAGTCATTAGAACGATGCCCAGAACACAAGCGCGCGGCCCCCGCTGGGAGCGCCGCAAGGAAAGCCGCCCGGCCGAACTGCTGGCGGCCGCGCTCGAGTTCTTCGTGGAGCGCGGCTACGCGGCCACGCGGCTCGACGAGGTGGCGGCGCGCGCCGGCGTGAGCAAGGGCACGCTCTACCTGTATTTCCCGAGCAAGGAAGACCTCTTCAAGGCGGTGGTGCGCGAGACCATCGTGCCGCAGATCGACGAGATGCGGCGCAGCGTCGACCGGCCCGATGCCGGCTGCGCCGAGCTCTTGCGCAGCTTCTTCGCCGAATGGTGGCAGCGCTTCGGCGCGAGCCGCCTGGGCGGGATCGCCAAGCTGATCGTCGCCGAGGCGGGCAACTTTCCGGAAGTGGCCCGCTTCTTCCAGGAAGAGGTGATCGAACCCCACAGCGAGCTGCTCGTCGCGATCATCGAGCGCGGCATCCGGCGCGGCGAGTTCGCGCCGGTGGACGCGCGGCTGGCCGCTCAGCTGTGGATCGCGCCGCTGGCGCTGAAGGCGATCTGGACCCATTCGATGGACGCACTCTGCCCCCCCGAAGCCCGCCTGGCGCCCGAGCGCCTGCTGCGCGCCCATACGGAATTCGTGCTCGCGGCGCTGCGCCCGCAGCCGGTCGGGGCCGCGCCGTGAGCCGCGCGCGCCGCGCGGCGCTGCTTCTGACCGTACTGGCCCTGGGCCTGGCCGCCGGATGGTGGGCCGGCCGCCGCGACGCCGGCGAACAGGCGGACACCCCCGCCGCCCCTGCGCCGGCCGCGCAGGCCGAGGCACCGCCGTCGGTGCTGGAGTTCGCCGCCTCGGACCTCCTCAGGCTGGAGCCGGGCCCGGTGACGCGCACGATCCCGCTGACCGGCACGCTGAAGGCCTCGAACCAGACGCTGGTGCGCGCCAAGGTGTCCGGCGAGCTGGTCGAGGTCGCGGTGCGCGAAGGCACGCCGGTGCGGGCTGGCCAGCGCATCGCGCGCATCGACCCCACCGAGTTCGAGGCCCGGGTGCGCGAGCGCGAGGCGCAGCGGCGCAGCGCCGAAGCCCAGGTGGAGCAGGCGCGCCGGACGCGGGACAACAACCGCGCGCTGCTGGACAAGGGCTTCATCTTGCAGAACGCGTTCGACAACGCCGAGTCCGGCTACCAGGTGACGGTGGCCAACCGCGATGCGGCGACCGCACAGCTGGCCCAGGCGCGCAAGGCGCTCGCCGACACTGCGGTGCTCGCGCCGATGACCGGCGTGGTCGCCGAGCGCTTCGCCCAGGTCGGAGAGAAGGTGTCCCCGGACAGCCGGATCCTTTCCATCGTCGATCTCTCGCGGATGGAGATCGAGGCGCCGGTGCCCGCAAGCGAGATCGGCAGCGTGCGCATCGGCCAGCCGGTGACGCTGCGCATCGAGGGCATCGACGCGCCCCAGACCGGCGAGGTCGTGCGGATCAACCCCGCCACCGCCGCCGGAACCCGCTCGGTGCCGGTCTACATCGGCCTGGACAACCGCGACCCGCGGATCCGCGCCGGGCTGTTCGCTCAGGGCGCACTGGCCGTCGAGCGCCGCGAGGGGGTCATCGCGGTGCCCGCCGCCGCGGTCCGCGACGCGGCGGGGCGCAGCTTCGTCTACCGGATCGTCGAAGGCGCGGTCGAGGAGCGCACCGTGAAGCTCGGGCTGCGCGACCCGGCTGCGCGCGCCGCCAACGGCAGCACCGGGGTGATCGAGGTGCTCGAGGGCCTCGCCGAGGGCGACACCATCGTCGGCGTGAACCTCGGGCCGCTGCGCCCGGGCAGCCGGGTGAAGCTCGGCGCGGCGCCCGCCGCCCCGGGCTCGGCCGCCGGCGCTGCCGGCGCGGCACCTGACGCCGGCTCCGCCGCCAGCGCGCCCCGCTGAGCCGCGCGCAGGAGCCCCTCCCCCATGTGGTTCACCCGCGTCTCGATCTCCCAGCCGGTGCTGGCGACCATGGTGATGGTCGCCTTCGTGGTGCTGGGCCTCTTCTCCTACAATCGCCTGGACGTCGAGCAGTTCCCGGACGTCGCCTTTCCGGTCGTCGTGGTGAGCACCGAGTACCCGGGCGCCTCGCCGGAGGTGGTCGAGTCGGACATCACGCGCCGGATCGAGGAGCAGGTCAACACGATCAGCGGGGTCAACGAGCTCTCGTCGCGCTCCTACGAGGGCAGCTCGCTGGTGATCGTGCGCTTCGACCTCACCGTCGACCCGGCGGCGGCCGCGCAGGACGTGCGCGAGAAGGTGGCGCTGGTCAAGCCGCTGTTCCGGCCCGAGGTGAAGGAACCGCTGATCACCCGCTACAACCCGGACGACGCGCCGGTGATCTCGGTGGCGGTGCGCTCCGACCAGCGCTCGCCGCGCGAGCTCACCACGCTGGCCGAGCAGGTGATCAAGCGCCGGCTGGAGAACGCGCGCGGCGTGGGGCGGGTGACGCTGGTGGGCGGGCTCAGCCGCGAGGTGCAGGTGTGGCTCAAGCCCTCCGAGATGGAAGCGCTGAAGGTCGGCATCGACCAGGTGATCGCCGCGGTGCGCGGCGAGAACCAGGAGCTGCCGGCGGGCACGCTGACCATGCGCGACCGCGAGCAGGTGGTGCAGATCAAGGCGCGGCTGGGCTCGGCCGACGACTTCGGCCGGATCATCGTGGCGCGCCGCGGCGGCCAGCCGGTCTACCTGTCGCAGGTGGCGACCGTGGTCGACGGCGAGGAGGAACGCGAGGACGTCGCGCTGGTCGACGGCCGGCCCGCGATCGCGATCGACATCGTCAAGGCCCAGGACGAGAACACCATCGCGGTGGTCGACGGCGTGCGCGGACTGCTCGCCGAGATGCAGGCCTCGGGCGTGGTGCCGGCCGACGTCGAGGTTTCGGTGGTGCGCGACGCCTCCACCGCGATCCGCAACTCGGTGGCCAGCGTCCAGCGCAACATCGTCGAGGGCGCGGTGCTGACCGTGCTGATCGTGTTCCTGTTCCTCTCGTCCTGGCGCTCCACTGTCATCACCGGACTCACCCTGCCGATCTCGCTGATCGGCACCTTCCTCGTGATGTACGCGATGGGCTTCTCGATCAACCTGGTCACGCTGCTGGCGCTGTCGATCTGCGTGGGCCTGCTGATCGACGACGCGATCGTGGTGCGCGAGAACATCGTGCGCCACCAGGCGATGGGCAAGCACCACCGCGAGGCCGCCTACGACGGCACTGCCGAGATCGGGCTGGCGGTGGCGGCCACCACGCTGACCATCGTCGCGGTGTTCATGCCGATCGGCTTCATGGGCGGAATCATCGGCAAGTTCTTCAAGCAGTTCGGCGTCACCGTGGCCTTCGCGGTGCTGCTGTCGATGTTCGTGTCGTTCACGCTGGACCCGATGCTCTCCTCGGTGTGGAACGATCCGGACGCGCATGGCGCGCGCGGCAAGGGGCCGGTGGCCCGGCTGCTGCGCGGCTTCCAGGCCGCGATGACGCGGCTGGAGGGCTGGTACGTGGCGCTGCTGCGCTGGGGCCTGCGCAGGCGCGGCACCACCGTGGCGATCGCGCTGCTGGCCTTCTTCGCCTCCTTCCCGCTGATCAGCGTGGTGGGCACCGAATTCGTTCCGCCGGCCGACAACAACGAGCTCTACCTGCAGTTCAACACGCCGGTGGGCTCGTCGCTGGAGTTCACCGAGGAGAAGGTCCGCCAGGTGGAGGCGGCGCTGCGCGAGTTCCCCGGCGTGGAGCAGACCTACGCCACGATCAACACCGGCGCGCTGCAGGGCCGCAACTACGCCGCGGTGTTCGCCCGCCTCACCGAGCGCACCCAGCGGCCGATGTCGGTGCACCAGATGACTCAGCCGGTGCGCGAGCGCGTCAACGCGATCGCCGGCGTCACCGTCACCGACGTCGGCAACCTGAACGCGGTGAGCTCCGACAAGCCGATCCAGGTCAGCGTGCAGGGCCCGGACATGGCCGAGCTCGAACGCATCTCCGCCGACGCGCTGGCGCGCATCGAGGCGCTGAACGCCGACCTGCGGGCGCAGCACCGGCTGGGCCCGAACCAGGGCATCGTCGACCTGGACACCAGCTCCAAGCCCTCCAAGCCCACGGTGTCGGTGGAGATCGACCGCCAGCTCGCCTCCGACCTCGGGGTGGGCGTGGCGCAGATCGGCGCGGCGCTGCGGCCGCTGCTCGCCGGCGAGGCGGCCACCACCTGGCGCGCGCCGGACGACGAGAACTACGAAGTGATGGTGCGCCTGCCGCCGGCCGCGCGCGAGTCGGTGGCGGATCTCGAGCGGCTCACGCTGCTCTCCTCGCAGCCCGCCGCCGACGGCGGCCCGCGCATGGTGCCGCTGCGCCAGGTGGCGGACTTCATCCCCGGCACCGGCCCCACGCAGATCAACCGCAAGGACCTGACCCGCGAGATCCTGATCTCCGCGAACTCCGACGGCGTGGCCGCGGGCACGGTGGGCACCGCGGTGCAGGCGGCATTGGCCGACCTGCCGCTGCCGCCGGGCTATCGCTTCGTCACCGGCGGCGCCACCAAGGACATGGTCGAGAGCTTCGGCTACGCGGTGCAGGCGCTGGTGCTCGCGGTGATCTTCATCTACATGATCCTGGCCTCGCAGTTCGGCCGCTTCCTGCAGCCGCTGGCGATCATGGCCTCGCTGCCGCTGGCGCTGATCGGCGTGGTCGCTGCGCTGCTGGCCTGGGGCTCCACGCTCAACATGTTCTCGATCATCGGCTTCATCATGCTGATGGGCCTGGTGACCAAGAACGCGATCCTGCTGGTGGACTTCGCCAACCAGGCGCGCGCGCGCGGCGTGGAGCGCGCGCAGGCGCTGCTGCAGGCGGCCGAGATCCGCCTTCGGCCGATCCTGATGACCACGCTGGCGATGGTGTTCGGGATGCTGCCCCTGGCGGTGAGCGTCAGCGAGGGCTCCGAGCAGCGGGCGCCGATGGCGCACGCGGTGATCGGCGGGGTGCTGGCCTCGACGCTGCTCACGCTGCTGGTGGTGCCGGTGCTGTACACGCTGCTGGACGACCTGACCGGCTGGGTGCGCCGGCGCGGCCGCAGGGCTGGCGCGCCTGCCGGCAGGGGCGGCGGCGCACCGGACTGACGGATGTCAGGGCCGCTGCTGCCGCCGCCGGTTAAAATCTTGTTTTTTCACGGCTTTTGCGGAACGGAAATGGACTTCGAACGCGCGCGCTACAACATGGTTGAACAGCAGATCCGGCCCTGGGACGTGCTGGACCAGGACGTGCTCGACCTGCTGCTCGTGGTCAGGCGCGAGGACTTCGTGCCGCCCGCCTATCGCGCGATCGCCTTCACCGACATGGAAGTGCCGCTCGTCCTCGATGGCGTGAAGACCGGCGAATGCATGCTCTCGCCCAAGGTCGAGGCGCGGCTGCTGCAGAACCTCTCGGTGCGCCGGCACGAGCACGTGCTGGAGATCGGCGCGGGCTCCGGCCACATGGCGGCGCTGCTCGCGCACCGGGCGCGCCACGTCGTCAGCTGCGAGATCCACCCCGGCCTGGCCGCCTTCGCGCGCGCCAACCTGGAGCGCGCAGGCGTGCGCAACGTGCTCGTCGAGCAGCGCGACGGCGCGCAGCCGGCCGGCAGCGGCAGCTACGAGGTCATCCTGCTGTCGGGCTCGGTGCCCTTCGTGCCGGAAATGCTGCTGCACCGGCTGTCCATCGGCGGGCGGCTTGCGGCCGTCGTCGGCGACGCGCCCGCGATGGAAGCGCAGCTGATCACCCGCACCGGCCCCGACAGCTTCACCGCCGAGACCCTCTTCGAGACCGTGGCGCCCCGGCTGCACGGCTTCCCGGAGAAGGACGGCTTCCGCTTCTGACCGCGGCGAAGGGCCTCATGCACCAGCAGGCAGCCTCCAATCGCGGCACGGCAAGCACGGCGATGACGCGAATCGCAGGCAGCGGAGCGGTGTGATGAGGCAGCTGCGGCCCGCCGACCTCGCCGCGGGCCGGCCGGTCGTCTGCATCTGCCACCACGGCGTGCGCAGCATGCACGTCGCCCGCTTCCTTGCGATGCAAGGCCTCGACCCCATCTTCAACCTCGCCGGCGGCATCGACGCCTGGGCCCGCGAGGTAGACCCGAACTGCCCGACCTACTGAAACCGAGGACGCCCCGATGGAACACAGACTGCATGCCCTGGCCGCGGCCGCCGCGCTCGCCTGCCTGCCCGCCGGCGCCTCGGCAATGGACCTGCTCCAGGCCTACCAGTCCGCGCTGGCAGTCGACCCCGTGGTCGCCAGCGCCGAAGCCCAATCCGCGGCGACCCGGGAGCGCGTCCCGCAGGCACGCGCCGGCCTGCTGCCCTCGGTGGGGGCGAACGCTTCGGTGAGCCGCCAGACGGTGGACACCAACCTGGCGCCGCGCCGCGACTTCACCGCGCAGAACTACAGCATCAGCCTCTCCTACCCGCTGCTGCGGCTGCAGAACGTCGAAGCCTACGAGCAGAGCCGCCTGGCGGCGAGCATCGGCGAAGCCCAGACGGTGCAGGCAAGGCAGGACCTGGTCGTGCGCGTGGCGCAGGCCTACTTCGACGTCCTCGCCGCCCAGGACAACCTCGCCACCATCCGCTCGCAGAAGGCGGCGATCACCGAGCAGCTGGCCGCTGCCAAGCGCAACTTCGAGGTGGGCACCGCCACGGTCACCGACCAGCAGGAGGCGCAGGCGCGCTTCGACCTGTCGCTGGCGCAGGAATTCGCCGCGCAGAACGAGCTCGACGTCAGGCGGGCCGCGCTGTCGCAGCTCATCGGCAGGCCGGTCCCCGAGCTCCAGGTGCTGCGCCCGGGCGTCGAGCTTCAGCGGCCGCAGCCGGCGCTGGAGACCGACTGGACCGACAGCGCCCGGCAGAACAACCTGGCGGTGCAGCAGGCCGAGGTGGCGAGCGAGATCGCCAGGCGCGAGATCGAACGCCAGCGCTACGGCCACTACCCCACGCTGGACGTGGTCGGTTCGGTGGGCCGCGCCGAGAACGCCGCGGCGAACTTCATCGGCGTCAAGAGCAATTCGGCGGCGGTCGGCCTGCAGCTGAGCGTGCCGCTGTACGCCGGCGGCGCGATCGACGCGCGGGTGCGGGAGGCGGCGCAGCTGCGCAACAAGGCGCTGTTCGACCTCGACAACGCGCGGCGCCAGGCCGAGCAGGGCGCCCGCTCCGCCTTCCTCGGGGTCAACAGCGGGCTGGCCCAGGTGAAGGCGCTGGAGGCCGCGGAGCGCTCGAGCCAGCTGGCGCTGGACTCCAACCTGCTTGGCTACCAGGTGGGCGTG
>JBKHVS010000060.1:0-247 GCA_046569945.1 Gammaproteobacteria bacterium | reverse complement strand
CAACATCGATGTGCTGAACGCCCAGCAGCAGCTCTTCACCACGCGGCGCGACCTCGCCCGCGCGCGCTACGACGTGCTGGTCAACGGCCTGCGGCTCAAGGCCACTGCCGGCACCCTGTCCGAGGACGACCTGCGCGCGGTGGACGCGCTGCTGACGGCGGCGCCGGCTGTCAGCGCGATCGGCGCGCCGGTGGCGCCGGCCGCACCCGCGAAGTAGGTTCCGGCCTGCCTCTTGCGGACCCCGCCG
>JBKHVS010000059.1:0-17373 GCA_046569945.1 Gammaproteobacteria bacterium | reverse complement strand
ATCAGCCGCAACGATGCAGTGCCGGGCAGCGTGGGCAAGAACCTCACCGACGTTCCGCAGACGATGTGGGCGGCGGGGATGGAGTACGACGGCGGGGACTGGACCGGCCTGCTGGCCTACCGCTACGTGAGCCGGGTGTTCGCCTCCAGTGACGACCAGAACCTCAACACCTCGCAGGGCGTATACGGCGCCTACGACGCCCACGGGATCTGGTCGGCCAAGGTCGGCTACCGCGTGAACCGCAACCTGAGGCTGAGCCTGGCGGTCGACAACATCGGCGACCGCGACTACTTCGTCTTCTCGAAGCAGCCGGGGCGCACCGTCTACGGGGAAATGGCCTACCGGTTCTGAGCCCGCAGGCTCACTCCTCGCGATCCCCGGTCCTGCCCAGCGGGTCGCCCTGCCGGTGGGTGGCCGGGGGCACGTCGTTGCGCCCGGCCCGGCGGTCCCGGAAGATCGCCGCGCGCATCAGCAGGATCGCGGTGACCGGCGCGGTCAGGAGCATGAACACCGTGATCAGCAGCTCGTGGATGACCGGGCGCGACTGCAGCGCGCTGAAGTAGAGCATCGAGGCGATCAGCACGCAGCCGGCGCCCAGCGAGTTGAGCAGCGCCGGGCCGTGGATGCGCTGGTAGAAATTGGAAAGACGCAGCAGGCCCAGCGCTCCCGTCACCGCGAGGCAGCCCGCGAGCACCAGCAGCATCGCCACCGGCAGCGCCGCCCAGGCGGGCACCGATTCCAGCGGACTCATTCGATCACCTCGCCGCGCAGCAGGAACTTGGCCATCGCCACCGAGCCCAGGAAGCCCACCACGGCGATCAGCAGCGACATCTCGAAGTAGAGCTGGCTGCCGTAGCGCATGCCGAGCACCAGCATCATCATCATCGCGCAGACGTACAGCGTGTCCATCGCCATCACGCGGTCCTGGGCGGTGGGGCCGCGGAACATCCGGATCGATGCGAACAGCATCGCCAGGCCCAGGCAGGCCATCGCGAAGCCCATCGCGGCGAGCAGCAGCATGGTCATTGGAAGATCGCCATCAGCGGCTTTTCGTAGCGGGTCTTGATCGTGTCGATCCACGCCTGCTCGTCGCGCAGGTCGAGCACGTGGAGGGTCAGCAGCCTGCGGTCCTCGCTCAGCTCGGCCCAGACCGTGCCGGGCGTCGAGTTGATGATCGCGGCGAGCACCGCGAGGCCGTGCGGATCGTGCAGGTCGAGCGGGATGTCCATGAATCCCGAGTGCTCCCGGCGTTCGGCGCCGCCCAGGATGATCGCGGACACGCGCACGCACGAGGCCAGCACGTCGACGAGCACCACCGCGGCAAGCCGCAGCAGCAGCCAGGGCCTGCGGATGCGCGGCCGCAGCGGGCGAGTGCCCGCGGTCAGCGCGGGCACGCCCAGCGCGAGCGCCGCGCCAAGCAGAAGCTGGCCTGGCGCAAGGCTCTGGTTGAGCATCAGCCACATCCCGAACAGGAACAGCGAGAGCAGCGGCGAGGGCAGCAGGCGCCTCATGGCGTGTCCCCCTTCAGCAGGCCGGGGCCCGGCACCGGCACTGCGGTCATCACCGAGCGCGTGTAGCCGGTCCACTCCTGCAGGCCTGCGGCGGTGGCATCCAGGTAGCGCATGACATTGCCGGACTCGATCGTCATCGTGATCGTCAGCGCGAGCAGCAGCCCCACCGGCGCCGCCTCGATCAGGCGCAGGCGGGGCGGCTGGCGGACCGGCGGCACCCAGAAGGCGCGGATCCCGATGCGGGCCAGCGCGATCGCGCCGGCCAGGCCCGAGACGATCAGCAGGACCACCATCGTCCACCCCGCCGCGTCCACCGACGGCTGCGCGGTGGACTCGATGCCCGCCGGCGCAAGCACCGCGGACAGCAGCGCGAACTTCGCGACGAAGCCCGACAGCGGCGGCAGGCCGGTGATCAGCAGCGCGCAGCAGACGAAGCTGAGGCCGAGGAAGGCCATGGCGGCGGGGATGACGACGCCGGTCTCCTCCGTCTCGGGAGGCAGCGCCTCGTGGTCGGCATGCAGGCTGCCCTGGGCCTCGAAGGCTTCCAGGGTGGTGGCCAGCACGCTCGCACCGAACGTGCGGCCGCGTTCGATGAGCTCGTTGAGCAGGAACAGCGCGGCGGTGGCGAGCGAGGCGCTGAACAGGTAGTACAGGGCGCCGGCGACCATGCCGGCGCTGCCGAAGCCGATCGCCGCCAGCAAGGTGCCCGAGGAGACGATCACGCTGTAGCTCGCCAGCCGCCGCAGGTCCTGCGAGGCCAGCATCCCGATCGTGCCGACGGCCAGCGTCATCATCCCGCCCGCCAGCAGCCACTCGCGGCCGAAGCCGGTGGAGTCGCCCGCACCTTCGGCGAACAGCAGCAGCCACAGGCGCAGGATCACGTAGACCCCGACCTTGGTCATCACCGAGAACACCGCGGCCACCGGCGCACTGGCTGCGCCGTAGGCGGGCCGCAGCCAGAAGTTGAGCGGCCACATCGCGCTCTTGATGAGGAAGGCGACGCCGAGGATGGCCATTCCCGCTTCGAGCATCGCCCGGTCCTCCGGGCGGATGCCCGGCAGGAGTTCCGCCAGCTCGGCCATGTTCAGCGTGCCGACGATCGCGTAGATCATCGAGACGCCGACCAGGAACAGCGAGGACGCCACCAGGTTCACCGCGATGTAGTGCAGCCCGGCGCGCACCCGCGCCACGCCCGAGCCGTGCAGCACGAGGCCGTAGGAAGCGGCCAGCATCACCTCGAAGAAGACGAACAGGTTGAAGAGGTCGGCGGTCAGGAACGCGCCGTTCAGCCCCATCAGCAGGAACTGGAAGAGCGGATGGAAATGGACGCCGGCCCGGTCCCAGCGGGCATGCGCGAACAGCAGCGAGGCCAGGCCGAGGATCGAGGTGAGCAGCAGCATCATCGCGGTGAGCCGGTCGACCGCGAGCGCGATGCCGAAGGGCGCCGGCCAGTTCGCCGCCAGGTAGACGCCGGCGCCGCCGAGCCAGGCGTCGCCGGTCCAGGCGGCGCTGTGCCCGTCGGCCAGGCGGACCAGCGCGATCGAGGTCGCCAGCAGGCCCAGTGCGGAGCCGAGGCTCAGCGCGAACTTCGTGCGCCGCCGGTGCTCGCTGAGCAGCACCATCGCCGCCCCGGCCAGCAGCGGCAGCACGATCGGCACCACGATCAGGTGGTCGAGCCAGCGCATCATTCCGGCGGCTCCCTGCCGTCGACGTGATCGGTGCCGGTCAGCCCCCTGGAGGCCAGCAGCACGACCAGGAAGAGCGCGGTCATCGCGAAGCCGATCACGATCGCGGTGAGCACCAGCGCCTGGGGGACCGGGTCGGCGAAGCTCGCGGGGTCGGCCGCGCCGGCGGCGTCGACCACCGGGGCGCGCCCGACCACCAGGCGGCCCATCCCGAAGATGAACAGGTTTACGCCGTAGGAGATCAGCGACAGCCCCATGATCACCTGGAAGGTCCTGGGGCGCAGCACCAGCCAGACGCCGGAGCCGACCATGGCGCCGATGGCGAGCGCGAAGACGGCCTCCATCAGGCGGGCTCCGGATCCTGCGGCGCGGGACCGGGCTGCGGCCCGGCGTCCTGCGCCACGCGATGGCTGCGCACCGACTGGTGGGCAAGCGAGACCAGCACCAGCACCGTGAAGCCGACGACGAGCGCGAACACGCCCAGGTCGAAGACGAAGGCGCTGGGCATCGGCACCTCGCCAAGCCAGGGCAGCTGCGGGTGGGGCGAGTGGCTGGTGAGCAGCGGATAGCCGAAGTGCCAGGCGCCCAGGCCGGTGGCCAGCGCGGTCAGCAGGCCGAAGCCGATCCACCGGTGCGGGCGCATCCTGAGCCGGTCCTCGGTCCAGGCCGTGCCCCCCGCCATGTACTGCAGGATGATGGCTGCGGCCAGGATCAGGCCCGCGACGAAGCCGCCGCCGGGCAGGTTGTGGCCGCGCACGAAGAAGAAGGCCGCGACCACCACCAGGATGGGGAAGAGCAGGCGCATGTAGATCGCCGGAACCATCAGGTAGCCGGCCTCCGCGTCGGCCCCGGGGCGCGCTGCCTCGGCGCCTTGCGCCGGCTGGTCGGCGCGCTGGGCGGGAACCCGGACGCTCTCGGGCGCGGGGCGGAAGCGGCGCAGCAGCGCGTAGACCGTCAGCGCGACGATGGCCAGCACCGTGATCTCGCCCAGGGTGTCGAGGCTGCGGAAGTCCACCAGCAGCACGTTGACCACGTTCGTGCCGCCGCCTTCCGGCAGCGCCCGCTCGATGAAGAAGGAGGCCATTCCGGGGCCGCGCGGGCGGGTCAGCGCAGCGTAGGCCAGCGCGGCGATCGCGCCGCCCGCGGCGATGGCCACCGCGAGGTCGCGGGCGCGCCGCACGCGGGCCGACAGCTTCGCCATCGTCCCCATCTCCGCCGGCTCGCGGCGCGGCGGCAGCCAGCGCAGGCCAAGCAGCAGCAGCACCATCGTCACGGTCTCGACCATCAGCTGGGTGAGCGCGAGATCCGGGGCCGAGTACCAGACGAAGGTCACGCAGGTGACGAGCCCCGACACCCCCATCATCGCCAGCGCGGCGAGCCGGTGGTACTTGGCCTGCCAGGCGGCGCCGATCGCCGAGGCGATGCCGACCGCCCACAGCGCCGCGAGCACGGGGTCGACCGGGGTGGGCGCCGCCCGCAGCCAGGAGAAGCCCTCCGAGACCGCCGGGACGAGGGCCGCCGCGAGCACCGCCAGGATCACCAGCTCGAGCTGCACCTGCAGCCGGCGGGTGCCCAGCAGGTGCTCGAGGCGCACGGCCGTGGCGTTGATGCCGACCAGGACGCGGTCGAACACGCGCTGCCCGTCGAAGCGGTGGACCAGCGGGGTGCGCTCCACGGTGCGCAGCTTCAGGTGCCGCTGCAGCAGCAGGTAGAGCACCGTGCCCCCGGCGAGCGCAGCGAGGCTCATCGCCAGCGGCAGGTTCAGCCCATGCCAGGCGGACAGGCTGTAAGCGGGCATGTCGGCGCCCAGCACCGAGGCGGCCGCGGACTTCAGCGCGGGGCCGACGGTGAACTCCGGCACGATGCCGACCACCAGGCAGGCCAGCACCAGCAGTTCGACCGGGAAGCGCATCCAGCCCGGCGGCTCGTGCGGCTCGCGGGGCAGGTCGGTCGCCTGCGGCCCGAAGAACACGTCATGGATGAAGCGCAAGGAATAGGTGACGCTGAACAGGCCGGCCACCGTCGCCGCCACCGCCATCCGGTAGTCGCTCTCGGAGCCGGCCAGCACCGCCTCGGCGAAGAACATCTCCTTCGAGAGGAAGCCGTTGAGCAGCGGCACCCCGGCCATCGCCGCGGCCGCGATGATCGCCAGCGTCGCGGTCCGCGGCATCGGCCGGGACAGTCCGCTGAGGCGCCGGAGGTCGCGCGTGCCGGTCTCGTGGTCGATGATGCCTGCCGCCATGAACAGCGAGGCCTTGAAGGTCGCATGGTTCATGGTGTGGAAGATGGCCGCCACCGCGGCCAGCGGCGTGCCGATGCCCAGCAGCAGCGTGATCAGCCCGAGGTGGCTCAGCGTCGAATAGGCGAGCAGCCCCTTGAGGTCCTGCTGGAAGATCGCCACGAAGGCGCCGATCAGCAGCGTGCACAGCCCCGCGCCGCCGATGATCCAGGACCACTCCGGCGTTCCGGCGAGCACCGGCCAGAAGCGCGTGAGCAGGAAGACCCCGGCCTTGACCATGGTCGCGGAGTGCAGGTAGGCCGAGACCGGCGTGGGCGCCGCCATCGCCCGGGGCAGCCAGAAATGGAAGGGAAACTGCGCGCTCTTGGTGAGCGCCCCCAGCGCAACCAGCACCAGGATCGGCAGGTACCAGTCGTGCCCGCGGACCAGGTCGCCCGAGGCGAGCACCCGGTCCAGGTCGTAGCTGCCGACGACCCGGCCCAGCATCAGGATGCCCGCCAGCAGGCACAGCCCGCCCGCCACCGTGACCGTCAGCGCCATCCGGGCGCCGCGCCGCGCGTCCGGCCGGTGGTGCCAGTAGCCGATCAGCATGAAGGACGCGAGGCTGGTCATCTCCCAGAACAGGGCCATCTGCACCAGGTTCCCGGAGAGGACGATGCCGAGCATCGAGCCCATGAACGCCAGGAAGAAGGAGAAGAAGCGCGGCACCGGGTCCGACGGCGACATGTAGTAGCGCGCATAGACCACCACCAGCAGGCCGATCACCAGGATCAGCATCGCGAACAGCCAGGCGAAGCCGTCGACGCGCAGCACGAAGTTCAGGCCCAGCCCGGGCAGCCAGGCGATCTCGTGGCGGACCGTGTTGCCGAGCGCGATGTCCGGGTAGAGCGAGGCCGTCAGGATCGTCCCGGCGAGCGCCACCAGCGCGGCCAGCCAGGCTTCGCGGTTGCGCGCGTTCGCCGGCAGCAGTGCGGCGAGCACGCTGCCGGCGAAGGGCAGGAGGATCAGGATCGTGAGGATCATGGATGCCCGATTGTACGGACGTCCAGCGTCTCCTCAGGCCAGCGAGAGCCAGAAAGGAATGCCTGCCAGCGAGGCGAGCAGCGACACCGTGATCAGCCAGGCGACGAAGGGGCCGTCGCCCCCCATCCGGGTGGCCAGCACGTAGGAGGCGGGCGCGGTGGGCATGGCCGCGAACATGACCGCGATCGCGGCATGCAGCGGCGTCAGCTGCAGCGCGCGGGCGATCAGCAGGGCCGTCAGCGGCATCGCCACCAGCTTGGTGGCGGTGAACCAGGCGGTGAGCTGCAGCGAGCTGCGCCGGCGCGCGGGGTCCGCTCCGGGGGCGCCGGCGGCCGGGCGCTCCAGCCGCAGGCCTGCGCCCACGCACAGCAGCCCGAGCGTGAGCGCCGCCTGGCCGAGCCGCTGCAGGGTCGCGTCAACCGGCTCGGGCATCTGCAGCCCCGCGGCCTTGGTCGCGACGCCGGCCAGCGTGGCGAGCACCAGCGGGTTGCGCGCGAGCTCGGAGAGCACGCCGGCGCCAGAGTGCCGGGCCAGCGCGTAGACCGCCGCCAGGTTGGCGAGCGGCACCACGAAGCCGACGATCAGTGCGCACAAGGACAGGCCTTCGCTGCCGCCGATCCTCAGCGCGAGCGCCAGGGTGATGTAGGTGTTGAAGCGGAACGCGCATTGCACGCCCGAGGCGAACAGGGTCTCCACCGGGCGCAGCACCGGCCGGGCCGCGAAGCCCAGCAGCACCCCGACCGCGAAGGCGCCCAGCGCCGCCGCGATCATCGGCATCGACTCGCCCGCCGACAGCGGGTTGCGCACGATCGCCCCGAAGAGCAGCGCCGGGAACAGCACGTAGTAGACCAGCCGCTCGGTTCCGGCCCAGAACTGCGGCGCCAGCCCGGCATGGCGGTACAGCAGCCAGCCGATGAGGATCAGCGCGAGGTCCGGGAACAGCAGGGCGGGGATGTTCACGGGAGGGAAGTGTAAGGGCGCTGCGCCGGCAATGGGCCGCTCACGCCGGCGCAGGCGTCGGCTAGCATGTCGCGATGACCGTCATCGACGCCGCCGACCCGATCGACCGCTGCGAGGTGCCCGCGCAGGACCTCGCGGGCATCGACGCCTTCTGCGACGCGCTGATGCTCGAGGACGGGCTGTCCCGCAACACCCTGCTGGCCTACCGGCGCGACCTCGCCCAGCTTGCCGGATGGCTGCGCGCGCGGTCCGGCGCCGCCCTCGAGGCCGCCGGCCCGGATGACCTGCAGGCCTACATCGCCGAGCGGCACCCCACGTCCCGCCCCACCAGCAGCAACCGGCGGCTGACCGTGTTCAGGCGCTGGTACCGCTGGCTGGTGCGCCAGGGCCGCCGCGCCGAGGACCCCACGCTCCACATCCGCTCGGCAAAGCAGCCGCAGCGTTTCCCTTCGACCCTGTCGGAGCGGCAGGTGGAGGCGCTGCTGGCAGCGCCCGACGTGGACCAGCCCCTCGGGCTGCGCGACCGGGCCATGCTGGAAGTGCTCTACGCCACCGGGCTGCGCGTCAGCGAGCTGGTCGCGATCCGCACGGTGGAGGTGGGCCTCGTCGAGGGCGTGGTGCGGGTCGTCGGCAAGGGCGACCGGGAGCGCCTCGTGCCCCTCGGCGAGGAGGCCAGGCACTGGATCGAGCGCTATCTCGGCGAGGCGCGCGCCGGCCTGCTGGGCGGGCGCAGCGCCGATGCCCTGTTCGTGACCCGGCGCGGCGGGCCCATGACGCGGCAGATGTTCTGGAAGCTGATCAAGGCCCATGCGCTGCGCGCCGGCGTGCTGGCGCCGCTGTCGCCGCACACCCTGCGCCACGCCTTCGCCACCCACCTGCTCAACCACGGCGCCGACCTGCGCGTGGTGCAGATGCTGCTGGGCCATGCCGACATCTCGACCACGCAGATCTACACCCACGTCGCGCGCGAGCGGCTGAAGTCGCTGCACGCGCGGCACCACCCGAGGGGATGAGCTTGACCGCCGCTTTTTCCGACGAACTGATCGGACTCGCCGAACGCATCTGCGCGGTGCGGCAGCCCGCGCGGGTGCGCGGCCTGCACCTGCCCGAGCGCCTTGCACGCGATGCGAAGGAGAGCGAGTTCTGCGCGCTCGAACTGGACGACGGCAGCATCGGGCTGTCCTACCTGCTGCTGGGCGACACCCCGCAGCGCATGCGCGCCGCGGCGCCTGGCGCAGCGATCGCCGGACGTTCCGCGCTCGAGGTCGCCCGCGGCCTGCGCGGCGAGGATCCGGTCGGGCGGGTGCTCGGGCTCGCCGCGATCAATGCGATCTGCCAGGGGGTGCTGCTGGCGCATCCCGAGGTGCTCGACTGGACCTCCGATCCGCTCGGGCTGCTCGACCCGCGGCCCGGGGACCGCATCGGCATGGTCGGGCTGTTCGGCGGCCTGGCTGCCCGGATCGTTGCGGCGGGCGCGCACCTGGTGGTGGTCGAGCTGGATCCCGCGCTGGCGGGGCCGCGCGACGGCTACGAGGTGACGCTGGACCGGGGCGCGCTCGGGGCTTGCGACAAAGTGCTTTCGACGACCACGCTGGCGCTCAACGGCACGCTGGACGAGGTGCTCGACGCCTGCCGCGGCGCAGGCAGCATCGCGCTGGTCGGCCCGGGGGGCGGCTTCCTGCCGGACCCGCTCTTCGCGCGCGGAGTCACGCTGCTGGGCGGCAGCGCCGTGGTCGACCGCGACGCCTTCGTCGCGGCCACCGCGCGCGGCGAGCCCTGGGGCGGCTCCGTACGGAAGTACTGCATCCGGCGCGAAACCTATCCCGGGGCAGAGGCGCTGCTTTCGGCAGCCGGCTGATCGACGCCTGCCCGCCGACCCCCTTGACGCGTTCGCCCTCGACGTCCGGCAGCCCCGGTTCCCGCAAGCCGCTGGACTAGAATCGGCCGCGGTCCTTCCACCCACTCCGCCGGCCCCGACGATGACAGAACACGACCGCCCAGACACACTTTCTGCGCTGCTCGCGGCGCGCGCCAGCGACGACGCAGTGGCGCTGTTCGACCGGGAGCGCGCCGTCAGCTACCGGGCGCTGCTCGACGAGAGCGCGCGCCTGGCCGCGGCGCTGCGCGCGATGGGCGTGCGGCGCGGCGACCGCGTCGCGATCTGGCTGCCCAACCTCGCTGCCTGGCTCGCGTGCTTCTTCGCCTGCGCGCGCCTGGGCGCGATCGGCCTCGCGGTCAACACGCGCTTCCGCTCGGCGGAGCTGGCCGACATCCTGTTCCGCTCCGGGGCCCGGGTGCTGGTGACCTGGCCCGGCTTCGACCGCGCCGATTTCGCAGGCGTGCTCGCCGGCTGCCCGCCCGCGTCGCTCGCCGCGCTGGAGGCGGTGGTGGCCTACGACGAGGGCGAGACGGCCGCGCTGGCGGGGCTCCCCGACGGCATTGCGGTCCGCCGCTACGCGGACCTGCTCGCGCACCCCCCGCTGGCCGGCGACGATGCCGCGCCCGACGCGGGCTGCGCGATCTTCACCACCTCGGGAACCACCAAGGCGCCGAAGTTCGTGCTGCACGACCAGCGCACGCTGGTGGCGCACGCCTTCGACGTGGTGCAGGGCTTCGGCATCGACGCGCAGTCGACGATGCTGCTGGCGCCGCCGCTGTGCGGCGTGTTCGGCGTCAGCAACGCGCTGGCGATGATCGCCGCGGGCCGGCCCTTCGCGATGATGCCGGCCTGGGATGCCGCCGCGGCTGCAAGGGCGATCGACGCGCATCGCGCCACCCACATGAACGCCACCGATGACGCGATCGCCCAGCTGCTGGCGCAGAACGACCGCACGCCGGCCTTCCCCACGCTGCGCTTCGTCGGCTTCGCCGCCTTCAACCCGGCGCTCGGCGACATCGTCGAGCAGGCCGATGCGCGGGGCCTGAGGGTGCTGGGGCTCTACGGCATCAGCGAGATCCAGGCGCTGTTCGCGCGCAACCGGGACGGCGACCCGCTGGAGCTGCGGCGCAACGGCGGGGGCTTCCCGGTGAGCCCGCTGGCGCGGGTGCGCGCCCGCGACCCCGAGTCCGGCCGGGTGCTGGCCCACGGCGAGGACGGCGAGCTCGAGTTCCTCGCGCCCTCGTCGCGGATGGTCTGCTACTTCGGCAATCCGGAAGCCACCCGAGAGGCGATCCTCGAGGGCGGCTGGTACCGCTCCGGCGACCTCGGCCACACCTGCGCGGACGGCCGCTTCGTCTTCCGCGCCCGGATGGGAGATTCGCTGCGCCTGGGCGGCTTCCTGGTGAGCCCGCAGGAGATCGAGGAGTGCGTGCAGCAGGCGCCCGGCATCCTGGACTGCCAGGTGGTCGGCGCCACGCTCGAGGGCGCGCCCAGGCCGGTGGCCTTCGTGCGGCTGCAGGCGGGCGCCGCGCTCGACGAGGCCGCGGTGATCGCGCACGTCGGCGCCCGGCTCGCGCGTTTCAAGGTGCCGGCGAGGGTCTTCGCCGTCGAGGCCTTCCCGGTCACCGAGGGGTCCAACGGCACCAAGATCCAGAAGACCCGGCTGCGCGAGATGGCGCAGGCGCTGCTCGGCGCCTGAGCGGCAGCGGGCCGGCCTGCGCGGTATCCGGAACCCGCTGGCGCGGACGCAGCCGTCGGCCGGCGCGCCGCCGTATACGATCCCCGGACAACACTTCCGGGAGCCGCTCCGATGTCCGATTCCTTCCCCGCCTTCGAGGCCGTGGCGCTGTCCGTCCAGGACGGCATCGCCCGCCTCACCCTCAATCGACCCGAGTCCCTCAACGCGCTCAACGACGCGATGTTCCGCGAGATCCCGGTCGCAGTGGGCTGCGCGGCCGACGCCGGCGCGCGCGCGCTGCTGATCACCGGCGCCGGGCGCGGCTTCTGTTCCGGCGCCGACCTGGTCGGCCGCCCGCTGCCCGCGGACGCGACGCCCGCGCAGCGCGAGCGCGCCAACCGCGCCGGCTTCGAGCGGGTGATCACGCTGGTGCGCGCGATCAACGAGGCGCCGATGCCGGTGGTCTGCGCGATCAACGGCGTGGCTGCCGGCGGGGGCATCGGCATCGCGCTCGCCGGGGACGTCGTGCTGATGGCGTCCGACGCGCGTTTCGTGCTCACCTTCGTGCCGCGCCTGGGACTGGTGCCCGACGTGGGCGCTACCTGGCTGATGGCGCGCATGGCCGGCCGCGCGCGCACGATGGCTGCGAGCCTGCTGGGCGACCCGGTGAGCGCCCAGGACGCGGAGCGCTGGGGCCTGGTCTGGCGCGTGGTCGACACCGCGAAGCTGGATGCCGAGGCGATGGCGGTCTGCCGGCGGCTGGCCGACGGGCCCCAGCAGGCGGTCGTCGGGACGCGCCGCCTGGTCGACGCAGCCACCGAGATGCCTCTGTCCAGCCACATCGTGCTCGAGCGCGACGTCCAGTGCCCGCTGATCGGCGCGCCCGACTGGGTGGAGGGCGTCAAGGCCTTCCGCGAGAAGCGTCCGCCGAAGTTCGGCTCCGGCAGCTGAGCGGCGGAGCGCGGGTCCGCCGGCCTGGGGTAAACCCTGGGAATCGGCGGCCCGTTGCCGTTTCCGTTCCATTTGCGTCCCGCAGGGCGCCTTCGCCGGCCCGTCCGCATTGACCTGTTACTCGCCGGTAAACCAGAATCCGCCGGCACGATGCAGCGCGTCGGAGCCCGGCCAAGGCGGCGTCATGCCGCGGTTCGGGCCCGTCGCGAAATCCAGTACCGAGGAGACGAAATGCTGAAGATCACGCGCAAGGCGCTCGCCGCCACCATCGCCGGGGCCCTGACCCTGGCCTCAGGGGCGGTCGCCGCCAAGGACCTGGTGATCTCCGCGGCGCTGCCGCAGGTCCACTTCTGGGTCGGCAAGCACATGGATCCGTTCGCGGACCAGGTGCAGGCCACCACCGGCTTCAAGTTCAAGCGCTTCTACGCCGGCGAGCTGGTCTCGATCGGCCGCGAGCTCGACGCGCTCAAGGGCGGCACCATCGACGTGGCCGCGCCGCTGCTGGCGCCCTACCACGAGGGCCGCTTCCCGCTGTCCGACGTGTCGCAGCTGCCCACCTACGGCACCAGCTCGGTGATGGCCACCCGCGCCTTCCAGAAGCTGATCGACTCCGACGTCAAGCTCGACGGCAAGAAGACCTTCTTCGAGTACGAGCTGGGCGACAAGGGCATCCGCGGCTGGGCGCTCGGCGCCAGCGCTCCCTATTCGCTGTCGACCACCGGCAAGGAGCTCAAGAGCCCGGCCGACCTGAAGGGCATGCCGCTGCGTGCCGGCTCCGCGCTGCACACCATCGTGCTGCAGCGCCTGGGCGCCACGCCGGTGACCATGCCCGCGGCGCAGGCCTTCGAGGCGCTGTCGCGCGGCACCATCGCCGGCATCATGCTGACCATCGGCGACTGGAAGTCCTACTCGCTGCAGGACATCCTGAAGTACACGATCACCGGGGTGTCGCTTGGCCACTGGGAGAGCTACCTGGCGATCAACGAGTCGCTCTGGAAGGGCATGAGCGAGGCGGATCGCAAGGCCTGGGACAAGGCCGCCCGCGAGGTCGCGATCAAGAACTCCGAGGGCATCGACGCGCAGGACGTCGAGATCCTGAACCTCACGAAGGCCAAGGGCGCGAAGTTCGTCGCGGTCGACAGCCTGAGCAAGGAGATGAGCGATCACATGGCCAAGGCCGCCTACGAGACCTGGGTGCAGTGGATCGAGCAGCTCGAGAAGAAGGGCCATCCCGCGAAGGCCGCGGCCAAGCTCTGGGCCTCGCTGATCAAGGCCGAGGGCGGTCGTCTGCCCGGCGGCGTCGACGCCTACCTGGCGCGCTGAACGCGCGGTGACGCCGGCGCGCCCGCGGGGCGCGCCCGGGCGGAACTGCGACGACGACGGGGGCGACGGGTTCGCCCCCGTTCTCGCTTTGATCACCTACCGAAAAGCATTCCTCCCATGTCTCAGACCCTGATCCTCTGGATCGTCGGCGCCTGGTTCGTGATCTTCCTGGCTCTGGGCCAGAGCGTGTCCACGGTGCTCTTCGGCTCCGGCCTGGTGGGCGTCACGCTGTGGATCGGCTCGCGGGTGTTCGACGGAATCATCGGCCCCGACATCTTCTACACGGCGTCGATCTACTCGCTGTCGATCGTCCCGCTGTACCTGCTGATGGCCAACCTGCTGGTGCGCGGCGGCGTGGTCATCGACCTCTTCAGGGTGGGCCACAAGCTGGCCGGCTACCGGCGCTTCCCGCTCGGGATCGCCACGATCGTGACCGGCGGCCTGCTCGGCGCGGTGTCGGGGTCCGGCTCGGCGAGCGCTGCGGCGCTGGCGACGCTGGCCGCGCCCGAGCTCGAGCGGGTCGGCTACACGCGCCGCTTCTCGGTCGGCCTGGCCGCCATCGCAGGCTCGCTTTCCGCGGTGATCCCGCCGAGCCTGATCGTCATCATCTACGGCTCGCTGACCATGGTGCCCATCGGCCACCTGTTCATCGGCCTGCTGGGCCCGGGCGTGCTGTGCATCCTGGTCTACATCGCCTGCCTGCGCATCTTCGGCGAGGTGCGGCCCGGAGTGGCCGACGGGGTCAGGGGCGACGAGGAAGAGGACCCCGCGATGATGCGCCGGAGCATGCACGCGGCGATCTTCATCTTCGCGCTGATGTTCGTCGTGTTCGGCGGCATCTATGGCGGCGTGATCACCGTCGGCGAGGCGGGCGCGATCGGCGCCTTCGCCGCGATGGCCGGGATGATCGCGATGCGCCGCGTTTCGGTGAAGGACATCTTCGCGGCGCTGGGCGACTCGGTGAAGATCACCGCGATGCTGATGATGATCGTGATCGGCGCGCAGATCTTCGCGCGCTTCCTCGCCTTCTCGCGGCTGCCGACCGAACTGGTCAAGCTGATGGAGCCGCTGCTGGACAGCCCCGAGATCCTGATCGCGATGATGATGGCGCTGTTCTTCGTCGCCGGCATGATCCTCGAGTCGGCGGCGGTCATCGTGCTGGTCGTGCCCATCGTGCTGCCGCTGCTGAAGGCCGCCAACATCGACCTGCTCTGGTTCGGGGTGATGGCCTCCTTCATGATCGCGCTCGGGCTGCTGACCCCGCCCGTGGGGCTGTCCGCCTACGCCGCGTCCACCGCGGCGCGCTTCCCGGTCGGCGAGGTCTTCAAGCCGGCCTCGATCTTCGCGGCCGTGGCGGGCGTGGTGGTCACCGCCGCGATGATCCTGTTCCCCGGGATCGTCACCTGGCTGCCCAGCCACATCAACTGAGGAGCTTCGGCATGGCTTTCTGGAAGTGGGTCGATCGCATCGAGGGCGGCATGGCTTCGGTCGGCGGCGGCATCTGCCTGTTCGCGATGATGATGATCACCGTCATCAGCGTGCTCGGGCGCTACGTGTTCCATGCGGACTTCATCCCCGGCGCCTACAACATCATCGAGCGGATCGCCTTTCCGCTGATGGTGTTCTGGGCGATCCCGATCGCGCACCGCGAAGGCAGCTTCCCGCGCTTCGACATGCTGGTGAGCTCCCTGTCCCCGGCCAAGCGCAGTGCGATCGCGATCCTGGTGCTGCTGGTGGAGATCTGCGTGTTCGCGGTGCTGCTCTGGTACGTGACGCGCTTCTCGATCGCGTCGGTCGAGATCAACCGCGAGATGCAGATCGGCACCGAGGTGTGGCCGGTCTGGCCGATCATCCTGATGATCCCGCTCGCCTTCGGGCTGATGCTGCTGGAGATGTTCCGGCTGCTCTGGGTCGAGATCCGCGATTTCGGCAGGCCGCCGAGGGAACATCATGCATCGGTGGAGATCGGCTGAGCCCGCGGGCGCCGCTGTGGCGGCCGGGGGCGCGCGCCGCGAAGTGAAGGGGCGGGGGTGGATGCGCTGAACGATTCGTCGCCCTGGACCCAGCCGCGCGACCGCGAGCGAGAGCGCGAGGTCAAGCGCGAGGCGGTGCTGCGCACCGCCGCGCAGCTCTTCAACGAGAAGGGCTACCACGCCACCTCGCTGGACGAGGTGGCCGAGCGGCTGCACGTCACCAAGCCCACGCTCTACTACTACGTCCGCAACAAGGAGGCGATCCTCTTCGAGTGCGTGCGCACCGGCCTGGAGATGATGCGCGCGGCCATCGAGGCCGCCGGCGCCTCCGGCGGCAGCGCGATGGACAAGCTGGTGTCGGCGATGCGCGAGTACGCGCGCGTGGCGACGATGGATTTCGGCATGTGCATCATCCGCGTCGGCGAGGAGCCGCTGCCTCCGGAGAGCCAGCGACAGCTGCGCAGGCTGAAGGCGGCGATCGACCATGAGTTCCGCCGCCTGATCGAGCAGGGAATCGCCGAGGGCTCGATCGCGCCCTGCGATCCCAAGATCGCGGCCTTCACCCTGGCCGGAGCGCTGAGCTGGATCGCGCGCTGGTACCGGCCGGGCGGCGAACTGGCACCCGACGAGATCGCAGCGCAGTGCATCGGGCTCATCGTCAACGGCCTGGTGCCGCGGCGCGAGGGCGCCGCATGAAGGCGCGCGTGAGCGAGACGCCCGCCACGCAGCTGCTGCGGCGCGAGGGCGTCGCCTTCGAGGTCCACGCCTACGACTACGTGGAGCACGGCGGCACCGCCGAGTCGGCCAGGCAGCTCGGGGTCGACGAGCATTCGGTGGTCAAGACCCTGGTGATGCAGGACGAGTCCGCCCGTCCGCTCATCGTGCTGATGCACGGCGACCGGACGGTGTCCACCAAGAACCTGGCGCGCCAGGCCGGGCGCAAGTCGATCGAGCCCTGCCGGCCGGAAGTGGCCCAGCGCCACACCGGCTACCAGGTCGGGGGCACCTCGCCTTTCGCCACCCGCAAGCCGATGCCCGTGTACGTCGAGGCTTCGGTGCTCGAGCTGCCGCGCATCCTGGTCAACGGCGGGCGCCGCGGCGTGCTGGTGTCGATCGATCCCTCGGTGCTCGTCGCGCTGCTGGGGGCCCAGCCGGTACACTGCGCGCTGGCCGGATAGGGGCGCTTCGCCCCGCGCAGCGCATGCGCATCGGCGGCAAGGCATGGGAGGCGGTCCGGAGATGGAGATGGTCGGCAGCGTGATTGCGGTGGGGCTTTCCTACCTGCTCGGTTCGGTGTCCTTCGCCGTGCTGGTGAGCCGCCTGATGGGGCTCGCCGATCCCCGCAGCTACGGCTCGGGAAATCCGGGCGCCACCAACGTGCTGCGCTCCGGCAGCAAGACCGCGGCGATCCTGACGCTGCTCGGCGACGGCGCCAAGGGCTGGCTGGCGATCTTCCTCGTCAAGGCCTTCGCCGCCCGCTACGGCTTCGGCGAGGGCACGATCGCGCTGTCCGCGCTCGCGGTGTTCGCCGGCCACCTGTTCCCGGTCTTCCATGGCTTCGCCGGCGGCAAGGGCGTGGCCACCGCCGCCGGGGTGCTGATCGCGCTCGATCCCTGGCTCGGCCTGGCCACGCTGCTGACCTGGCTGATCATCGCGTTCTTCTTCCGCTACTCGTCGCTGGCCGCGCTGGTGTCGGCGGTGTTCGCGCCGCTCTGGCAGATGTTCCTCCACGGCCTGGGACCGGTCGCCCTGGCGGTGATCGCCATGAGCGCCCTGCTGGTCTGGCGGCACCGCGGCAACATCGCCAACCTGATGGCGGGCAAGGAGAGCCGGATCGGCGCGAAGGCGAAGGCGCGCCCGGGCGCCTGAGCGCTCAGGCCGCCAGCGGCGGCAGCTCGTCGAGCGCCCAGCGCGGGCGCACGCCGAAGCCCGTGGGCGCCGGCGGCAGCGGGCCGGCGGCCAGCCGCAGCGCCCCTGCGAAGGCGATCATCGCGCCGTTGTCGGTGCACAGCGCCGGTTCGGGGAAGATGGCGGTGCCGCTCATGCCGGCGATCAGGCCGGACAGGGGGCTCTCGCCGGTCAGCTTCGCGGTCACCTTCACCGACTGGCTGGCGGGATCGACCTTGGCGCCGGGCAGCACCACCTCGCCCG
>JBKHVS010000058.1:0-17405 GCA_046569945.1 Gammaproteobacteria bacterium | reverse complement strand
GAGGAAGCAGCGCCCGGGCTCACTGAGCGACCCGATGCGCAGCGCGCGAAGCTCGTCGACGTATTCCGCGCGGAACTCGAAGGGCTCGTCGCTGTGGTACATGGTCTGCACGCCGACGTGGGCGGCAAGCCCGTCGGCGGGGTCCACCGCCGGATTCAGCAGCACGGCCCGGCAGCCGAAGCGCTCAGCCAGCCAGGTGGCGTAGTAGCCGCCGAGCGAGCTGCCCACCAGGGTGTCGACCGGCGTCGGGGCGATCTCCCCGCAGACCAGCGCAATCGCCGCCTTCGGCGAGGCCGGAAGCTGGGGGCAGACGAAACGCCCGGCCATCCCGAGCTCGTCCATCCGCCGGGCCAGCAGCCGGGCCTTGAACGACTGCGGCGACGAACGGAACCCGTGCAGGTAGATCAGACGGGCCTGCATGCCGGGGCCCCGGTCTCAGCCGCCGACCGCGGGAGCGCGTGCGGCGAGCGCGTCCAGCAGGCGCCGATGGATGCCACCGAAGCCGCCGTTGCTCATCACCAGCACCCGGTCGCCGGGGCGCGCCTCGCCTGCGATCGCAGCGACCAGCGCGTCGAGCCCGTCGTGGACCGCCACGCGGGCGCCCAGCGGCGCCAGCGCCTCCCCGACGTCCCAGCCGATGCCGCCGGAATAGCAATAGACGAGATCGGCGCCCGCCAGGCTCGCGGCAAGCCGCGACTTCATCGTGCCGAGCTTCATCGTGTTCGAACGCGGTTCGAGCACCGCGAGGATGCGTTCGCCGGGCGCGAGCCGCGCCCGCAGGCCGGCGATGGTGGTTTCGATGGCGGTGGGGTGATGGGCGAAGTCGTCGATCACCGTGACCCCGGCCTCGACGCCGCGCACCTGCATCCGGCGCGCCACCCCCGCGAAGCGCTCCAGCGACTGCACCGCGGACTCCGCCGGCAGCCCCACGCAGGCGGCGGCAGCCAGCGCCGCCAGCGCGTTGGAGCGGCTGTGCGCGCCGGGCATCGGCAGGCGCGCCCGGCCGATGCGGCGCTCGCCGCGCACCACGTCGAACGCGCTCGCGTCGACGCTCTCTTCCACTTCGCCGGCATGCCAGCCGGCAGGCGTATCGAAGTCCTCCCGGGCGCTCCAGGCCCCGCGCGCCAGGACCCGCGCCAGCGCCTCGTCGGCGCCGTTGACCACGAGCGTGCCGATGCGCGGAACGATCCGGACCAGATGATGGAACTGCGTCTCGATGGCCGCGAGATCGGGGAAGATGTCCGCGTGATCGAACTCGAGATTGTTCAGGACTGCCACTCGCGGGCGGTAATGGACGAACTTCGAGCGCTTGTCGAAGAAGGCGGTGTCGTACTCGTCGGCCTCGATCACGAACAGGTCGCTGCCGCCCAGCCGCGCCGACACCCCGAAGTTGGACGGCATGCCGCCGATCAGGAAACCCGGGGCCAGTCCGGCGTCCTCGAGCAGCCAGGCGAGCATCGAAGCGGTGGTGGTCTTGCCATGGGTGCCGGCCACCGCGAGCACCCGGCGCCCCTGCAGCACCTGCTCGGAGAGCCACTGGGGACCCGAGGCGTAGGGCAGCCCGGCGTCCAGGATGGCCTCCATCAGGGGATTCCCGCGGGTCACCACGTTGCCCACGACCCAGAGGTCCGGGCGCAGCGCGAGCTGGGCGGGCTCGTAGCCCTCGATGAGTTCGATGCCGAGGGCGGCCAGCTGGTCGCTCATCGGCGGATAGACGTTGGCGTCGCAGCCGGTGACGCGATGCCCCGCCTCGCGCGCCAGCGCGGCGACCCCGCCCATGAACGTACCGCAGATGCCGAGGATATGGATGTGCATCGAGACTGCCGGGAGGGCGCCCGGGGCGTGCGCCGGAAGCCCGGGATTCTACCGCAGGCCCTCGGCCGGCCCGGCGGGGCTCCGGTAGACTGCGGCCCATGGATTCCGGACACGATGGCCTGCGGCGCGAGATCGCCGCAGTCGCCGCCAGGCTGATCGCCGACGGCGGCCTGGACTACGGCAGCGCGAAGAGCAAGGCTGCGCGGGAGCTCTGCGGCGGGCGCGCGCCGAAAGGTTCGCTGCCGGACAACGACGAAATCGATCAGGCGCTTCGCGAGCATCTCGAGCTTTTCGATGACGGCCACGCGCAGCGGGTCGTCCGGATGCGCCGTACTGCCGCGGCCCTGATGGAGCAGCTCGCCCCCTTCCACCCGCTGGTCACCGGCGGCGTCTGGAAAGGCATCGTCGCCGAACATGCACCGATCCACCTCCAGCTCTTCCATGACAACGGCAAGGAAGTCCATTACTGGCTGCTCGATCACCAGATCGACTTCGACTCCGATTCGGTGCCGCACTTCCGCGGCCAGGGCGAGGTGGAGGCGGTCGGCTTCGACTGGCGGGGCGAACCGGTGATGCTGTCGATCTACCGGACCGACGACCTGCGCGGCGCGCTGCGCGCCGGCGCCGGCCAGCAGCCCGATCGCGGCGACCGCGCCGCGCTGATCGCCCGACTGGAGGACGACAGGTGAGCCCCGCGCGCCGGGCCCTGCTCTACGGCGGAGTGGCGGTCGGCTTCGCGTCGCTGGGCGGGTGGTTCGCCCTGCGCCGCTATGCGCCGCAGCCGGTCTCCGAGGCCGCCACCCGGCTGCTCTACGGCCAGACCCTGCCGGATTCGGCCGGCGGCAGCCTCGATCTCGCCTCGCTGCGCGGCAAGACGGTGGTGCTGAACTTCTGGGCCACCTGGTGCCCGCCCTGCGTGGAGGAGATGCCGGAGCTCGCCGGGCTGCATCTCGAAATCTCCGGGCAGAACGCGCTGGTCGTAGGCATCGGCATAGATTCGGCATCGAACATCAAGGCTTTTGCCGAGAAAGGACAGTATCCCTATCCGCTGCTGATCGCAGGCATGGGCGGCACCGAGCTCGCGCGCCAGCTCGGCAATGCCAGCGGCGCCTTGCCGTATACTGTCGTGATCGACGCAGATGGGCGCGTGATCGACCGAAAGCTCGGCCGGATCAAGCTGGAGCAGCTGCGCACCACCGTGCTGGCCACCATCGCCAAGTCCGCCGGCTGAGCCCGGCAGCCGCACCGCCGGCACCCGACCCCACGCCCACCACCCGCTGACGATTCCGAATTTCCAGGAATTACTGGACAAAATCCGGTAACTGCGCGCAAAATCGCGCCTTCTTTGCCGCGCCAGAGTTCGAGACGGGCGCAGCAGACCTTAGAACCGGACGAATCGATGCTGATCTGGGTGATCCACGGCCCGAACCTGAACCTGCTCGGCAGCCGCGAGCCGTCGATCTATGGCGCGGCCACCCTGAGCGACATCGACCGGCAGCTCGTCGCGCTCGGCCAGGCCGAGGGCGTGCGCGTCGAGACCTTCCAGTCCAACCACGAAGGCGCGCTGGTCGACCACATCCAGCGGGCTCCGGCGGCGGGCGTCGGGTTCATCGTCATCAATCCTGCGGCCTACACGCACACCAGCGTCGCCATCCGCGACGCGCTGGCTGCGGTGGCCGTCCCCTTCATCGAAGTGCACCTCTCGAACGTGCACAAGCGAGAGCCCTTCCGCCACCGGTCGTACCTGTCCGACCTGGCGGTGGGCGTGATCGCCGGGCTCGGCGCAGGCGGGTACCGCTTTGCGCTGCAGCACGGCATCGAAACCCTAAAGCGATAGGCCGACATGGCCACCGGAGCAATCTCGATGGATTTGCGCAAACTCAAGACCCTGATCGACCTCGTTTCCGAGTCCGGGATCTCCGAACTGGAGATCACCGAAGGCGAAGGCAAGGTGCGGATCGTCAAGAACCCCCCGGCCGCCGCCCCGGTGCAGATGATGGCGGCGCCGGCGCCTGCGCCGATGGCGCCGGCCGCGCCGGCTCCCGCGGCAGCGGCCGCGGCCCCCGTCGATTCGGCGCCTGCGGTTCCCGCCGGCCACATCGTCAAGTCGCCCATGGTGGGCACCTTCTACCGCGCGCCGCAGCCCGGCTCGGAGCCCTTCACCAAGGTCGGCGCGTCGGTCAAGGTCGGCGACACGGTCTGCCTGATCGAGGCCATGAAGCTGCTCAACGAGATCGAGGCGGACAAGACCGGCATCGTCAAGGCGATCCTCGTCGAGAACGGGCAGCCGGTTGAATACGGCCAGCCGCTTTTCGTGATCGAGTGACCGGACGGGCCGCCGATGTTCGAGAAGATCCTCATTGCCAACCGCGGCGAGATCGCGCTGCGGATCCAGCGCGCCTGCCGCGAGCTCGGCATCAAGACCGTGGTCGTCCACTCCGAGGCCGACACCGAGGCCAAGTACGTCAAGCTGGCCGACGAATCCGTCTGCATCGGGCCAGCGCCCTCGCGTGACAGCTACCTGAACATCCCCGCGATCATCAGCGCAGCCGAGGTCACCGATTCCGAGGCGATCCATCCCGGCTACGGTTTCCTGTCGGAGAACGCCGACTTCGCCGAGCGGGTCGAGAAGAGCGGCTTCGTCTTCATCGGCCCCCGCCCGGACTCCATCCGCCTGATGGGCGACAAGGTCTCGGCCAAGGACGCGATGAAGAAGGCCGGGGTGCCGGTGGTGCCCGGCTCGGAAGGCGCCCTGCCGGAGGACCCGAAGGAGATCGTCCGGATCGCGCGCGCCGTCGGCTATCCCGTGATCATCAAGGCCGCCGGCGGCGGCGGCGGCCGCGGCATGCGGGTCGTCCACACCGAGGCCGCGCTGCTCAACGCGGTGACCATGACCCGCTCCGAGGCCGGCGCGGCCTTCGGGAACCCCGCGGTCTACATGGAGAAGTTCCTCGAGAACCCGCGGCATATCGAGATCCAGGTGCTCGCCGACGAGTACCGCAACGCGATCTATCTCGGCGAGCGCGACTGCTCGATGCAGCGGCGCCACCAGAAGATCATCGAGGAGGCGCCCGCCCCCGGCATCGCCCGCCGGCTGATCGACCGGATCGGCACGCGCTGCGCGGACGCCTGCAAGAAGATCGGCTACCGCGGCGCAGGCACCTTCGAGTTCCTGTACGAGAACGGCGAGTTCTACTTCATCGAGATGAACACCCGCGTGCAGGTGGAGCATCCGGTCACCGAGCTCGTCACCGGCATCGACATCGTCCAGCAGCAGATCCTGATCGCCGCCGGCGAGAAGCTCTCGCATCGCCAGCGGGACGTGCAGGTCAAGGGCCATGCGATCGAGTGCCGGATCAACGCCGAGCATCCCTACCGCTTCACTCCGTCGCCCGGGCGCATCACCGCCTGGCATCCTCCCGGCGGCCCCGGCATCCGCGTCGATTCGCATGCCTACACCAACTACTTCGTGCCGCCGAACTACGATTCGATGATCGGCAAGGTGCTCTCGTACGGCGACACCCGCGAGCAGGCGCTGCGCCGGATGCGGATCGCGCTGTCCGAGATGGCGGTCGACGGAATCCTCACCAACATCCCCCTGCACCGCGAACTGCTCACCGACGCCAACTTCGTGACCGGGGGCACCTCGATCCACTACCTCGAGCAGCGCCTCGCCCAGCGCAAGGGCACCGGGGCCGGCGAATAGCGCCGACGGAGCCCGCCTTGCCCTTGCGCGAACTCATCTTCCTGGCCGGCGCCGACGAAGCCGACCGCTGGTCCGACGCCCTGCTCGAGGCCGGCGCCCTGTCGGTGCAGGCCGAGGATGCGGACGCCGACTCCCCCGACGAGCAGGCGATCTACGGCGAGCCCGGGATCCCGGCGGTGCGGGCGGGTTGGGACCGCACGCGGCTGACCGTGCTGATCGCCGAGGAGGACGACCCGGCCGGCGTGCTGGCGCAGGCCGGGGCCGAGGCCGGGCTGGACGTGCCCGAAGCGTTCGAGCTGCGCGAGCTCGCCGACCGCGACTGGGTGGGCGCCTCACAGGCGCAGTTCGCGCCGATCCCGGTCGGCGACCGGCTGCTGATCACTCCGTCCTGGCACGTTGACGCGCTCGCCCGGCCGGCCGAGGGCGAGGCGGACGACCGCATCACCATCGTCCTCGACCCCGGACTGGCCTTCGGCACCGGCAGCCACCCCACCACCCACATGTGCCTTCAGTGGCTTGGCGAGCACCTGCGCCCCGGCGAGCGCGTGATCGACTACGGCTGCGGATCGGGCATCCTGGCGATCGCCGCCAGGCGGCTGGGCGCCGGCGAAGTCGTCGGCGTCGACATCGACCCGCAGGCCGTGTCGAGTACCCGGGCCAACGCCCTGGTCAACGGCGTCGAGCTCGACGTCAGGCTCAGCACCGAGGCCCCGCCCGAGCCGGCCGACGTCGTGGTCGCCAACATCCTGTCGAATCCGCTGAAGGTGCTGGCGCCGATGCTCTCGGCGCTCGTGGCGCCCGGCGGCCGCCTCGTGCTGGCCGGGCTGCTCGACCGCCAGGCCGAGGAAGTCGCCGCCGCCTACCCGTCGATCGGCCTCGCCGTCTACGCCGAACGCGAAGGCTGGGCCTGTCTCGCCGGCGCAAAGAACCGATGACCCCCGGTCGATGGCGCTCGCGACGACCTGCCCGCAGTGCAAGACCAGTTTCAGGGTGGTGCCCGACCAGCTGAAACTGAGGCGCGGACTGGTGCGATGCGGCGTCTGCCACCACGTCTTCTCGGGCATCGATTCGCTGCGCTACGTCGAAGACCTCCCCGGTCAGCCGGTCGCCGCGGCGCCCGCCGCGCTGCCGCCTTCGCTGCGGCGGGAGGCTGCCTCGGCAGAACCGGGCAAGGCTGGACCGGTCGAACCCGAGCCGCGGGAGGCCGAGGGTCGGGAGGCCGAGCCGATTCCGCCGCAGCCCGAGTCCGAGCGTGCCGAAGCCGAGCCGCCTGACACCGAGCCGATCACGCGCGAGCCCGAGTCCGTCGAGCCCGAGTCCGTCGAGCCCGAACCGCTTGCGCCGGAGCCCGCGCGCACGGAAGCCGAGTCCCTTGCACCCGAGCCGCTTGAACCGGAGTCCGAACGCGCCGAACCCGAGCCGCTTGAACCCGAGCCCGAGCCGCTTGAACCCGAGCCCGACCGCGCCGCAGCCGAGCCGCTGGAGCCCGGGCCCATCCCGCGCGACCCCGAGCCCGTCGAGCCCGGACCCATCCCGCGCAAGACCGATCCGCTCGCCCCCCTGCAGCCGCGGGCCAGGGAGCCGGCCGCTGCGCAGGCGCAGGCGGCGGCACCCGCGAGCGACGACGACGAGACGGACGCGGTCGACTTCTTCGCCGACGAGCGCAGCGCGCGGGGCTTCTCGAGCCGCGGCGCCGCCTTCGGATCGGTGGCGTCGGTGGCGCTCGCCGCGCTGCTGCTGCTGCAGCTGACGATCGGGGGCCGCGACTGGCTTGCGTCGCGGATGCCCTCGCTCGGCCCCGTGCTGGCGGCAGCGCTGGCCCCGCTGGGGCTCCGGGTGACCCCGCCGCAGGAGACCGGCGCACTGACGATCGAGTCCTTCGAGCTCCAGCCGGCGGCGCAGGACGGCCTCTACGCGGTCGGCGCGCTGCTGCGCAACCGCACCGGCCACGTCGTGCAGTGGCCGGCGCTGGAGCTCTCGCTTCTCGACGACGCGGGCGAGGTGGTGGTGCGCAGGGTGCTGCGGCCATCGGACTACCTGCCCGACGCTGCGGCAGCGATGCGCGAGGGCGTGGGCCCGCGCGCCGAGCTGCCGCTGCGCGCGGCGATCGAAGTGCGCGAAGGCGCGCCCACCGGCTACCGCGTGCGGCTCGTCGCTCCCTGAACCGCCTATCTCCCCAAGGATCCCAGATGACGCAACGCGTGCTGATCAGCGGCTCGGTCGCCTACGACACCATCATGGTGTTCGAAGGGCACTTCAAGGACCACATCCTCCCCGACCGGGTCCACATGCTCAACGTGTCCTTCCTCGCCCCGCGGATGAAGCGGGAGTTCGGCGGCTGCGCTGCGAACATCGCCTACAACCTCAAGGGCCTCGGCGGCAGCCCGGTGGTGCTCGCCACGGTGGGCCGCGACGCCGGCGACTACCTGGCGCGCCTGCGCTCGCAGGGCATCGACACCGCGCACGTGAAGACGCTCGACGACCACTACACCGCGCAGGCCTTCATCACCACCGACCTCGCCGACAACCAGATCAACGCCTTCCATCCGGGCGCGATGGCGCAGGCGCACACGGTGTCCGCGCGCGGCGCGCTGCCGGCCGCCTTCGGCATCGTGGCGCCCAACGGCAAGGAGGCCATGCTGACGCATGCGCGCCAGTTCCGGGAGGCGGGCGTGCCCTTCGTCTTCGACCCCGGGCAGGGCCTGCCGATGTTCGACGGCGAGGAGCTGCGCGGGCTGATCGGCGCCGCCACTGCGGTGGCGGTCAACGACTACGAGAGCAGCATGCTGTCCGAGCGCACCGGCTGGAGCGAGGAGGAGATAGCCGCGCGCGTCGAGGCCCTGATCGTCACCCTGGGCGCCGAGGGCGCGCAGGTCTGGAGCGGCGGAACCCGCACCGCGATCCCTCCCTGTGCGGTGGCTGCCCCGGTCGACCCCACCGGCTGCGGCGACGCCTTCCGCGGCGGACTGCTGCACGGGCGCTCGCTGGGCTGGGACTGGGTGGCCTCGGCCCGCCTCGGCAGCACGATGGGCGCGCTGAAGATCGAGCACCAGGGTGCGCAGAACCATCCGATCGTGCTCGACGAAGTGGCAGCGCGGCACGAGGCTGCATACGGCACGCGGCCCTGGTAGCCCCGCGCGTGCGGGAAGCCCGCTTCCCGCAACTAGTTCCCGCCGAGCAGCCGCTGCCTGATCTCCGCCTGCGGCAAGGCGCACTCGAGGCGCACCCGCTTGCGCCTGCCCGTCTGCCCTGAGACCAGCTCCACCTCGCGAAGCCGCAGGCCGAGACGCTCCGCGAGCCAGCGCTGCAGGGCCTCGTTGGCCTTGCCGTCCACCGGCGGGGCGGCCAGCCGCAGTTTCAGGCGCCCGTCGGCGATGCCCTGCACCTCGGTGCGGCGCGCGCCCGGCTGAACCCACAGCAGCAGAGACCAGCCGCCGGCGGCCGGCTCGAGCCAGCCGCCGCCGTCCGGCGCGCGAAGATCAGCCGGATGCGACAAGCGAGAAGAACACGGACTCGAAGAGGGTCAGCAGCACCTGCGCGATCACGATCAGGATCAGCGGCGAGAGATCGACGCCGCCGATCAGCGGCACGAAGCGCCGCAGCGGCGCGAGGAAGGGGCGCGTGAGCTGCTCGATGGTGGGCGCCACCGGGGCATGGGGATTGACCCAGGACAGCACCGCGTGCAGCAGCACCAGGCCCATCACCAGGTAGATGGCCCACTTGACCAGCCAGAACAGCGCCAGCGGGATGATCGCGACGTACATCGGATCGGAGCCGCGCGCGAACATCACCGCCCAGACCACGCCGAGCGCCAGCGCGATCAGCAGCGCGGCAGCCAGGCTCGCCCAGTCGTTGCCGCGCGACGGCGGCAGCACCTTGCGCAGCGGACGCACCAGCCAGTCGGTGATCGCGATGACGAACTGGCTGACGGGATTGCGGGGCGGCAGCTGGAAGCGCATGGCCGCAGCGCGCAGCATGCAGGCGGTGGCGAGCAGGCTGCCCAGGGTCTCGATCAGGAACCAGAGTGCACGGGACATGCGGCGGGCAGGCGCGAGGGCCCGTCGTTCGGAAAGTGCGGCCGATTGTCGCATAAAAGAAACCCGCCCCGGTGTGGCCCGGGGCGGGTTTCTGAGCACATCCGCGGCCGCCTGCGGGGGGCGCGGCGCGCAATCCTCAGGGCTTGGAACCGGTCGGGAAGGGCCAGGCAGTTCCCGTGTTCACCGCCTTCGCCACGCCCTTGCGCGCAGCGGTCTTCTTCGCCGCCGCCTTGGGCGCTGCCTTCTTCGGCGCAGCCTTGGCCGCCGCGGTCTTCTTCGCCGCGGGCCTGGCTGCGGCCTTCTTCGCCACGGGCTTCGCAGCGGCCTTCTTCACCGCCGGCTTCTTCGCCACGGCAACCTTCTTCGCCACGGCCTTCTTCGCGACTGCCGCCTTCTTGGCCACGGCCTTCTTCGCGGCCGTCACCTTGCCGGCCACCGCCTTCCTGACGGCGCTCACCTTCGTGGCCACCGCCTTCTTGGCAGCCGTGACCTTCTTCGCCGCAACCTTCTTCGCTGCGGTAGCCTTCGTCGCCACAGCCTTCTTGGCAGCGACGACCTTCCTGGCCGCCGGCTTCTTCGCCGCGGCAGGCTTCTTCGCCGCCGGCTTCGCTGCCACTGCCTTCTTCGCCGCGGGCTTCGCCGCGACGGCCTTCTTCGCTGCAGGTTTCTTCGCCGCCGCCTTCTTGGCCGCGGGTTTCTTGGCGCTCGCCATCTGGAACTCTCCTTAGGTTGGCATCGCAATCATGGAAACCCGTGGCAGAGCGTCATCGGCGCTGCACGGGCCATTCATCGGCGCAAGAAGGTCCTCGGCGTCTCGCCGCATCCCTACGCTAATGAATCCGGCACGCGGGAAGCCTCGGCCAGTCCGGCCGAAAGCCTCCCTTGAAGGACACGGAGACACGGCGACGACATGCGTCCAGCCGGTCGGGCGCATCGGGCGAGCCCGGATGCGCCGAAGGCGCAGCGAAGGAGAGGATGGCGATGCGCCCGCGCATCGCATGCCGCGGCCTGTGCGGCGGTGCGACTCCGCAAGGGGAGTCACTGGAACGGACCCGTTCCCGGAAGGCATCCGAGGTCTCGCTTCAACGCAGACGCTTGAGTCATCTTCTTGACGCGAGATTTCCCTCTTGTTCACATCGGCGATCTTACGACGGTGGTGGCACCCGGGCAACGCCGGACGCCGTGAGACTTGACAGTGGGCGCGAGCCTTCGGCGTCGGCGCAACAGCAGGCGAGGCGGGGCCGCGCGAGATGCGCTGCGATCAGTCGTCGAACGGGCGCCGCAGGCCGGTCCCGCGCACGCTCTCCAGGTAGCGCGTCCAGTCGAAGAACGGCCCCGGATCGTCCTTGCGTCCCGGCGCGATGTCGCTGTGCCCGGCGACCCATCGCAAGCGATGACGCTCGCACAGCAGCGCGGTGAGCGCCGCGAGCCTGCGGTACTGCGCCTGGGTGAAGCGCGTGAACCCGTCGCCCTCGAGCTCCACCCCGATCGAGAAATCGTTGCAGCGCTCGCGCCCTAGGAATGCGGACGCGCCGGCATGCCAGGCGCGCTCGTCGCAGCCGACGAACTGCAGGAGTTCGCCGCGCCGCCGGATCAGAAAGTGCGCGGACACGCGCAATCCGCGCAGCTGAGCGAAGTACGGATGCGCATCCGGATCGAGGCGGCCGGTGAACAGGCGCTCGATCGAATCGCCGCTGAAGCGGCCCGGCGGAAGACTGATGTGATGGACCACCAGCAGGTCGATCGCCGCGCCGGCCGGCCGCGCATCCCGATGCGGGGAAGGCACCGCGCGCGCGCCGTCGAGCCAGCCGCCGTCGCAGGCGGTCCAGCCGAGCGCGCGGCGGCTCATGCGCGCGCCATCGCGTCAGTGGATGTCGAGACGCTGCATACGGTAGCGCAGCGCCCTGAACGTGATGCCCAGGAGCCTTGCCGCCGCGGTGCGGTTGTGGCGCGTCTTCTCGAGCGCGCGCAGGATGGCCTCGCGCTCGAGCTGGTCGAGGTAGTCGGGCAGCGAGTCGGGGATGCCGTCCTCGCCCATTCGCACCGGGCGGCCCGCGGCGGGCGCACCGGCTGCGCCTTCGGGGAGCGGCGCGCGCTCGTCGGCCTGCGCGTCGCTGACCGCCGGCCGCAGGCCGAGGTCCTCGACGTTGATCACCTCGCCGTTGGAGAAGGCCAGCGCGCGCTCCAGGATGTTCTCCAGCTCGCGGACGTTGCCGGGGAAGGCATAGCTGCAGAGGTAGCGGGCAGTCACCGAAGCGAGCCTGGGCGCCTGCGCAAGCCCGGCGCGCTTCGCGAGCCGCGCGAGGATGGCCTCGGCCAGCGCTGGGATGTCGTCCTGGCGCTCGCGCAGCGGCGGCAGCTTCAGCTCGATGACGTTGAGCCGGTAGTAGAGATCCTGCCGGAACCTGCCGGCGGACACGCACTCGGCCAGGTCCTGGTGGGTTGCGCTGACGATGCGCACGTCCACCGGCTCCTCGAGCGTGGCCCCGACCTTGCGCACGCGCTTCTCCTGGATCGCGCGCAGCAGCTTGACCTGCATCGGCAGCGGCAGGTCGGCGACTTCGTCGAGGAACAGCGTTCCGCCGCTGGCCGCCTGGAAGAAGCCTTCGCGCTCCTGGTCGGCGCCGGTGAAGGCGCCCTTGCGGTGACCGAAGAACTCCGACTCCATCAGCGCCTCGGGAATGGCGCCGCAGTTGACGGCGACGAAGGGCTGCGCCGCGCGCGGGCCCGAGCGGTGCAGCAGACGCGCCGCAAGCTCCTTGCCCGAGCCCGACTCCCCGGTGATCGCCACCGGCGCCATGCTGCGCGCAAGCCTGAGGATGGATGCGCGCACCTCGCGCATCGCCGCGGACTCGCCGAGAAGATCTCGCGCGGGATCGTGGGCCGCGCCCTGCGGCGCGCGCGCTTCTGCCGCCTGCGGCGCAGCCTGCACCGCGGCGCGCACCAGGTTGCGAAGGGAGTCGAGCGCGACCGGCTTGGCCAGGTAGTCGAAGGCGCCTGCCTTCAGCGCCGCCACGGCGTTCTCCGCGCTGCCGTAGGCGGTGATCACCGCAACCGGGGTGTTGGGATGCCGCTCGCCGATCTGCGTGACGAGCTCGAGACCTTCGCCGTCCGGCAGGCGCATGTCGGTGAGGCACAGCGCGTAGGCATGGCGCGCGAGCAGGTCGCGCGCCTGCGCGAGATCGCCGGCGCAGTCGACGTCCAGGCCCATGCCGACCAGGGTCAGCTCGAGCAGCTCGCGCAGGTCGGCCTCGTCGTCCACGACCAGCACCCGGGGCACGCCCGCAGTGCGCTGCGCTTCGCTCATCCGCCCTCCGGCTGCGCGACGGCGATCACGAAGGCGGTGCGATGGCCGCCCGGCGCAGTGGACACCTCGTAGCGCAGCGCCGCGCCATTGGCGGCACAGAACTCGCGCGCAAGGTACAGGCCGAGGCCGGTGCCTCGGCTCTCGGTGGTGAAGAAGGGCTCGAACACGTGATCGATCATGCCGGGAGCCAGGCCCGGGCCGTCGTCGGAGACGCGCAATTCTAAGCGATCGGCCGGGTCGCGCCGCCACTCGATCCGCACCGCGCCGGGCGCATCGGACGCGTAACGGAGCGCGTTGCCGACGAGGTTCACCAGCACCTGCCGAAGCTGGCCGGGATCGAAGAGGATCGGGGCGTCGGCGGCGAGCGCCACTTCGATCCGGCGGCGATCGGTGCCGGACATCACGACGATCTCCGGGATCAGCACCTCGAGGAAGCGCGCAATGTCGAGGGGCTCGAGCGACGGCCGCTCGCGCCGCGCGATCGCGAGCACGTCCTCGACGACGCGATCGATGCGCACCGTGTTGGTCTCGACGATGCGCGCCAGGCGCTGCAGGCGCGGCTCGCCGAGCTGCTCCGCGAGCAGGCCGTTGGCATGGCGGATTGCCGCCAGGGGGTTGCGGATCTCATGGGCGATCGACGCGGAAAGCCGGCCCATCGAAGCGAGCTTGAGCTGCTGCGCCCGCTCCTCGAGCTCGCGCAGGTCGTCGATCACCGCCACGGTGTCGCCGAGCGCGCCGCCCTCGGGGCGCAGCGCGCGCACGCGAACCCGGTGCCGCCCGGACACGCCCGGCTCGTCGAGGGCGAGCTCGATGCCTTCGTGACCGTCCGCCCCTGGCATCTGCGCCGCGCTGCGCACGCGCTCGATCGCGCCCGCACGACCGCCGGCCGCGAACAGCGCCCGCGCCGACGGGTTCATGGTCCGCACCCTGCCTGCACGATCGAACACGATCACGCCCTGGCCCAGCTGCGCCACCACCAGCTGCGTCACCGCGAGCTGGCTGCGCAGGTCGGCGCCGCGCTCCTGGGCCAGCGCCTGCTGGGCCGAGAGACGGCTCGCCAGCCAGCTGACGAGGGTTGCGGTGACGAAGCAGGCTGCGCCGATCACGCCGGCAGCGAAGAAGCCGGTGGGCTCGAAGCTGGGCGCGGCGAGCTGGCGCAGGCTCGACTCCGCGAGCAGCATCAGCGTGGCAGCGGCGGCGAAGAAGGCCGACAGGCGCGGCGGAGCCAGCACCGCAGCGCCCGCCACCGCGGCCACGGTGAGCACGCCCAGGCCGCTGCGCGGTCCGCCGGCGGCGTGCATCAGCAGCACCAGGCAGGCCAGGTCGGTGAGGGCCTGCACGACGAGCTGGAGCATGAAGCGGCGCTTCCAGCGTCCGGCCAGCGCCAGGAACAGGAAGGACAGCGCCAGCCAGGCGAAGGACACCTTCGCGTACAGGCCCTGGTCGACGACGACGTCGGCCCAGGGCACCCGCCCGTCGACGATGACGGGCAGCACCAGCATGGTGGCCAGCGCCAGTCGCGCCAGCGAGAACAGGCGCAGCGAGGTCCAGAAGGACGCGCCGGGGGGCGGCTCCTCGTGCAGCGCCTCAGGCGGCGCGGTCGGCGGCGCGGTCGGCATCCCGGTGGGCAGCACTGCAGTAGAAGCGGCCGCCCTCTTCCACGGCCTCGGAGGCGGGGAAGTGCACGCCGCAGTGCGCGCAGGGAACGATCCGCTCGTCGCGGATCGCCTTGGGGGCGCCCTGCCCCGACTCGGCGGCGCCGGTGCCGCCCTGCTGGGCGCGGCGCGCGGCCTCGGCCTTGCGCTGGATCACGCCGACCAGCCGCCAGGCCAGGTAGCCGACGAGCGCCATCAGCACCCAGGAGAGGATCTTGCCCATGCGCGCGCCGGCTCAGACGCGCCGGAGGATGACTTCGAGCACGAAGCGGCTGCCCACGTAGGCGAGCAGCAGCACGCCGAAGCCGGCCAGCGTCAGGCGCAGCGCGGTGCGCCCGCGCCAGCCCCTGAGCCTGCGCCCCACCAGCAGCGCGCCGAACAGCGCCCAGGCGATCAGCGCGAAGACGGTCTTGTGATCCAGCCGCAGCGCCCGGCCGAAGACCTCTTCAGAGAAGACGATGCCGCTCAGCGCGGTGAGGGTGAGCAGCCCGAAGCCCAGCGCGATCAGCCTGAAGAGCATCCGCTCGAGCACCATCAGCGCGGGGAGCTGCTCGATCCAGCGCGACAGCGGCGAGGACTCGCGCGACAGCCGGTGCAGCGCGCGCGATGCGGCGGTCATCAGCAGCGCATGCACCGCCGCCAGCATCAGCACCCCATAGGCCAGCGTGCCCACGACGAGATGCGGCAGGAAGAGCGGCTGGCTGCGCTCGACGCTCATGGCGATGCCGGGGAAGGCCAGCGGCAGCAGCACTGCCGCGGCGGCCACCGGCAGAACGCCGGCGCGCAGCGCCTCGATGCGCACCGACAGCCCCTCGAACCAGAGCAGCAGCACCCCGACCCAGAGCGTGGCCGAGAGCGCGAGCGCAAAGCCGAAGTGGAAACCGCCGTCGACCCGCATGCCCATGTGCAGCGCGAAACCGTGCGCAACCAGGCCGGCGAGCATCAGTGCCGAGCCGAACTCGCGCATGCCGGGACGCCCGGGCAGCGCAGGATCGGCGCCCGCGTCCCAGCCCGCAGCGCCCATCGCGCGCAGCGATCGGCGCCACGCCAGCAGGTAGAGCAGCGCCGCGAGTGCCGGGGCGATAACCAGTAGAATCGACACGATCCCAGTTTACTCCAAGCCCATGCTCGACAATCTCTCCCAGCGGCTCGCCAGGGTGGTCAAGACCATCAAGGGCGAGGCGCGCCTCACCGAGGCCAACACGCAGGAGATGCTGCGCGAGATCCGCATCGCGCTGCTGGAGGCCGACGTCGCCCTGCCCGTGGTGCGCGACTTCGTCGCCAGGGTCCGCGAGAAGGCGCTCGGCCAGGAAGTGCTGCAGAGCCTCACGCCCGGCCAGGCGCTGGTCGGCATCGTCAACCGCGAGCTGGCCGAGCTGATGGGCGGCAAGGCCGCCGAACTCAGCTTCGCCACCCAGCCGCCCGCAATCATCCTGATGGCCGGCCTCCAGGGCGCGGGCAAGACCACCACCGTCGGCAAGCTGGCCAAGTGGCTGCGCGAGAACCTCAAGAAGAAGGTGCTCACGGTCTCCTGCGACGTCTACCGGCCGGCCGCCATCGAGCAGCTGCGCACGGTCACCGAGCAGGCGGGCGCCGACTTCTTCCCGTCCACTCCGCAGCAGAAGCCCGCCGACATCGCGCGCGACGCGGTGCAGTGGGCCAGGACCCACTACCACGACGTGCTGCTGGTCGACACCGCCGGGCGCCTCGCCATCGACGAGCAGATGATGGAGGAGATCGCCCAGCTGCACGCGCAGCTCAAGCCGATCGAAACCCTCTTCGTGGTCGACGCGATGCAGGGCCAGGACGCGGTGAACACCGCGCGCGCCTTCAACGAGACGCTGCCCCTGACCGGCGTGGTGCTGACCAAGCTCGACGGCGACTCCCGCGGCGGCGCGGCGCTGTCGGTCAAGGCGATCACCGGCAAGCCGATCAAGTTCGTCGGCGTCGGCGAGAAGCTCACCGGGCTCGAGAGCTTCCACCCCGAGCGGATGGCCAACCGCATCCTCGGCATGGGCGACATCGTCTCGCTGGTCGAGGAGGCGCAGAAGGCGGTCGACGAGAAGTCCGCCAAGGCGCTGGCAGACAAGCTCAAGTCGGGCAGCCGCTTCGACCTGAACGACTTCCTCCAGCAGCTCGGCCAGATGAAGCGGATGGGCGGGCTCTCCTCGCTGGTCGACAAGCTGCCTGCCCAGTTCCAGGCCGCCGCAGGCCAGGCGGACATGGGCAAGGCCGAGAAGGAGCTCAAGCGGATGCAGGGCATCATCCATTCGATGACGCAGGCCGAGCGCGCCAAGCCCGACCAGATCAAGGCAAGCCGCAAGCGCCGCATCGCCACCGGCGCCGGGGTGCAGGTGCAGGACGTGAACCGCCTGCTGGCCCAGTTCGACCAGATGCAGTCGATGATGAAGAAGATGCAGAAGGGCGGCCTCGCGAAGATGATGCGCGGAATGAAGGGCATGATGCCCGGCGGGCGTTGACGGGGGCGCCCTCGGCCAGGGCCGGGGCGATCGCGCGCAGCGCGCGCGTGCTGCTGGCCGCCTGCCTGGTGCTGGCGGCTGCTCCGGCCGCGGCCAACGGCTCGTCGGGCGGCGCAGCCTGGGGCACGCAGCTCGTGGGCGAGCGCTTCGTCTACGAGGTGCGGCGCGGCGATTCCCTGGGCGCGATCTCCGCCCGCCACGGCACCGGCGCCGCGCTGATCGCGCGCGACAACGCCATCGGTCCGCGCCAGATGCTCAAGCCCGGCCAGCAGCTGATGCTGGACAACCGGCACATCGTGCCGCAGCCCGAGGGCGATGGCGTCACGATCAACGTGCCGCAGCGGATGCTCTTCCACTTCGAGCAGGGCGCGCTGCGCACCGCCTACCCGGTGACCGCCGGGCGCC
>JBKHVS010000057.1:0-17609 GCA_046569945.1 Gammaproteobacteria bacterium | reverse complement strand
GCACCAGCGGCGAGCGCCGCGGATCGAAGTCGGGGATGAGATTGGCAAGGCTGCCTGGCGAAGCGCTCATCGCACCTCCGCTGGCCTAGCGCGCGCCCGGCGCGCCCGGCATCGGCTCGCAGCCGCTGCGTGCCGCGAACCCGCGGGGCGGGCAGTGCCCGGCCCCGCGTCCTGCAATGCCCGGCAGGCGCCGGGCACGACCGCAGACGGTCACGCAGCAGTCTTGCGCGCCGGCAGCTTTTCCTTGATGCGCGCGGACTTGCCCGAACGATCGCGCAGGTAGTAGAGCTTGGCGCGGCGCACGTCGCCGCGGCGCTTGACCTCGATCGAGTCGATCAGCGGCGAATAGGTCTGGAAGGTGCGCTCGACGCCCTCGCCCGAGGAGATCTTGCGAACGATGAAGTTCGAGTTCAGGCCACGGTTGCGCTTGGCGATGACCACGCCCTCGTAGGCCTGCAGACGCTTGCGCGTGCCCTCGACGACGCGGACGCTGACGATGACGGTGTCGCCAGGCGCGAAGCTGGGGATGGTCTTGCCCAGGCGGGCGATTTCTTCCTGCTCGAGTTGCTCGATGAGATTCATTGATTGCTCCTTGCCATCATGCACCGGGCTTCGTACCCGGACAGGCCGCGCCGCGCGGGGAACCCCGCTCGACGAATGCACCCGCCGGATGGATCGGGAGAGTCGCGCATGTGTGCTCGCGCAAGCCGCCCCACGTGCGCCCCTGCAGCCCGGGCTGCGCCCGGATGCCGCTCTTGGGCACCTGTTGTTCCCCGGTCAGAGGATGGGATCTGCCGGTCCGCGGCGAATGCCACGGCACTTCGGACAGCCCGCGATTCTAACCCAGATCGCGAGCTTGCGCATCTGCTTCCAGGGCCGCGAGGAAGCGTTCGTCCGCCGCATCCAGCCCGCCCGCCGAGCGCAGGGACGCCAGGAGCTCCGGACGCCGCGCGCGCGTGATCGCCAGGGCCTGCTCGCGCCGCCAGCGCGCGATCCGCGCGTGGTGCCCGGAAAGCAGCACCTCGGGCACCGGGAGCCCCTGGAACAGCTCGGGCCGGGTGTAATGGGGGCAGTCGAGCAGCCCGTTGGCGAAGGAGTCTTCCTGCGCGGAACGCGCATCGTTGAGCGCCCCCGGAAGCAGCCTCACGACCGCATCCATCAGCATCATCGCGGGCAGCTCGCCGCCGGAAACGACGAAGTCCCCGACCGCGATCTCCTCGTCGACGTGCAGGTCGATGAAGCGCTGGTCGACCGCCTCGTAGCGGCTTGCGAGCAGGGTGACCGAAGACAGCGCAGCGAGTTCCGTCACCCGCGCGTGGGTCAGCGGCCTGCCGCGCGGCGAAAGATGCAGCACCGGGCCGCGCGAGCCGTCGCTGCGGTCGGCTTCGATCGCCTGCAGCGCCAATGCGAGCGGCTCGCCCATCATCACCATGCCCGGCCCGCCCCCATAGGGGCGGTCGTCGACGGTCCGGTAGGCGTCGAAGGCGAAATCCCTGGGGTTCCAGCAGCGCAGCGACCAGAGCCCCCGCTGCAGCGCACGCGAGGTGATGCCCTGCCCGGTCAGCGCGTCGAACATCGCGGGGAAAAGGGAGATGACGTCGAAGCGCATCGTCGGGGAGAGGCCGAGGGGGGAGGCGGGGGGCCGGCGGGCTGCCGCGCCCAGCGCGCCCCGCAGGCGCCTAGTAGTCCGGCTGCCAGTCGGCGACGATCCGCCGGCCGGCCAGATCCACGTCGTCGACGAAGGCGTCGACGAAGGGAATCATGCGCTGCTCGCCACCCTCGGCAGCGAGCACCAGGATGGGATGGGCGCCGTGATCGACGACCGACTCCACCCGCCCGAGATCGACTCCCTCGCGATTGACCACCTGGCAGCCGACCAGATCGACCCAGTAGAACTCGTCGGCGCCGGCGGAAGGGAAGTCAGCGCGGCTGGCGCGGATCTCCAGCCCCTTGAAAGCCAGGGCCTGGTCGCGGTCGGCGCAGTTGGCCGGCTTGCACGCGAGGACCGCACCATGCTGGCGGGCGCTCTGGACGACCACGCTGCGGCCATCCGGCAGCCACCAGCGGCGGCACGCGTGCAGGACGGACTCCTGCGGCGAGTTGTAGGGCTCCACCTTGACCCAGCCCCGGGTCCCGTACGCATCGACCACGCGGCCGACGGCGATCAGATCGTCGGGCAGGGCCTCGGCAGGCTCGGGCATCGGCGATCCACCTGGGGCGAGCCTTGCGGCTCGAGCCTCAGGCGGCAGCGGCCTGGGCCTTGGCGAAATCACGCACCAGGCGCTCGACGGTGGGAGACAGGCTGGCGCCGTTCTCTTTCCAGTAGTTGACGCGGTCGAGCTTGATGTTGAGGCCGACGTCCTTGCCCGATGCGACCGGGTTGTAGAAGCCGACGCGCTCGATGAAGCGACCGTCGCGACGATCCTGCTTGTTGGCGGCAACGATGTTGTAGAAGGGGCGCTTCTTTGCGCCACCGCGGGTAAGACGGATCACGACCATGTTGACCTCGGTGTTGGTTCGAATTCGAAAAACCCGTAATTATAGCCCTGCGCGCCCACCGCCACAAACGGCCCGCGCAGGCGAGGTCAGCGCCCGGTGGCGAAGCCGCTTCCGATGAAGGCCGCGGGCGCCTGCGAGGCCAGGCCCGGCGAGGACGGGTAGACCGCAGGGAAGCCGCCGGACGGCATCTGGGCGGGCGCGTGCCAGCCCGGCGCCCGGAGGTTTCGCGGCACGACCAGGACGAACGAGGGACCGCCGGCCGCGGCCTGTGCTTCGCTGCGCGCACGCGCCTCCGCCTGCTCGCGCTCCTTCTGACGCGCGGAAAAGGCCTCGGCCTGCGCGCGCCAGTACGCCTGCCTGCGGCGCGCGGTGTCCATCGCCTGCGGATCCGACGAGGGGGCGAAGCTGCGGGCCAGGACGCTTTTCGCCCCCGGCTCGGGCCGGTCGCCGAACACGACCCGGCCGTCCGGGCCGACCGAGCGGTAGACGCGGGACGCCGGCGCCTGCAGCGCGAGCCCCCGCCCCTCGAGGGCCAGGGCACCGGGCGCCGGCTGCGAGGCGCGAAGCGCCGGCGTGCTGCCGGACTCCGCGTGAGCCGGCACTGCTGTCGAGAACAGGACGGCAGCAGCGAGCAGCACGGAGGACGGCGACAGGCGCGGAGCGTCGGAGGCGATTCGGAACATGGTCACTCCCCTGGAGCGGCGCGGTCCGGCGGCATGCCTGCCGGAGCGGAAGGGAACAGGGCGAACTGCCCATCTGCGCGAGGCGCGACGAACAGGTCGGTGCGCAACTGCAATCTATCACGGTTGAAACCGAGCTTGCGGGCGGCAAGCTGGAAGCGCAGGCCGAGGAGATCCGCCCAGTGCCCCTCGCCCTTCATTCGCTTGTGGAAGCGGGCGTCGTTGAGCCGCGTGCGGCCGGCCGGATCGCGAATGTCGGCGAGACGGCCCAGGATGCGTTGCGCCCGCTCCGGATACGCCGCCTGGAGCCAATCGATGAACACCTGCCTGACCTCCCCGGGAAGCCGGAGCACCGTGTAGAAGGCATGGGCAGCGCCCGCCTCCCGTGCTGCGCCCAGGATGCGCTCGAGTTCCGGCTCGTTGAGGAAGGGTACGACCGGGGACACCGAGACCCCCACGGGCACACCCGCCTCGGACAGCCGGCGGATGGTCTCGAGCCGGCGCCAGGGCGCCGCCGCGCGCGGCTCCCACCGGCGGGCCAGCCCGGGATCCAGCGTGGTGAGGGAGACGTAGACCGCAGCGAGCCCCCTGCGCGCCATCGGCGCGAGCAGGTCGAGATCGCGCTCGACGAGCGAGGACTTGGTCACCAGGGCGACCGGGTGGGCGCATTCCGCGAGCACCTCGAGCACTGCACGGGTGATCCGCCACTGCCGCTCGATGGGCTGGTAGGCGTCGGTGGCGGTGCCCAGGTTGAGGGCTTCGCAGCGGTAGGACGGGGCAGCGAGTTCTGCCCGCAGGCGCTCCGCGGCATTGACCTTCGCGACGAGGCGGGTTTCGAAGTCGAGACCCGGGGACAGGCCGAGATGCGCGTGGTTGGGCCGCGCGTAGCAGTAGACGCAGCCATGCTCGCAGCCCCGGTAGGGATTCAGCGACAGCGTGAAGGGGATGTCCGGGGAGGCGTTGCGCGATATGACGCTGCGGGCCTGCTCGGTGTCGACCCGGGTGTCGTGTGAAGGAGGCTCTCCCTCCGGGCCGAACCAGCCGTCGTCGGCGGTCTCGCGAACGTAGCGCTCGAAACGCCCTTGAGGATTGCCCACCGCGCCGCGCCCCCGGATCGGCGCTGCGGGGCGACGAGGCTGGACCGGCTCGGTTTCGTCTGCCCGGCGCGGCTTGGGGGACCAGGGGTCTGTACGCATGAACAGTATTCTGATCCGCCGGGCCCGATGCTGCAATCGACCGGCTCCATCGGCCCGGCGGCCTACCAGGGGCGCCCGCTCACCGGGCGACGCGCGCCGTGGGGCACGGCTCCGTCAGGCCGTATTCCGGACCCGCCCGACGGTACCATCGGCCAATGCAGAAGAATGTCGCAGGCGCCAAGGTGACCGGCCAGTTCCGCAGGCTCGCCCTGACGGCGCTCGCCGCAGCAGTGGTGGCTATCGCCGGTGCGGCCGCCATCTACGTCATCCATCGCACCATGCCCGCCACCGGATCCGGCGAAGCGCTTCCATCCGGGAACACCGCCCGGTCCGGCGTTCACGCCGCGTCCGGAAACAGGGCCCCGCCAGGAAGCTCGGCACCATCCGGGAACTCGGCACCATCCGGGAACTCGGCACCATCCAGAAACTCCGCACCATCCGGGAACTCGGCACCATCCGTCACCGGCATCGGTCCCGGCGGGATTGACTCGGCCCGGGCGCCGGCGCCGCCGGCACAGCCGCCCGTGTCGCTTCGCCCCCCTCCGGATCAGCCGGCACGGGAAGCCCCGGAGGCGTCGGCACGGAACCAGGCCGCGACGCATGGCATCCCCGCCAAGCGACCGGCCGCCGCGGCGCCATCCGCCCGAACGGCTCCGACGCGCCCCGCCGCGGCGGTTCGGGCGCCGGACGCGCGGACTCAGGGCAGGCGCGGCGAGGCGGAGCTCTCGTCGCGAAGCGCCGAGCGGGTCGCCCCCCAGGAGACCCAAGGCGCCGCCCTGCCCCGTGCCAGACCGATGCGCCTTGCCGAGGCGCAGCAGGCCGGCTGCGCGGACGAAGGTCTCATTTCGAGGCTCATCTGCAACGAGCGGGTGAGGCTGCGCTTCTGCAGGGATCGCTGGAATGCGCACCCCGACTGCATGGTCGAAGCCCCGCGCAACGATCCCTGAGACCGGCGAAGCCCGTCAAGGCGGGCCGAGGGAGGCGGCCCCGGCGCGGCAGAGGCCCGCGGCCCCGCTCAGCGCGCGGCGACCCGGGCCGCGGCGAGGCCGATCTCGAGGCTGCGGCCGCTGCTGCCCTGGGCGATCCGCAGGACGGCGCCTGGGACGCTGCCGGTGAGATCGGCCAGCGGCGCGCTCGCCACGCCCAGCGCATCGGTCTGCAGCGTGCTGCTCAGGCGAACCCCACCGTCCGGGCCGAGCGACTGGACGCTGATCGGCTCGTCGGCCTGTGCCTTGACGACGAGGCGGGCGCCGCTCGCGGCGGGAGCCGCCAGCGTGCCCCCGGCGCGGGCGAGAACCGCACTCGAGCCGTCGTCGTAGATCACCGCCTTGAAGACGCCTTCGGCGCCGGCGACGGGAACCTGGAATGCCAGCACGGCGGCGGCGAGCACGAGGGGGCGGATCTTCATCGGTTTCATCCTGGCTGACCGGCTGCCCGACCTCCGGGCAGCGCTGGTCCGGCATCAGACCGCATTCCGCCCGGGACGCCCACCAAATAACCGGAGCCGCATAAACAAATCGGGGCCCGAAGGCCCCGATCCCGGCTGCGGCGCCGCGGCGTCAGAACTGATCCGACTCCAGCGCCAGCACGCCCGACGCGCCGTCGACCACCGAGCTCGCCAGGCCGGGCGCCTGACTCAGGATGTGGTCGGCGTGGAAGCGCGCGGTCGCGATCTTGGCAGCCATGAAGCCGGCGTCATCGCCCGACTCCAGGCGCGACGCGGCAGCCTGAGCCGCCCGGGCCATCTGCCAGCCCGACAGCACGATGCCGGCCAGCTTCAGGTAGGGCACGCTGCCGGCATAGACCGCGCGCACGTCCGCCTTCGAGTTCGCGGCGATGAACTCCACCGCACGCTCCATCGCATCCGCGCCCTCCGCGAGCGTCTCGCGGATTGCGGCCAGGTCGGCGGAGCCGGACGCCGCTGCCAGCGCCTGAACGGTCTCCCGCACGCTAGCCACCACGGACTTCGCGAACGCCCCGCCGTCGCGCGCGGTCTTGCGCCCGACCAGGTCGTTGGCCTGGATCGCCGTGGTGCCTTCGTAGATCGGCAGGATGCGCGCGTCTCGGTAGTACTGGGCGGCGCCGGTCTCTTCGATGAAGCCCATGCCGCCGTGCACCTGGACGCCCAGCGAGGCCACCTCCACCGACATCTCGGTGGACCAGCCCTTCACGATCGGGACCAGGAATTCGTAGAAGGCCATGTTCTGCCTGCGCACTTCGGCGTCCGCATGGTGATGGCCGGCGTCGCTGGCCGCCGCCGCGACGTAGGCGAGCGCGCGCGCGCCCTCGGTCATCGCGCGCATGGTCATCAGCATGCGGCGCACGTCCGGGTGGTGGACGATGGCGACCGGGCCCGGCGAGCCGGCGACGTCACGGCTCTGCACGCGCTCCCTGGCGAAGGCGGCAGCCCTCTGGTAGGCGCGCTCGGCCACTGCGACCCCCTGCATGCCCACCGCGAAGCGCGCGGAGTTCATCATCACGAACATGTACTCGAGGCCGCGGTTCTCCTCGCCGACCAGGTAGCCGATCGCACCCTCGCCCACGTCGCCCTTGCCGTCGCCGTAGATGAGCACCGCAGTGGGGCTCGCCTTGATGCCCAGCTTGTGCTCGATCGAGGAGCACCAGACGTCGTTGCGCTTGCCCAGGCTGCCGTCCTCGTTCACCAGGAACTTCGGCACGATGAACAGCGAGATGCCCTTGACGCCCTCGGGGGCCTCGGGGGTGCGGGCCAGCACGAGATGGACGATGTTCTCGGCCATGTCGTGCTCGCCATAGGTGATGAAGATCTTCTGGCCGGAGATGCGGTAGGAGCCGTCGCCCTGGGGCACGGCCCTGGCGCGCACCAGCGCGAGATCCGAGCCTGCCTGCGGCTCGGTCAGGTTCATCGTGCCGGTCCACTTGCCCGAGATCATGTTCGGGATGTAGCGCGTGCACTGGTCCTGCGAGCCCGCAGTGAGCAGGGCCTCGATGGCGCCGTCCGTCAGCAGCGGACACAGCGCGAAGGACATGTTCGCCGAGTTGAGCATCTCGATGCAGGGCGTCGCCACCAGCTTGGGCAGCCCCTGGCCGCCGAACTCGACCGGGTGCTTCACGCCCTGCCAGCCGCCTGCGCCGAAGGCGTGGAAGGCCTCCTTGAAGCCCCTGGTGGTGGTGACCACGCCATTGGAGAGGCTGGACGGAGCGACGTCGCCATCCCAGTTCAGCGGCGCGAGCACGTCCTGCACGAAGCTGGCGTTCTCCTGGAGCACCGCCTCGACGGTCTCGTCGGTGGCCTCCTCGCAGCCCGGCAGCCTCGAGACGTCCTCGAGGCCGGCCAGTTCCCTGACCACGAACATCATGTCCTTAACCGGTGCGACGTAGCTCATCTGGATGCTCCTGCGCTTGCTGCTCGTTGTTCGTTGCGTTCATTCGATGCGAAGACGCGCGACGGGTTTCCCCGCCGCGCGCCCGTACTGCCCTGCCATCCGCATCCCCGGCGCGGCTCCCCATGGGAATGCCGCGGACCGGAGGACGGAGGCGTCTGCCGGATCAGCCCAGCGCGCCGACCAGCTCGGGAACGGCCTGGAACAGGTCCGCGACCAGGCCGTAGTCGGCCACGCCGAAGATCGGCGCTTCCGGGTCCTTGTTGATCGCGACGATGACCTTGCTGTCCTTCATGCCGGCGAGGTGCTGGATGGCGCCGGAGATGCCGACCGCCACGTACAGCTGCGGTGCGACGATCTTGCCGGTCTGGCCGACCTGCCAGTCATTCGGGGCGTAGCCTGCGTCGACCGCTGCGCGCGAGGCGCCCAGCGCCGCACCGAGCTTGTCAGCCAGGGGGTCGAGGATCTTGAAGTTCTCGGCGCTGCCCATGCCGCGGCCGCCGGAGACGACGATCTTGGCGCCGGCCAGCTCGGGGCGGTCGCTCTTGGCGACTTCGCGGCTGACGAACTGCGACTTGCCGGCATCGGCGGCCGCAGCGACGTTCTCGACCGCGGCCGAGCCGCCGGTGGCGGCGGCGGCGTCGAAGCCCGTGGTACGCACGGTGATGACCTTGACCGCATCGGCGCTCTGCACCGTCGCCATCGCATTGCCCGCGTAGATGGGGCGCACGAAGGTGTCGGCGCTCTCGACGCTGGTGATCTCGGAGATCTGCGCGACGTCGAGGCGGGCCGCGACGCGCGGCGCCACGTTCTTGCCGAAGGCGGTGGCCGGCGCGACGATGTGGGTGTAGCCCTCTGCGACCGCCAGCACCTGCTCGGCGACGTTCTCGGCCAGATGATCGCCCAGGTGGGCGGCATCCGCGACCAGGACCTTCGTGACGCCCGCGACCGCGGCGGCGGCCTGGGCGGCGCCGGCGCAGTTGTGGCCCGCCACCAGCACGGTGACGTCGCCGCCGGCCTGCGCCGCAGCGGTGACCGTGTTCAGCGTGCTCGCCCGCAGGGATGCGTTGTCGTGTTCAGCAATGACCAGTGCTGCCATTTAGATCACCTTCGCTTCGTTCTTGAGCTTGTCGACGAGGGCCGCAACGTCGGCGACCTTGATGCCTGCCTTGCGCCCGGCGGGCTCGACCACCTTCAGCGTCTTCAGGCGGGGCGCGACGTCCACGCCCAGGTCGGCCGGCTTTACGGTCTCGAGCGGCTTCTTCTTGGCCTTCATGATGTTGGGCAACGTGACGTAGCGCGGCTCGTTCAGGCGCAGGTCGGTGGTGACCACCGCCGGCAGCGACAGCACGATGGTCTCGAGACCGCCGTCCACCTCGCGGGTGACGGTGGCCTTGCCGTCGGCCACTTCGACCTTGGAGGCGAAGGTGGCCTGGCCCGCGCCGGCCAGCGCCGCCAGCATCTGGCCGGTCTGGTTGGCGTCGTCGTCGATGGCCTGCTTGCCCAGGATGGCGAGGCCGGGCTGCTCCTTGTCCATCAGGGCCTTCAGCAGCTTGGCGACCGCCAGCGGCTGCAGGTCGGCATCGGTCTCGACGAGGATGGCGCGGTCTGCGCCGATCGCGAGGGCGGTGCGCAGGGTTTCCTGGCACGCGGCCACGCCGCAGCTCACCGCCACGACCTCGGTGGCCACGCCCTTCTCCTTCAGGCGCACGGCCTCTTCGACTGCGATCTCGTCGAAGGGGTTCATCGACATCTTCACGTTCGCGATGTCCACGCCGCTGCCGTCGCTCTTGACGCGCACCTTGACGTTGTAGTCCACCACGCGCTTCACGGGTACAAGAATCTTCATCGCCGCTCTCGCCGCCTTCGTTGGAGGAAAACCTCGATTATAGGGATGGATGCCGCCCGAACCGAAATGTGACGCTCCGGCCGGCGGAACGATCCGCGCTGACGAGGGCTTCGTCGGCCCGGCGCGGAACGCCCTTTCTCGTCAACCCTAGTTGACGTTCTCAGAATACGCCGCCACAATCCGCATGTCAACCTTTGTTGACGAGACGGACGAGATGAACCCCGCGCGATCCCAAGACCACGAGCCTGGCCCGGCCAGGGCGGACGAAGAACGAGGCCACGCCACGGCGAACCTCAAGCAGCTGCTGCTGGCCCGCAACGACTGGTTCGCGCGCGAGATCATGAAGAGCGTGCGGTGCAGCAGCGACTTCGCGTTCCTGACGCCCGCGCAGAGCCGGCTGCTGGCGCTGATGGCCGGCAAGCCGATGAGCATGGCCGAACTGGCGCGCCGGCTGGCCATCTCGCGGCAGGCGGTGCACAAGACCGTGGCGGAGCTCGCCCGCCGCGGCATCCTCGAACTGCGCGACGACCCCGATCGGGGCAACTCGAAGCTGGTCTTCTACACGGAGGCCGGGCGCGAGCTGAACCGGGCGGGCGCGCGGATGATCGAGCGGGTGGAGGAGCGGATCGCCGGGCGGATCGGCAGGGAGGGACTCGAGCAGCTCAAGCAGCTGCTATCTTCCGACTGGGACTGACGCCCGGCCGGACGGGCGCGCCCTCACGCAGCGAGCCCGCCATGCCCGCCACCTACGTCAGCGACGATCCCGCCCTCGGCCGCATCGTGTACCGCGACCGGCGCCGATGGCTCTGGCTGGGCTCGGTCGTCAACCCGCTGGTCGGCTTCGCCGGCATCGGCCTGCACCACGCCACCGGGCACGAGGCCTACCTGCTCACGCCGCTGGCGATCGCCTACCTGCTGGGGCCGCTGCTCGACTGGTGGCTCGGCGAGGACGAGAACAATCCGCCCGAGGCGATCGTTCCGCAGCTCGAGGCCGACCCCTACTACAGGGTGCTCACCTGGATCGCGGTGCCGCTTCACTACCTGGCACTGGCCGGCGCCGCCTGGTGGGTCGGCACGCAAGCGCTGTCCTGGTGGGGCTACCTTGCAGTGGCGTATGCCGCGGGGCTGGGCTCCGGGCTGGGCATCAACACCGGGCACGAGCTGGGGCACAAGAACACGCGGCTCGAGCAGTGGCTGGCGAAGCTGGTGCTGGCGGTGCCCGCCTACGGCCACTTCTGCGTGGAGCACAACCGCGGCCACCACCGGCACGTGGCCACGCCAGAGGATCCGGCGAGCGCGCGCATGGGCGAGAGCATCTACCGCTTCGCGCTGCGCGAGGTGCCGGGCGCGATGCGCCGCGCCTGGGTGCTGGAGCGCGAGCGGCTGGCCCGCAACGGCCGCTCCGCCTGGAACGCCGGCAACGCGATCCTGCAGTCGGGCGCGATCACCGTCGTGCTGCAGGGCGGCCTGCTGGCGGCCTTCGGCTGGAAGCTCCTGCCCTTCCTGCTCATCCACAACCTGGTGGCCTGGTGGCAGCTCACCAGCGCAAACTACGTCGAGCACTACGGGCTGCTGCGCCGCAGGCTGCCCGACGGCAGGTACGAGCGCCCGCAGCCGCACCACTCGTGGAACGCGAACCACACCTACACCAACCTGATGCTGTTCCAGCTCGAGCGCCACTCCGACCACCACGCGAACCCGTCGCGGCGCTACCAGTGCCTGCGCAACTTCCCCGACCTGCCACGGCTGCCGAGCGGCTACCAGGGCATGTTCCCGATCGCCTACCTGCCATGGCTCTGGTACCGGGTGATGGACCCGCGGCTGATGGCGCTCGAGCAGGTGGCGGGAGACCTGGAGCGGGTGAACGTGGACCCGCGCGGGCGCGAGGCGCTGTACCGCCGGTACGGGCGGCCGCCCCGGCCGCCGGCTACCAGTTCGGCTTGCGCTTCTCGATGAAGGCCTGCACGCCCTCGAGCGTGGGCTCCTCCATCATGTTGCAGGCCATGGTCTGGCCCGCGAGCTGGTAGGCGGCCTCGACGCCCATCTCGAGCTGCCGGTAGAACAGCCCCTTGCCCGCGGCGATCGCCACCGGCGGCTTGGCCGCGATCAGCTGCGCCAACCGCGCGATCTCCGCGTCCAGTTCGGCCGCGGGCACCGCGCGGTTGATCAGCCCGCGTTCGGCCGCGGTACGCGCATCGATGAACTCCCCAGTGACCAGCATCTCGAAGGCGGTCTTGCGGGGCACGTTGCGCGACAGCGGCACCGACGGGGTCGAGCAGAACAGGCCCAGGTTCACGCCGGACACCGCGAACCTCGCCTCCTCGGCGGCCACGGCGAGGTCGCACATCGCGACGAGCTGGCAGCCTGCCGCGGTGGCGATGCCGTGCACCCGGGCGATCACCGGCTGCGGCATCCGCTGGATCGTCAGCATCATCTTCGCGCACTGCGCGAACAGCGTGCGGTAGTAGTCGTGCGAGGGGTCGGCGCGCATCTCGCGCAGGTCGTGGCCCGCGCAGAAGGCCTTGCCTGCCGCGGCGAGGATCACCACGCGGGCGGAGTCGTCCGCGGCCACCCGGTCCAGCTCCGCCTGGAGCGCGGACATCAGCCCCTCGGAAAGGGCGTTGAACTGGGCGGGCCTGTTGAGAGTCAGCGTGACGACCGGGCCCTCGCGGCTGACCTGGACGAGCGGTGCGTCGGCGGCGGTGTTCGGAACGGCGGACATGTCGGCCTCCTGGAAACGGTTCGGACGGACCGGGGCAGGCCCCGGCGGCGGGCCCGGTCGATCGTAGCAGCTTCGAGCGGACCGGCGGCGCGTCGATGCGCCGCGCCGGCGCCCCCCTCGCACCGGCGCCCTCGCACCGGCGCCCTTGCGCCGCGCGCCGCGCGCCGACCGTCCCCTTTCGCCGCTCGCTGCGCGCCGGCCGTCGGCCCCGCCCCTGGCGCGGCGCGCCGCGAACGGAGCCTCGCGTACACTCGGCACGACCCCGCACATCCCAGCCTCTGGCCCTGCCCGAATGCTCGAGAACATCCAGGCGGTCGCCGCCCAGGTCGGCCAGATCGTCGTCGGCAAGCAGCCGCAGATCCGGCTCTCGCTCGCCTGCCTGCTCGCCCGCGGCCACCTGCTGATCGAGGACCTGCCCGGCGTCGGCAAGACCACCCTGGCACACGCGCTGTCCATCTCGCTCGGCCTGCAGTTCAAGCGGGTGCAGTTCACCAACGACCTGCTGCCAGCCGACATCGTCGGCGTCAGCGTCTTCGACCGGGACAATGCGAAGTTCGTGTTTCATCCGGGCCCGGTCTTCACCCAGGTCCTGCTCTCCGACGAGATCAATCGCGCTTCCCCCAAGACCCAGAGCGCGCTGCTCGAGGCGATGGAGGAGCGACAGGTGTCGATCGACGGCACGCCCCAGCCGCTGCCGGATCCGTTCTTCGTCATCGCCACCCAGAACCCGCAGGACCAGATCGGCACCTTCCCGCTGCCCGAGTCGCAGCTCGACCGCTTCCTGATGTGCATCGAGCTGGGCTACCCGGACCCCAAGTCCGAGCGGGCCCTGCTCGAGGGGCGGGACCGGCGCGCGCTGCTCGACGCGCTGAAGCCGCGGATGGACATCGACGAGCTGCGGCATCTCCAGCGGCAGGTCCGCGAGGTGCGCTGCGCGCCGGCGCTGCTGGACTACGTGCAGAACCTGCTCACCTTCAGCCGCCGCTCGCCGGCGCTGGCCGAGGGCCTGTCGCCGCGCGCCGGGCTCGGCCTGCTGCAGGCGGCGCGCGCCTGGGCGATGCTCGACGGCCGCAACCACGTGCTGCCGGACGACGTGCAGGCGGTGCTGCAGGCGGTGGCCGGGCACCGGCTGCGCCCGGCGAAGGGCGGCGCAGTGTCGCACCGCGGGCGCGCGGAACTGGTCTCGGGCGTGCTCAGGTCGGTGGCGGTTCCCTGAGGCGGCCTTGGGCGCCCTCCCCTTCGAGCGCCTCGCCCGCTGGATCGAGGCGCGCAGGCGCACCCCGCGGGGCGAGCTGACGCTCGCGCGGCGCAACATCTACGTGCTGCCGAGCCGGGCCGGGATGCTCTATGCAGTGGTCCTGCTCACCATGCTGGTCGCCTCGATCAACTACGCGCTGCAGCTGGGCTTCATGCTCACCTTCCTGCTCGCCGCGGTCGCCATCGTGGCCCTGCTGCATGCGTATGCGAACCTGTCGTCGCTCGTGCTGAAGCCCGGCCGCGCCGAGCCTGTGTTCGCCGGCCAGCCGGCCGAGTTCAGCCTGCAGCTGTCGAACCCGGGCCGCGGCGACCGCCAGGCGATCCGCCTGCAGGTCCCCGGCATGGCCGGCCACGAGGTGGCCGACGTGGCGCCGGGCTCGGAGCAGACGGTGCGCATCGCGCTGCCCACCGAGCGCCGCGGCTGGCTGGCGGTGCCGAGGATCACCGTGTGGACCACCTATCCGCTGGGGCTCTGGCGGGCCTGGGCCTGGTGGCAGCCGGCAATGCGCGCGCTGGTCTACCCGACGCCGGAGACGCCTGCCGCACCCCTGCCGGAGGCCTTCGAGCTGGCCGGCGACGGCCAGGGCGCCGGCGGCGGCGAGGACGACGTGGCTGCGGTGCGCCCCTACCGGCCCGGCGATTCGCCGCGCCGGATCGCCTGGAAGGCGATGGCGCGCACCGCGTCCGACGAGCTGCTGACCAAGGAATTCGACGGCGGGGAGCGCGGCGACCTGGTGCTCGACTGGCACCGCCTGCCGGCGCACCTGGACGTCGAGGCCCGCGTGTCGCGGCTGACGCGCTGGGTGATGGACGCCGACGCGGCCGGCGCGCGCTGGGCGCTGCTGCTGCCCGGCATCCGGCTGGACTCCGACGCCGGTCCCGAGCATCGAGAGCGCTCGCTCGAGGCGCTGGCCACGCTGGAGGCCTGAGGTGGGGACGACGACCGGCGGCGGACTGAAGCTCTCGCTGCGCGCACTGGGCGGCAGGCTCGGAGAGCAGTGGGAGCGGGACCGCCGCGAGACGCTGTTCCTGATGGGGGCGATCCTGCTGGCGGTGCTGCCGCAGCTCCCGCACCTGCCCTGGTGGACCTCGGCCGGCTTCGGCATCCTGTTCCTGTGGCGCTTCGGCCTGGTGATGTCGGGGCGCTGGCTGCCGCGCGATTCGGTCCGCTGGGTGGCCTCGATCGCCTGCGGAGCCGCGGTGTTCGCCCACTACGGCACGCTGCTGGGGCGCGAGCCGGGAGTGGCGCTGCTGGTGCTGTTCCTGGGCCTGAAGCTGATGGAGATGCGCGCCCGCCGCGATCTCTTCGTGGTGATCTTCCTCTGCTTCTTCCTGCTGCTGACCTCCTTCTTCCACTCGCAGTCGATGCTGACCGCCGCGCTCACCGGCGCCGCGGTCCTGGCGCTGCTCACCGCGATGCTGACGATGCAGTTCGGCACCCGCGAGCAGCCGGTGGCGCGCCGGTTCCGGACCGCGGGCACGATCCTGCTGCAGGCGATGCCGATCGCCATCCTCTTCTTCGTGCTGTTCCCCAGGGTGCAGGGCCCGCTGTGGGGACTGCCGGACGACGCCCACACCGGCGGCACCGGCCTGTCCGAGTCGATGAGCCCGGGCCAGATATCGAGCCTCAGCCGCTCCGACGCGCTCGCCTTCAGGGTGCTCTTCGAGGGCGACGCCCCGGCGCCGGCACGGATGTACTGGCGCGGCCCGGTGTTCGGCGAGTTCGACGGCAGGACCTGGAAGCCGCTGGCGCGGCCGGCGGCGCCCCAGCCGCTGCCCAGCGTCCAGGGCGACCCGGTCTCGACGCTGCGCTACACGGTCACGCAGGAGGCCAGCAACCGGCCCTGGCTGTTCGCGCTGGAGGCGCCGGTGCGCGTGGAAGGGCTGCCCAGCGGCGAAGCGCTGCTGATGCCGGACATGCTGCTGATGGCGCGCTCGCCGGTCACGCAGCGGCTGCGCTACCGGCTGGAGAGCCAGACCGACTACCGCTTCGGGCTCAACGAGACGCCGGAGAGCCTGGCCAGCTGGCTGCGTCTTCCCGAGGCGTCCAACCCCCGGACCCTCGAGCTCGCGCAGCGCTGGCTGGCGGAGGCGCCGGAAGCCCCGGGGCGGGCGCAGGCGCTGGTCCAGCGGACGCTGGCGATGTTCGGCGCCGCGCCCTTCCGCTACACGCTGCAGCCGCCGCTGCTGGAGCACGACCCGGTCGATGGCTTCCTGTTCGGCACGCAGGCAGGCTTCTGCGAGCACTACGCAAGCGCCTTCGTGGTGCTGATGCGCGCGATGCAGGTGCCGGCCCGCGTGGTCACCGGCTACCAGGGCGGCGAGCGCAATCCGGTCGACGGCTACTGGATCGTCCGCCAGGCGGATGCCCATGCCTGGGCCGAGGTCTGGCTCGAAGGCCGCGGCTGGGTGCGGGTCGACCCCACCGCGGCCATCGCCCCGGACCGCATCGAGTTCGGCAGCCGCGCGCTGCGCCCGGCCGGCGAGCTGGCCGGGCTGGACCTGCCGCTGATCGACAGCCTGAGATTCAACTTCGAGGCGCTGGGCAACGCCTGGAGCCAGTGGGTGCTCTCCTACGACCAGGCACGCCAGCGGCGCCTGCTCGCCAGCCTCGGTATGGGGCTCGACTGGCAGTCGCTGGTCGGCCTCCTTGCGGCGGGCCTCGCGGTGCTGGTCGGCGGCGTCGCGCTGCTCACGCTGCACCCGCGCGCCGCCCGGGACCCGGTCGAGCGCGCCTACGCCGAGTTCTGCCAGCGCCTGGCCGCGGCCGGCATCCTGCGCGAGCCCCACGAAACCTCCCACCGGCTGCTCGAGCGCGCCGAGGAGGTGCTCGAACCCGGGGAGGCCGAGCGCGCCCGCTCGATCGTGGACCTCTACAACCTGCTGCGCTACGGGGCCGAGGCGCCGGCGCGGGGCGAACGCGTGCGACACTTGCGTACCCTCGTGCACGCGTTCAAGCCTTGACTGCCCAGTTCCCGACTCCCGCTTCCCGTCCTCCCCTCCCCCGCAGCGCGGGCGCAGCACCCCGGCCCGGCTGGATGAGCCTGCTGCTGGCCCTGCTGCTTGCGGTCGCCGCGCTCCCCGCGCACGCCAAGCGCCCGCCGGGCGAACCCGCGAAGCGACCGGCCGCCGAGGCCCCGCACTACGGGGACCGGCAGGAGGTCGCCGAGTTCATCGACGCCATGGTGGAGCGTCATGGCTTCGAGCGCCCGGCGCTGGAGAGCGTGTTCCGCGACGCGCGCCGCAACGCGACGGTGCTGCGCCTGATCGCGCCGGCGCCCAGCGGCTTCAAGCGCTCCTGGAAGGCCTACCGCGCGCGCTTCCTCGACCCGCTGCGGGTGCGCGAAGGCCTCGCCTTCTGGCGCACCCACGAGGCTGCGCTCGAGCGGGCCCGGGCCACCTGGCAGGTGCCGCCCGAGATCGTCGTCGCGATCATCGGCGTCGAGACCATCTACGGCCGCGTGACCGGCGACTTCCGGGTGCTCGACGCGCTGTCGACGCTGGCCTTCGACTACCCGCGCCGAGCCGACTACTTCCGCAGCGAGCTCGAGCAGTTCCTGCTCCATGCGCGCGAGGACGGCGCCGACGTCACTGCGGTGCGCGGCTCCTTCGCCGGTGCGATCGGCCTGCCGCAGTTCATGCCCGGCAGCATCAGGCGCTATGCCACCGACTTCGACGGCGACGGGCGGATCGACCTGCGCGCCAGCCCGGTCGATGCGATCGGCAGCGTCGCGCGCTTCCTGGCCGAACACGGCTGGCGCGGCGGCGAGCCGACCCACTACCCGGTGCGATTCGCGCCCGAGACCGATCCAGCCCCGCTGGTCGAGGCCGGCATCCTGCCGCAGTTCACCGCGGCCGAGCTCGCCGAACGCGGCGTCGGCAGCCCGGCGGAAATCCCGCCCGACGCGCTGCTGGCGCTGATCCAGGTGCGGCCGGACGCCTCAATGACGACGGCCTCGCTGCTGTTGGTGCAAGGCACGGAGCAGTCGCTACCGGCCGGCGCGTTGCGCCTGGTTAAGGTGTCGCGGAATCTGGGCGCGGACG
>JBKHVS010000056.1:0-17738 GCA_046569945.1 Gammaproteobacteria bacterium | reverse complement strand
GGTGCTGCGGCTCCACGGGGAGAAGGCCTGCGCAGGCACGTGCCGGGCGCGCTGCGCCGCATCCAGCGCCAGCCAGTCGCGCAGCCGCGCCGCCAGCGTGTGCTGCGGTCCCCTGCCGGATTCGAACCAGAAGGGCTGGTCGCCAGCGATCTCCCGGAACACCGGAATGTCGCGGGCGATCGCCGGCCGTCCGAGCGCTGCGGCCTCGGCCATCGGCAGGCCGAAGCCCTCGTCGCGCGAGGGCAGGATCAGCGCCTGCGCGCGGGCGGCGACCCGGCGCAGCTGAGCGTCGCCGAGGAAGCCCGGCGCCATCAGCCGGCGGCCGTATTCCGGGTGCGCCCGGATCGATGCCGCCAAGTTCCGGTCGACCGAGCGGCCGCTGAGCACCAGCCGCAGGTCCAGGCCCTGCACCCAGAGCTGGGAGAAGGCGGCGACCAGCGTGTCGACGCCCTTGCGGGGGTGGGTGGCCGCGATCGCCAGGAAGGTCGGCAGCTCGTCGTCGGGCAGCGCGAAGCGGGCGGCGTCGCCGGCCCCGGTCCACTGCGGCGCAGGGCCGGCCGCGTCCAGGCCGTCGCCGCCGGCGTCGATCACCGAAACCGGCAGCCTGCGCCGCGGCGCGCCCGAAGGCAGCGGTGCGGTTGCGACCCAGCGCCGCAGCTGACGCGCGCTGTGCTGGGACAGGCAGACGATCCGGTCGGAGGCGGCGAGGCTGCGCTGCAGCCAGGCGTCGAAGGACAGCACCTCGGCGTAGGTGGTCCACTCCGGGTAGGACAGCGCGAAGACGTCGTGGACCAGCGTGGCGATGCGCAGCCCGGTGCGCCGCATGCGGGCCAGCTGCGCGAAGGCCTGGACCGGCAGCAGGTAGTCGAGTTCCACGTTCAGGAAGCGGTCGCCCGGACCGGCGGCGAGCGCCTGGCCGGTCGCCGCCATCCTCGGGGCCTGCGGGTCGTCGTCGGCCGCCAGGTCGACGGCCTCGCGCCAGTTCGTGCCGTCGAAGGCCACCGGGAGCAGCCGCTGCGGCCGGCGCTCCAGCTCCGCGCGCAGCGCGAGCACCACCCGGTCGATGCTGGTCGGGGCCCGGCGCCGGCACAGGTTGCTCACGTTGTAGAGGATGCGCCCGCCATCCAGCCCCTGCGCCGCCCTGCAGCGCGCGGACAGCGCCTCGCGATAGCGCAGGTCCACGTCCGCCACCAGGTCCGCGTCGCGCTGCGCATCGCGAAACGCGAGCGCGCGGCGGTGCAGCCTCAGCAGCCGCTGGGTCTGGGCCGCGTCTGGGCGGAAATCGGGCGGCATCGTCATCGGGCCTGGTCTGGATCCGGGGCAGGCATTGTCGCAGGCCCGGGCCCAGCCGGTTTGCATGGCGTCTGCCGATCCACTATAAAAAGGCGGATGACCGATACCAAGAACCTCCTCCGTCCAGGCGCCCGCAGCGGCGCCGTCCTCGTCGCGATCGCCCTGGGATCGCTCTGCGCCGGCGCCCGGGCCGACAGCATCACCCTGCACAACGGCGACCGGCTGACCGGCCGCATCCTGCACATGTCGCCGTCGACGCTCACCTTCGAGACCACCTGGGCCGGCGAGCTGAAGATCCCGCGCTACGAGGTCAGCGCGATCGAGACCGACAAGCCGGTCACCATCCTGCGCGAGCGCGCCGAGCGCACCGAGTCGGTGATGATGAAGCCCGCCGGGCCCGGGAAGGTGCTGCTCACTCCCGAGGCCGCCAGGCCGGCGCCGCAGGCGGGGCAGGAGGATGCCGCGCCGACCGCAGCAACCGCCCCGGCAGCAGCGACCGCCGCAACCGCCTCAACCGCCGCGACCGCCGCAACCGCCGCAACCGCCCCGGCAGCAGCAACCGCCGCGCCGGCCGGGCAGCCGCTGCAGATCGCCCGCCTGCGCTACCTGAATCCCAAGCCCGAGGAGAGCGGCGAGGGCGTCTCCTACAACGGCAGGGCCGCGCTCTCGGGCGCCTTCGCGCGCGGCGGCACCACCAGCGACCGGCTCTACGCGGAGGGCGACTTCGGCGCGCGCGCGCTCGACTGGCGCTACGCGCTGACCGGCAAGTTCCTTCAGGAGAGCGACGATGCCGGGACCACTGCCCAGAACTGGCTGGTCTCGGGCAACTTCGACCGCTTCCTCGACGACGACAGCTTCCTCTACGCGCGAGGCTCCGCCGAGCGCGACCGCTTCCGGGACATCTCCAGGCGCGCGACGCTGGGCGTGGGCTACGGCCGGCAGCTGATCCAGACCGAGCGCACCGCGCTTTCGGTGCGGGCCGGTCCGGAGGTGATCTCGGTGCGCCGGCTGGCGGGGGAGGACGACACCTCGCCGGCGCTGGGCTGGGGCCTGAATTTCTCGCACCGGCTCGACACCCTGTCGGCCGAGGTCTTCCACGACCAGCGGGGCTTCCGCACGCTGGGCGGGGACACGCAGCTTTCGCTGCGCAGCCGCACCGGCCTGCGGGTACCGCTCGCCTCCGGGCTCACTGCCTCGCTGCAGCTGAACCTCGACTGGGACGATGACACCGGGGCCTCGCGCGGCGGCTCCGACACCACCTGGCTGATCGGGCTGGGCTACGCCTGGTGAGCGGGGCCGCCCCGGGCGGCGGCCTCCAGCGGGATCACCTCGAAGTCGTCGACGAAGAACACCGGCGAGCCGGGCAGGTCGATGAACCTGGCCTCGTCCTCCAGCAGCTCGCGGCTGGCGCGGCGGGCGGCTTCGATCGCTGCCGGATCGGTGAGCTGCTCGCGCTCCCACCAGAGCTCGGCGACGCCGTCCCACGGAGCGGTGCCGCCGCGCGGCTTGCCCATTCCGGCGTACATGGGCTCGTCGATCGTGTGCCGCTGCACGTAGCGGCGGATGCCCAGCGCCTTGGCATGGGAGGCCACCAGCGGCGCGTGCCTTTCGCGCCAGTAGCGCTGGAATTCCTCGCGGCTCAGGTGCGGCAGGCGGCGCAGGCAGAACAGGAGCTTGACCATGATGCTGGATCCTTCACGGGGCGCAGGGCCGCCGAGTCTAGCCCGAGGCCCCGGCCGCGCCGCGCCGCCGGTCCCTCGGGCCGTTCCGTTCCGCTGCAGCGGGTGACGCACGGCCGCAGGCCGTCGTAAGCTCTGCGCAGGGCGTCCGACCCGTGAAGCCGATGCACGACACGAAATCCATCGACCATTCGAGCGATCGCCAGCCGGCCGCCGAGGGCAGGCGCCTTGCGCTGCTCGGCGGCTGCGCGGCCATGCTGCTGTCGGCGTGCTCGAGCCTGCCGCCGACCGGCGGCGGCCGCGCCCCGGGCCCGCCCGAAGCCGCGACGGACTGGACGGGCGCGCTCACCGAAGACTTCGCGCGCGAGGTCGTCTTCCTTGCGCTGAGCCTCGTCGACACGCCCTACCGATGGGGCGGAAACACCCCCGAGACCGGCTTCGACTGCAGCGGGCTGATCGTCCACGTCTTCCGCGGGGCTGCCGGCGTGGCGCTGCCGCGCACCGTGGCGCAGCTCGCCGCGGTCGGGCGCGCGGTGCCGCGCACCCGCGTGCGCACCGCCGACCTCGTCTTCTTCAACGCGACCGGCCCGTTCTCGCACGCCGGCATCTACGTCGGCGGCGGCCGCTTCGTGCATGCCCCGTCCACCGGCGGCCGCGTGCGGCTCGACGGCATCGACGCGCGCTACTGGGCGCCGCGCCTGGCGGCGGTCCGGCGGGTCTGATCCGGCGCGCGGCGCCTCCCGGCCGGTGCTCCGGCGCGGTGCCCCCCGGGCGCAGTGCGGCCGGTGCGCGGACCGAAATCCACGGCCCCCGCGGGACAGCGCCCGCGATCCACGGTACACATTCGCCATGAGCGACTTCGACACCGAAACACGGCTGGAGGCCCTGGCGGACGGCGCCTGGTCCGGCCTCGTGCACCCCGCCTGGAACATCGGCGACAACCCGAACGGCGGCTACCTGCTGACGCTGGCGGTGGCCGCGCTGCAGCGGGCGATGCCCGGACACATCGATCCGCTGAGCGTCACCGTCCACTTCCTGCGCCCGGGCCTTGCCGGAAAGCCCTTCCGGGTCGACGTCCAGGTGCTGCGGCAGGGGCGCACGCTGAGCACCGGGCGCGCCACGCTGGTCCAGGACGGCAAGACCTGCCTCGAGGTGCTGGCCGCGCTCGGCGACCTCGACCGGCCGGCCGAGCCGGTCGTTTCGCTGAAGCCTCCGGCAATGCCGCCGCCCGAGGAGTGCGTGTCGCGCTCCGGCGGCGAGCAGGGCCTGCCGCTGCCCATCCTCGACCGGCTCGACATCCGCCTGCACCCCGGGCAGGCGCGCGCCGGCGCTGCCGGCGAGGCGCTGGTCAGCGGCTGGATCCGTTTCCACGACGGCCGCCCGCCCGACACCCTGGCCAGCCTGCTGTTCGCCGACGCCTTCCCGCCCGCGGTGTTCGGGCTGCTGGGCATGGTGGGCTGGGTGCCGACGATCGAGCTCACCGTCCACGTGCGCCGGCGCCCGGCGCCGGGCTGGATGCTGGGGCGCTTCACCGCGAACGACATGATCGACGGGCGCCTCATCGAGGACGGCGCCCTCTGGGATTCGGCCGGGAACCTGGTCGCGCAATGCCGTCAACTGTCCCTGGTGCGCCAGGGCGAATCGAAGGAACGATGATGTCCATGGAATCGCTGTTCAGGCCCCTGAAGGTCGGCCCCTACGAGCTCTCGCACCGGGTGGTCATGGCGCCGCTCACGCGGATGCGCGCCACCGTTCCGGGCAACGTCCCCAACGCGCTGCATGCGCAGTACTACGGCCAGCGGGCCACGCAGGGCGGGCTCATCATCGCCGAGGCATCGCAGGTGCTGCCCACCGGCCAGGGCGCGCCGGCCACGCCGGGCATCCACACCGCGGAGCAGGCGCAGGGCTGGAAGGGCGTGGTGCAGGCGGTGCATGCCAAGGGAGGACGCGTCTTCCTGCAGCTCTGGCACGTCGGGCGCATCTCGCATCCCTCGCACCAGCCCGGCGGGGCGCAGCCGATCGCGCCCTCGGCGATCGCCGCCAACGGCAAGGTCACCACTGCGCAGTTCAAGCGCGAGCCCTATCCGGTGCCGCGCGCGCTGCGCACCGACGAGATTCCTGGCATCGTCGAAGGCTATGCGCAGGCGGCGCGCAACGCGCTCGATGCCGGCTTCGACGGCGTGGAGATCCACTCGGCCAACGGCTACCTGCTCGAACAGTTCCTGCAGGCGCGCACCAACCAGCGCACCGACGCCTACGGCGGGTCGATCGAGAACCGCTGCCGGCTCAGCCTCGAGGTCACCGAAGCCGTCGCTGCCGTATGGGGCGCTGACCGCGTGGGCATCCGCCTGTCGCCCTTCGGCGTGGCCAACGACAGCGGCGAAGCCGAGCCGATGCCGCTGTACGGCCACCTGATCGGGCAGCTCGACCGGATGGGGCTGGCCTACCTTCACCTGATCGAGCCGCGCGCCAGCGGCGCCGGCCAGGCCGAGGTCGACCACCAGGGCGTGCCTTCGGCCGCCGAGCTGTTCCGGCCGGCGTGGCGAGGCGTGCTGATCGCCGCCGGCAATTTCCGCGGCGACACCGCCGCCGAAGCCATCGAGCGCGGCCACGCCGACGCGATCGCCTTCGGCCGGCTGTTCATCTCCAACCCCGACCTGCCGGCACGCCTTCGCGCCGGGGCCGCGCTCACCCCCTACGACCGCGCCACCTTCTACGGCGGCGGGCCCGAGGGTTACATCGACTATCCGGCCATGCAGCAGGCCGCCTGACCAGTGCCGGGCAGCCGGCCCGCGGGCCGGCGCCCGCGCCATCCCGAGAAGAGAGGCCAGAACGTGATCACCGTCCTTCACGAGCAGCGCGAGACTCCGCTCCCCGGCGCCCGCGCCAGCGGCGACGCCCTCTGGGCCGGGCGCGACGATGTCGAGCGCGCCACCGGCTGGACCTGGAAGCCCGAGGGCCTGTGCCGCGCCGACGCCTGCGTGCCGCTGCCCCAGGGCGCCGGGATCGAGCGCGAAGGCCTGCTCGACCTCGCCGCGATGTGGCGCTACATGGGGCACCCGGTCGTCCATGACGATGAAGGCGAAACCTGGGTCCTGGGCACCGGCAGCGGACAGCGTGCCGAGGCGCTCGCCTCGCTGGAGGCGCCGGACTTCGCGCTGCCGGACCTCGAGGGCAGCGTCCATCGCCTGTCCGATCACCGGGGCCGCAAGGTCTTCCTCGCCACCTGGGCTTCCTGGTGAGGGTGTCGCGCCGACTTGCCCGTGTGGCAGTCATTGCACGACGAACTGAAGGACCTCGGCTTCACCGTCCTGGCCATTGCGATGGACGGGCCCGAGGCCGCCCGGCCCTGGATCGAGGCGGCCGCCCCGGCCTATCCCTGCCTGGTCGACCATGACCATCACGTGGCCGATCTCTACGGACTGGTCAACGTGCCGCAGGCGGTGTGGATCGACGAATCCGGCCGCATCGTCCGCGGGCCGGAGACCGCCGGCGCCACCGACGGCTTCCGCCGGATGGACCGCCAGAGGTTCACGATGCCCGAGGAGGCGATCGAGGAGCGAAGGCGCGTGAAAGAGCGCTACCTGGATGCGATCCGCGACTGGGCGCGCAAGGGAACGCAGAGCGGCCACCTGCCCGACGCCGCGACCCTGGCCGCGAGGCTGAAGCCCGCGGACCCGGCGATCGCCGAGGCGCATGCGCGCTTTCGCCTCGGGCGGCACCTGGCGCGCCGGGGGCGGGAGCAGGAGGCGCAGGCGCAGTTCGCGCTGGCGGTCCGGCTGCATCCGGACTCCTGGAACATCTGGCGCCAGACCGCGGGCAAGGACGAGCGCGGGCTGGCCTCGGGAGAGGCCTTCTGGGCCCGCGTGGATGCGCTCGGCGATCGCCCCTACTACGCCCCGGTGGACACCGGCGAGGCGCGCGGGCGGCGCTGACCCCGGTTGCGGGGGCCGCGCGCCCGGAGCGGCCGGGCGCAGCGGCTGCGCCCCGCTTCCTCACATGCGCCGGCGCAGCGGGTGCAGGTCGGGGAAGCGCGGCTCGCGCTTCTCCTGCTTCGCGCGGAAGGCCTCGGCCATGTGCGCGCCGGAGAACATGCCCGTCTGCCAGGTCGCGATGTAGTCGAGCCCGTCGGCGATCGTGTGGTCGCGCGCGTAGTTGATCATCACCTTCGAGCCGGCCACCGCCAGCGGCGCCTTCGACGCGATCTCGCGCGCCGTTGCGAGCACATGCGCGAGCAGCGCCTCGTGCGTGTCGAAGACCTCGTTGACCAGGCCGATCTCCTTCGCCTTCTGCGCCGGCAGGCGGCATCCGGTGTAGGCCATCTCGCGCACCCAGCCCTCGGGGATCAGCTTGCACAGCCGCGGGAAGGTGCCGACGTCGGCGGTCATGCCGATGTTGATCTCCTGGATGCAGAAGAAGGCGTCCGCGGTCGCATAGCGGATGTCGCAGGCCGACACCAGGTCGACGCCGCCGCCGATGCAGGCCCCCTGGATGGCAGCGAGCACCGGCATGCGGGCCTGGTCCAGGCAGCTGAAGGCGCCCTGCAGGTGATGCACGTGACGGCGGAAGGACTCCATCGCGGTGTGCCTGTCGTCGCCTTCGCCGTCCGGCGAGGTCACCCCGTCGAAGACCTGCAGGTCCATGCCCGCCGAGAAGTGCTTGCCGGTGGACGAGACGACGATGCAGCGCGCGCGGGCATGGTCGTCGATGTCGCGCACGATCTCCGGGAGCTCGTTCCAGAAGTCCCGGTTCATCGCATTGAAGGCCTCGGGGCGGTTCAGCCGGATGTGGGCGACGCCCTGGTCGAAGCTGACGTCGAAGCAGTTGTGGCTCGAGGCGGCTTGGGCTTTCGTGGTCATGGGTTCCTCGTGGTGTTGGGCGGCGCAGGGGATGGGGCGGAAGCTTCGCGGGGCATTGTGGCGCAAGGCGCGGCGCGCGGGCGCGGGGCGCGCGCCCGGGGAATGCCGCTTTCCGCGATCCTGCGCGCCCGCGGGCGGCAGTCCGTCCGCGATCCCGTGCCTCGTCAGCCTGCAGGGCCAGGGACGGCGTGCTGCGCCCATGCCTGCCACTCGGGGCCGAGGGGGGCCTCGATGCGCAGCATGTGGCCGTCGGCCGGATGCTCGATCTCCAGCCGCAGCGCATGCAGCCAGAGCCGCTGCAGCCCCAGCAGGCCAGCCACCGCGCGGTTCAGCGGGCCCTTGCCGTGCGTGGCGTCGCCGATCAGCGGATGGGCGAGGTGCTTCATGTGTCTGCGCAGCTGGTGGCGCCGGCCGCTGAGCGGCTGCAGTTCCATCAGCGCGCAGCGCGTGCTCGCGAAACTGCCGGCGGGCAGGGCGAGCTCGTGGCGGGACAGCGTGGCGAAGCGCGTGCGCGCTTCCTGGATCTCGTCGCCGCCGCGGCGCGCGTCGTCGGCCAGGCGCCGCAGCGGATGGTCCACCAGCCCTTCGGCCGCCGGCCAGCCGCGCACCATCCCGAGATAAGTCTTGCGCAGCGACGCGCCCGCCTCGAATCGCCGGCCCAGCAGCCCGGCCGTGCCCGCATCGAGCGCGAAGAGCAGCACTCCGCTGGTCCCCTTGTCCAGGCGATGCACCGGCCACACGGGGCGGCCGAGCTGGTCGCGCAGCATCTGGAGCGCGAAGCGCGTCTCCCCGGCATCAAGCCCCGTGCGGTGCACCAGCAGGCCCGCGGGCTTGTCGACCGCGACCAGCCATTCGTCCAGGTGAAGGATGTCGAGCATGCGGCGATGCTGCCACGGAGATGTCACATCCGGGAGCTATCTTGGCCGTTTGCGGCGCCCGCGCGCGCTATGGCCGACCGGCGGTGCGCCGGAAGGCCCATTTCCGTCGGTTCCGGCGCGTCTGCGGTTTGCCCCCATGTCGATCCGGGATTAGAGTCCCAGAGGGCGGCGTGCACTGGAAGCGATGCGCGTGCCCGCCCTCTTGACGAAAGGAACCGCACGCCCGTGTCCGGACTGTCCACGATCGCCCGCTGCCTGCGCCTTGCCGAGAATTCCGCCGGCAGGGACCTGGTGGTCGGGGATCTGCACGGCCACCGCTCGCTGTTCGAGCGAGTGCTGGAGCGGATGGAGTTCGACCCGGAGCGCGACCGCGTCCTTTCGGTGGGCGACCTGATCGACCGCGGGCCGGAGTCGCTGGACACGCTGGCGCTGATCGAGGAGCCCTGGTTCCATGCGGTGCTGGGCAACCACGAGATGATGCTGCTCAACTACCTCGGGTACTACGGCAGCCGCGTCCACAGCAGGAAGTCCTTCCCCTCCGGCAGCGGCAGCTGGGTCAACGAGGCTGCGTCACGGCATCGCAAGAAGCTCTCGCGGCTTGCCGACCGGCTCGCGTCGCTGCCGCTGGCGATCAACGTCGACGGCCCCATCCCCTTCAACGTGACCCACGGCGACCTGCACCCGCTGGGCGACTCGCAGCGCAGCCTGCTCGACGAGCCCGGCGTCTGCGTCCACGTGGCCGACAGCGCCACGTCGTCCCGCCGCAACATCGGCGAGGCGATGAAGTCCGGCTTCGTCGACCTGGACTTCGCCGACCAGCCGGTGCAGGTGAGCGATGCGCCCTTCGGCGAGCTGCCGCTCACCTACGTCGGGCATTCGCCGCTGGCCCGCGTCACCGTGCACAGGTCCTACGTCTACATCGACCAGCGCGTCGCCGCGCGCTCGGTGCGGCGGTCCGAGGACAGGCCGCCGACGGTGCTGGACCAGACGCGCTTCGCGTTCTGGCTGCGCGGCGTCGCGCTTACGCGCGAAGGCGTCGGGGCGCGCGAGCGCACCATGTTCCCGCTGCGCACCGATCCGCCGGTGCGCAGCCTCGCTGCGGTCCGCGCCTGAAGGTGCGGCGCGCAGTGCCCGGCAGGCCCCGGCGCGTCCCGCCGTCGGCCTCCTGCCAGCGAGACCCAGGATGAGCTCTCCCAAGGAAGTCGAACTCAAGTTCCTCGTGCCGGCCGCCTCGCGCGCGGCGCTCGCGGCCGAGATGGCGCGCGGCTCGGCCACGCTGGAGCGGCGCACGCTGGCGGCGATGTACCTGGACACCCCGGACCGCCGGCTGGCCCGCGCCGGCATTGCCTGGCGCCTGCGCCGCGAAGGAAGGCGCTGGATCCAGGCGCTGAAGGCCGGCGGAGCGAACGCGCTGGAGCGCTTCGAGCACGAGGTGATCCGGCCGGTGGGCACCCACGATCCGCTCGAGCACGCGGGAACCAAGGTGGGCGAGCGGCTGCTGGTGCTGCTCGAGCGGGCGCGCGCCGACGGCCTCGAGGTGGAGGTGCGCTTCCGCACCGAAGTGCGGCGCACCGCCCGGCGGGTTCGCACCCGGGGCGCGGTTGTCGAGATCGCGTTCGACGAGGGCCGGCTGCTCTCCGGCGACGCCAGGCAGCGGATCCGCGAGGTGGAGTTCGAGCTGGTCTCCGGCTCCGCGGTGGCGATGCTGGCGCTGGCCGAACGCTGGCGCAAGCGCTTCGGCCTGGTCTTCGATCCGCGCGGCAAGGCCGAGCGCGGCGATCGCCTCGCGCAGGGCGATCCCCATCCTCCGGTGCGCAAGGCGGCGCGGCCCGACTATCCGCAGGACGCGGACGCGCTGGGCGCCTTCGGTGCGGTGCTCGACGAATGCCTCTCGCAGATCAACCGCAATTCCATCGGGCTGCTCGAAGGCGATCCCGCGCTGCGGGTCGACCACGTGCACCAGCTGCGCGTCGGCATCCGCCGCCTGCGCAGCGCGCTGCGCAGCTTCGACGGCTGGGTGCCCATGCCGCCGCCGGCGCTGGTCGCCGAACTTCGCGCGCTGTTCGCGGAGCTCGGCCTCTCGCGCGACAGCGACGTGCTCGATTCCGGCGTGGTCGCCGAGCTGGCCAAGGTCGGCGCGCCGCCGCTGTCGATGCCGGCCGGGGCTGCCGGTCCCGATCCCGCCGATGCGGTGCGGTCGCCGCGGACCCAGGCCCTGCTGCTGGCGCTGATCGCCTGGCGCGCCGGCCTGGCCGAGCTGCCGCTCCCTGTGCCGGACAAGGGGGAGCAGGCAAAGCTGGCGCGGGCCAGGGCGGACGCGGTGCAGGCGGCGGCGGATGGATCTCAGGGCCGGCCGCAGGACCCGGGGGAGCTGCGCGGTGAGGCGGCGATCCAGGAGCCCGGCGGGGAGGGCGAGGACGCCGGGGACGCCGGGGAGGGCGGGCCGGCCGTTGCCGCGCCCGAAGGCCCGCCGGATTCGAAGGAGTTCCGCCGCGGCGTCGAGCGCAGGCTGCGCCGCTGGCACCGGCGCATCGCCGCGGACTGGAAGGCCTTCGACACGCTCGATGAGGAGGCGCTGCACGCGCTGCGCAAGCGCATCAAGCGCCAGCGCTACGCAGTCGAGTTCTTCGCACCGGTGCTGCGGCGCCGCTCGGTCGACCAGTACCTGAAGCCGCTGGCCGAGGTGCAGGAGCGGATGGGCGAGCTCAACGACCTCTTCGTGGCGCGCGGCCGCTACCAGGAGGTGCTTGCGGCAGACCCGGCCGCCTGGTTCGCGCTGGGCTGGCTGGCGGCGCGCATCGCCGAGCTGCGCGCGCTTGCCCGGCCCGAACTGGGGCGGCTTGCGAAGACCGCCCCGCCGGTCGCGCGATAGCCCGCGGCATCGGAGAAGCGGACGGCACTGGAAGCCGGCCCGAGGAGACGACAACGGTGAGATACACGCAAGAGACCATCGCGCGCTACAACGACAATCCGCTCTATCGGGCGATCGGCATCCGCCTCGAGGAGGTTGCCGATGGCGACGCGCGGGCCACGCTGGCACCGCTGGCGCAGGTCTGCTGGCCCACAGAGGGGCAGCCGCACGGCGGAATCCTGTTCACGACGCTGGACACCACGATGGCCTTCGCGGCGCTGTCCACCGCCGATGCCGACAGCGGCTGCGCCACCGTCGACTGCAGCATCCAGTATCCCGCGCCCGCGAAGGACGGCCCTTTCAGCTGCCGCGCGACGACCGTGCGCAAGACCGGGCGCACGGTGTTCGTGCGCGCCGAGATCCTCGATGCGCGCGAAGCCCCGGTGGCGCTCGCGCAGGCCACCTTCCGCATCCTGGCGCCGCGGCCGGGCTGATCCGGGCGCGCAGGGGACCCGGGCTCGTTCGTGCGCCGGCAGGCAGACGAACAGGGTCAGGCGATGCCGGCCAGTCTTGCCAGCGCCGCGGCCGCGCCGCCCGCGATCACCACCGCCAGGAAGGGCGCGCGCAGCGCAAGCGCGAGCGCAGCCGCCGCCAGCGCGAGCGCACGGGCGTCGAGAGCCAGCGCGCGTTCCGCGCCGAAGGCGTTGACCGCGGTCAGCGCGGCCAGCAGCCCGATGGTCAGCGTGCCGGCTACGCGGCTCATCCGCGGGCTCGACAGCCATCGCGCGGGCACCAGGTAGCCGGCCAGCTTGGTGGCGTACGCGGCGGCGCTCGCCGCGAGGATCCATCCCCAGAGGCTCATCGCGCGGACTCCGCTCGATCAGGCTCGAACTCGCCCGGATCCACGTCCGGCTCCAGCCCTTCGTCGGCGGGCCCGTGTCCGAACCAGCCCCACAGCGCCGCGACCAGCGCAGCCGCCAGGATGGGGATGCCGGGCGGCACCCAGGGCGCGGCCACCAGCGCGGCCAGCGCGCAGGCCACTGCGATCGCCACCGGCTCGCGGCCGCGCAGCCTGGGCCACAGCAGCCCGAGGAAGGCCGCCACTGCGGCGCCGTCCAGCCCCCATCGCTTCGGGTCGCCCAGCGAGTCGCCCAGCAGCGCGCCGGCCAGCGTGCACAGGTTCCACAGCAGGAACACGCCCGCGCCTGCCGTCCAGAACCCGCGCCGCTGCTCGGCCGGGGCGGTCTGTCCGGCGGCGGTCGCCGCGGATTCGTCGATGCTCAGCTGCGCGGCCAGCAGCCTGCGCCAGCCGCGCGGCGCGAGCATCCGGTTGAGCTGCATCCCGTAGACCGCGTTGCGCACGCCGAGCAGCGTCGCCGCGCCGAAGGCCGCAGCGCCGGTGCCGCCGCCCGCCACCACGCCGATGAACGCGAACTGCGAGCCGCCGGTGAACATCAGCAGGCTCAGAGCCATCGTCTGCCAGAGGTCCAGGCCGGCGGCCGCCGACAGGGCGCCGAAGGAGATGCCGTACAGGCCTGTGGCGACCGAGATCGACAGTCCGATCCGGACCGCGGGGGAACGCAGGAGATCCATGCCGCGATTGTGCCGCGTCGGATCCGGCCAACGGCGGTAAAGTGGCCTCTTCTGCGGTCCGCTTCGACAAAGGTGGAGGCTCCCGATGCAACGACGCCCGTTCAAGCAGGTCGACGTCTTCACCCGGGAGCCCTTCCTGGGCAACCCGGTCGCGGTGGTGCTGCAGGCCGACGGGCTCAGCGCGGCGCAGATGCAGCACATCGCCCGCTGGACCAACCTGTCCGAGACCGCCTTCGTGCTGGCGCCCACCGATGCGCAGGCGGATTATCGGGTGCGGATGTTCACGCCCGGCGCGGAGCTTCCGTTTGCCGGGCACCCGACGATCGGCACCGCGCATGCGCTACTCGAGGCGGGGCTCGTCCAGGCCGACCAGGACGTGCTGGTGCAGGAGTGCGGCGCCGGCCTGATCAGGCTGGAGATCACCCGCCACGCGGTCGCCGACCGCTGGATCGCCTTCGACCTGCCGCAGCCCAGGACCGCGCAGCTGGACGATGCGCAGGTCGAGGAGCTCGAGTCCCTGCTGGGCGCACCGGTGCTGCGTGCCATGCGGCCGCGGGTGATCGACGTCGGAGCGCGCTGGATCGTGGCGCAGCTCGAAGGCCCCGAGGCCGTGCTGGCGCTGCGGCCCGATCTCCAGCGGCTGGCGGCGCACGATGCGCGCGCGGGCGTCACCGGCGTCACGGTCTTCGGCGAGCATCCGCAGGGCGCGGCCGCCCGGCTCGAGGTGCGGTCCTTCGCGCCTGCGCAGGGCATTCCGGAGGACCCGGTCTGCGGCAGCGGCAACGGCTGCGTGGCGGTGTTCGTACGCGAGACGAACCAGCTGTCGCACCTGGGCAGCGACTTCCTGGTGGCGCAGGGTTCGGCGCTCGGCCGCGCGGGCCGGCTGCGCCTGCGGATCGAGCCGCAGCGGGTCCAGGTGGGCGGGATGGCGGTCACCTGCATCGACGGCGCGATCGCCGCCTGAACCGGGCACCGGAGCGGGCGCGCGGACCTCCCAGTCCGGCGAGACGGGACCCGCCGCCGGCACCATGCCGGCGGCCAGCCGCGCGTCGCTTCAGCCGTCGACGGTCTCGCGCATCGGCGTCAGCTCCAGGCCCTGCAGGCTGCCGTCCTCGCGCCAGGCCTTCCACATCCGGATGAAGGCCATCGGTCCGCGCCAGTACTGCGAGTTGCGCTCCATGCGCGCGTCGGGCTTGCCCTCGTTGTTGTAGTAGCCCGGCGTGCACTCGTTCAGGAAGGCCTGGCGGGTGCGCGCGAGCGTCACGATGGTGTCGACCCACTGCGCCTCGGCCTGCTCGTCCGCCTCGACGGTGCGCGCATCGCGTGCCTTCAGCGCCTGCATCACGTAGGCGATGTGGCGCGACTGCTCGTCGAGCATGTGCTGGAAGTTGGCGCTCTGGCCCGACTGCTGCGTGGTCATCACGAACAGGTTGGGGAAGCCGCGCGTGAAGAGCCCGTGGAAGGTGCTCGCGCCGTCCTGCCACTTCCGGGTCAGCGTCAGCCCGTCGCGGCCGGTCACCTCGAAGCCCAGGCGCCGCGTGAAGTCGGTGCCCACCTCGAAGCCGGTGCCGTAGATCAGGCAGTCGAGCTCGTACTCGCGCCCGTCGACGACCACGCCGCGCTCGGTGATCCGTTCCACGCCCTGGCCGTGGGTGTCGACCAGGTGCACGTTGGGGAGGTTGAAGGTCTGCAGGTACTGGTCGTGGAAGCAGGGGCGCTTGCAGAACTGGTTGTACCAGGGCTTGAGGGCCTCCGCGGTGGCGCGGTCCTTCACGATGGAGTCGACGCGCGCGCGCACCCGCTCCATCTTCTGGTAGTCGGCGAGCTGGATCAGCTCGGCCTCGTCGGCCACCGGCTCGCCCGCGCGCATCTTCTTGCGGGCCGCGAGCAGGATGTTGCCGATCAGGTCGGTCCAGCCGTCGTTGACCAGGTCGACGTCGAAGCGGCTGCCCGAGATCACCGCGGTGAAGTTGTCCATCCGCTCGCGCTGCCAGCCGGGCGCGAGGCTCTTCGCCCACTCCGGATCGGTGGGCCGGTCGTTGCGGACGTCGACCGACGAGGGCGTGCGCTGGAAGACGAAGAGCTCCTTCGCGCCCGCGCCCAGGTGCGGCACGCACTGCACCGCGGTGGCGCCGGTGCCGATGATGCCCACGCGCTTGTCGGCCAGCCCGGTGAGATTGCCGGTCGAATCGCCGCCGGTGTAGGCGTAGTCCCAGCGGCTGGTGTGGAAGCTGTGCCCCTTGAAGCTCTCAACGCCGGGGATGCCGGGCAGCTTGGGCAGGTTCAGCGGGCCGCCGGCGATCACCACGAAGCGCGCGCGCAGCACGTCCCTGCGGTCGGTGGCGACTTCCCAGCGGGCCTCCTCGTCCAGCCAGCGCATTCCGGTGATCGTGGTCTGGAAGAGGGCGGCGCGGTACAGGTCGAAGTGCCGGCCGATGCGGCGCGAATGCTCGAGGATCTCGGGCGCCTTCGCGTACTTGGCGGTCGGCATGTAGCCGGTCTCCTCCAGCAGCGGCAGGTAGATGTAGCTCTCGGTGTCGCAGGCCGCGCCGGGGTAGCGGTTCCAGTACCAGGTGCCGCCGAAGTCGCCGGCCTTCTCGACGATGCACAGGTCGTCGAAGCCGGCCTCGCGCAGGCGCGCGCTGGCGAGCAGGCCGCCGAAGCCGCCGCCCACCACCAGCACGTCGAGGTCGCGCACGATGGGCTCGCGCGTGAACCCGGGCTCGACGTAGGGATCGTCCAGGTAGTGCGCGAAGCGCCCCGTCACCTCGACGTACTGCGCATTGCCTTCCGCGCGCAGGCGGCGGTCGCGCTCTTCGTCGTACTTCCTGCGCAGTTCGGCGGGGTCGAAGCCCAGTGCTTCGACGGAGGGGGCGTTCGTGTCGGTGTCGGCCATGGGGGTCGCTTCGAAGGGGTGGGGCGCGGGCGTGTCGTGCGCGTTCGGGGCCAAGTTTAGGGCGGGCCGCCCGGGCGGGAGCGGAAGGCGTGCCGGTTTCGGAATGCCGCCGCCGGAGCCGCGGGGTCCCGGATCGGACGGAAACCGGCCTGCCCGCGCCGCACTGCACATTGACCCTGCAGGCGCGGGCCGGGAATACTGGATGCGATCCGACCCTCCGAGGAGTACCGCCGATGACCCGCGCATTCGAGATCGAGCCCCTGGACGCCAGCTTCGGGGCGGTGGTCCGCGGCATCGGGCTCGCCGACCTGGACGACGATGCCTGGACGGCGCTGCACGAGGCCTGGCTGGAGCATGCACTGCTTGTGCTGCCGGGGCAGCACCTGGACCGCGCCCAGCAGGTGGAGTTCGCCAGGCGCTTCGGCCCGCTGGAGATCGAGCTGGCGGCGATCAGCAACGTGCGCCGCGACGGCAGCGTGCGCCCGGAGACCGGCGACGACGTGGTCAAGGTGCTCAAGGGGAACATGGGCTGGCACGCGGACAGCACCTACATGCCGGTGCAGGCCAAGGGCGCGGTGTTCAGCGCTGAGATCGTGCCCGCCGAGGGCGGCGAAACTGGCTTCGCCGACATGAGGGCCGCCTGGGATGCGCTCGACCCCGCGCTGCGCGAGCGCATCGAAGGGCTGAGCGCGCATCACTCGCTGCAGTACAGCCAGGCCAAGGTGGGGCACGAGCATCGCGAGGGCAGCGCGTACGGCGGCTACGGCTTCCACGACGGCCCGGTGCCGCTGCGCCCGCTGGTCAAGACGCACCCGGAGACCGGCCGAAGGTCGCTGCTGATCGGCCGCCATGCGCACGCGATTCCCGGCCTGGAGCCGGAAGAGTCCGAGCGGCTGCTGCAGGAGCTGCTGGACTTCGCCTGCCAGCCGCCGCGCACCTACCACCATCGCTGGACGCCCGGGGACACGGTCATCTGGGACAACCGCTGCCTGCTGCATCGGGCCATGCCCTGGGACATGACGCAGCCGCGGGTGATGTGGCACACGCGGCTGGCCGGCGACCCGGCCAGCGAGTCGGCGCTGCCGCAGGAGGCGGCGCGGCAGGCGCAGTGAGGCAACGGCGCAGTGAGGCAACGGCGCCGCGAGGCAACGGCGCCACGAGGCAGCGGCGAGACGAACGAGACGACGCGCGAGCGTCGGCAGCTTGCGAGGGAGCGATCGATGGCCGACAGGCTCGGACTGAAGGAGGCGCGCGCGATCGTCGACGCGATGCTGGAGGAGGCCGCCGGGCGCGGGCTGAAGTTCGCGGCGGCAGTGGTCGATGCGGGCGGCGACCTCATCCACCTCTCGCGCTCGGACGGCGCCTCCGCGCTGAACGCGCGCATGAGCCATCACAAGGCCTACACGGCGGTGAAGTGGCAGCAGGACACGAAGCGCATCAAGGAGCGGCTCTTTTCGATGTCGCTCGGCGACGCGCGCCGCGACATCGCCTGGTTCGGAGATCCCCTCTACACACCCGTCTGGGGCGGCATCCTGCTGCGCTCCGGCGACGGCACCGTGCTCGGCGCCATCGGCGAGAGCGGCGGCACCCCCGAGCAGGACGAGGAGATCGGGCAGCTCGGCGCAGCGGTGTTCGCGGGCCTATGACGCGCGGAGCTGCCGTGATCGGCGGGTGCATGCGCGCGCATGC
>JBKHVS010000055.1:0-17762 GCA_046569945.1 Gammaproteobacteria bacterium | reverse complement strand
AGGCGTGCACCACGGGGCAGCGCCGTGATAGGCGCCGCGGGCGACGAGCACCTTGCGCCGGCCGCTGGCCGCCCGCGCGACGGTGACGCAGACGGTGGTGGCGTCGGTGCCGTTCTTCGCGAACATCGTCCAGTCGGCGTGGGCCACCTGACGGGTCATGAGTTCAGCGAGTTCGACCAGCACCGGCGCTGGGCCGTTCATCACGTCGCCCGCGCGGCGCTGCGCATCCGCCGCGGCTTCCACGTCCGGGTCGTGGTGGCCGAGCACGATCGGCCCCCAGCTGCACATGAAGTCCAGGTACTCCCGGCCGTCCGCGTCCCACACCCTGCAGCCCTCGGCGCGCGAGAAGAACTGCGGATAGCCGGGAGGAAGTCCCTGCGCGCGCATGTGCCCCCAGAGCCCGCCCGGGATCGCGCGCGCCGCCCTGTCGCGCAGCCCGCGGTCGCCTTCGGCGGCCGGCCCGCCGTCTGCGCGCCCGGGAAGTCCGGAAGGGCTCATCCGCGCATCCTCCTCATTTGCCCAGCAGGCCCAGCGACAGGGTCGGCCAGAGGATCACGATGGTCAGCCAGACGAGCATGATCGCGATGAAGGGCACCACGGATCGGACGATCAGCCCGAACGAGGCCTTGAACGCCGCCATCGCGACGATCAGGTTCAGGCCCACCGGCGGCGTCAGGTAGCCGATCTCCAGGTTGGCGATCATGATGATCCCGAAGTGGATCGGGTCCACGCCGATCGCCTGGGCCAGCGGCTTGAGCAGCGGCGCCAGGATCAGGATCGCCGAGCCGACGTCCATCAGCAGGCCCACCAGCAGAAGCAGCACGTTGATGCCCAGCATCATCACCCAGGGGTCGGTGATGGACTCGGACAACGAGGCGACCATCTGCTTGGGGATGCCGGAGTGGTCGAGGATGGTGTTCAGGCTGCCCGCGATGCACAGCAGCGGCAGCAGGGTGGCCAGCAGCTTGGTGGTCTCGAGGATCACGTCGACCAGGGTCTTGACCTTCATCTCCCGCGTGGCGAAGTAGTGGCCGACGCGGCCGGCGAACCCGGCTCCGGCGGGCGCGGGCGTCGCGTGCTCGTCCTCGTGGATCAGGAACTCGATCAGCAGCGCGTAGGCCAGCGACACCGCGCCTGCTTCGGTGGGACTGAACCAGCCGGTGTAGATGCCGCCGATCATGATGAAGGGCAGCAGGATCGCGAAGATGCCGGTGAAGAAGGACCTGGCAGCGACCGCCGCGTTGAAGGGGGTGCGCGGGATGTTCCGGTTGACCCAGAACGAGTAGGTGGCGAAGAGGGTCATCAGCAGCGCACCCGGTCCGATGCCCGCGATGAACAGGTGCGCGATGTTCTCCTCGGTCATGATCCCGTAGAGGATCAGCGGAATGGACGGCGGGATGATGATGCCCAGCGTACCCGCGGAGGCGATCGCGCCGATCGCGAAGCGCTGGTCGTAGCCGCGCGCGATCAGCGCCGGGTACATGATCGAGCCGATCGCGAGCATCGTCACGATGGACGAGCCGTTGATCGCCGCGAATGCCGCGCAGGACAGCACGCAGGCCACCGCCAGGCCGCCGGGAATCGGCGCGGTGAAGGCCGACATGAATTCGATCAGCCGCTTGGCGATCGAGCCGCGCGACATCACGTTGCCCGCAAGCATGAACAGCGGCACCGACAGCAGCACCTCGCGGTCCACCGTGAACCAGAAGTCCTGGATGAGGAACTCCACCTTGCTGCCGGCGATGAAGAGGTGCACGTAGGCCGTGGCCACCGCGAGCACGAGCACCAGGCTCTGCCGCAGCACCAGCAGCACGATGACGAGCAGGAGCAATCCGAGCCAGGTCATGTCAGTGCTCCAGCTTGGGCGCGGGCTTGAGCGCGGGCCACGCGAAGAAGACGAGGTGCCGCAGCGCGGAGGAGAAGAACATCCAGGGCAGGATCAGCTGGATCGGCCAGACCAGGATGGGGATGGCCATGCCGCGCTCGCCCAGTTCGTAGGAACTCTTGACGAATTCGAAGGCGTACCAGCCCAGGCCGATGCAGATGGCCGCCGAAAGCAGGTCGGCGAAACGGTCGACGAAGGGTTCGACGGCCTTGGGAATGACACCGTCCGCAAAGCGCGGCCGCAGGTGCCCGCCTTCGGAGGTGACCAGCGCGAAACCGATCATGCCGGCGATCGCGGTCGTCCAGACCGCCAGCCGCTGCGCGCCGAAGATGCCGTTGCCGAAGAACTCGCGCCCGAGCACGTCGGCCATCAGCGCCACTGCCGTGATCGAGAAAGCGAGCACACAGACCGTCGCTTCCAGGTACCACAGGCCCTTCATGAACCTACGAGCCGACTGCATGTATCCAGCCTCCACGAAAACGGCGGACGCGCACTCGCGCGACCGCCGTCGAATCAGCGCACCGGACGCAGCAGCGCGTTATTTACCGCCGCGCGCCGCGTATTCCTGCTTGCCCTTCTTGATCGCCGCCCAGAGTTCGGCCGAACCGCCGCCGATGTCCTTGACCATCTGCTCCTGGTGGGGCTCGACCAGCTTGGCCCACTCGGCGCGCTGCTCCGGGGTCAGCTCGTGGACGAAGCCGCCCTTGGCCTTGAACTCGGCCATCTTCGGGCGCTCGCTTTCCTCGACTTCCTTGCGCATGCGCGCGGCCTCGGGGCGGGACTTCATGACGAGGTCCTTCTGCTCCGCCGACAGGCCGTCCCAGACGCGCTTGTTGATCATGAAGGTCGAGCCGTGGTGCAGGTGGCGGGTCATCACGTAGTGCGGTGCGCTCTGCGCGGCAGGCGTGGTGATGTAGTAGAGGAAGGGCAGGTCGGCGGCGTCGACCAGGCCGCTCTGCAGCGCCGGGAACAGCTCGGACAGCGGCATCTGGACGCCGTTGGCGCCGAGCGCGTTCCAGAACACCTTCGAGGACATCGCCGGCGAGATGCGCGCCTTGATGCCCTTGACGTCGGCCGGCGTCAGGCAGGCCTTCTTGCAGACCACGTCGTTCCAGCCCACTTCGCCGATGCCCAGGATCACCAGGCCCTTGGCCTCGTAGAGCTTCTTCATCACCGGCAGGGCGTGGTTGTCGGTGACGTAGTCGCGCTCGGCGTTGCTGCGCCAGAGGTAGGGCATGTTGAGCAGCGCCGCCTCGGGAATCATCACCGACGCACCGGTGTAGGACACGCTGCCCAGCTCGATGCGGCCGCGCGCGAGCTGGGTCATGATCTCCTGCTCGCTGCCGATGAACAGGCGCTCGCTCTTGATCGCGCCGTTCGATCCCTTGTTGATCTTGTCGACGGTCTCGTCGACGTAGCCGATCAGCACCGAGCCGGGCTGGGCGGCGGATGCGATCTTCCAGTTCTGCTGCGCTGCCGCCGGGGTGCTGGCGAAAGCGAACGCTGCGCAGGCCAGCATCAGGGGTTTGCGGAAATACATCGGGTTCTACTGTGATCGAAGCGTGCCGCCGCGCGGCCATGTCCGGGTGTGGAACGCATGCCGCATCTGGGCCAGCGCGAACGGGAGTCGAGTCTACGTTCCGCGCCTTGCACGCGGAGCGCCGCGCCGGATCGGGAGTTTCCCGATAAGTGCGGACCCCGATCGCGTAATCCCGAAGGGCGCGATCGCTTCGAAACGGTAAGGAAATCAAATGTACGGGTATTTACATTCTTCCCAAGGTCTTCGCCCGTAAGGTTTCCCTGTCATCGACATGGCCATCGGCCACCCGGTGCGCGGCACGAGGCCGGGCGCGCCGGCGCAACGAAGGGGAAATCAGCATGGAACTGTCCGCGAAAGGCCGCAACGTGGTCATCACCGGCGGCAGCCAGGGGCTCGGGCTGGCCACTGCGCTTGCCTACGCGAAGGCCGGCGCCAACGTCGCGATCCTCGCGCGCCGCCCCGGCCCGCTCGAGGAGGCGCGCGCGCAGATCGATTCGGCCGGGCCGGGGAAGGCCTGCGCCGTGGCCTGCGACGTCGCTTCGGCCGCCGACCTGGAGCGCGCCCATGCGGAAGTGGTGGCGGCCATCGGCGAGGTCGACATCCTGGTCAACAACGCCGGCAAGGCGCAGGCCTTCGCGTTCGAGGGCATCTCCGACGAGGTGTGGCAGTCGGACCTCGACCTCAAGCTCTTCGCTGCGATCCGGCTCACGCGCCTGGTCTGGCCCGGCATGAAGGCGCGGCGCTGGGGGCGCGTCATCAACGTGCTCAACACCTTCTCCAAGGCGCCGGGCGCCGGCACCGCGCCCACCTCGGTGACGCGCGCTGCCGGCCTTGCGCTCACCAAGGTGCTCGGCACCGAGGGCGCGCCGCACAACATCCTGGTCAACGCGCTGCTGGTCGGCCTGATCGAGTCCGAGCAGACGCACCGCTTCCACCAGGCGCACGGCGCCGAACGGCCCTACGACGAGTTCGCCGCGGAGATGGGAAAGAAAATTCCGATGGGGCGCATCGGGCGCGCCGAGGAGTTCGCGGGCACCGCGCTGTTCCTGGGCTCGGACGCCGCGAGCTACCTGACGGGGACTGCGATCAACGTGGATGGGGGCAGCTGCCCGGTGGTTTGAATGCGCTGCGGGGAATACCGGGGCGTGGGTTTCTGACAGAGGAGACGAGCATGGACAGAAGAGGTTTTGCCAAGGCCGCCGGCGTGGGCGCCGTCGGATCGATCGTCGCGGCGCCGGCGATCGCGCAGTCGAGTCCCGAGGTGAAGTGGCGCTGGGTGTCGAGCTTCCCGAAGTCGGCGCATGCCTGGCCGATGATCGACGCCTTCGCCAAGCGGGTCGGCGAGATCACCGACGGCAAGTTCCAGATCCAGCTCTTCGGCCCGAACGAGATCGTCGCGCCCCTGCAGGTGCTCGACGCGGTCCAGAACGGGACGGTGGAGGCCGGCATCACCGCCACCTATTTCTACATCGGCAAGGATCCCGCCTTCGTGTTCGGCAGCGCACTTCCGTTCGGCATGAACGCGCGCCAGCACGTCGCATGGATGAACGCCGGCGGCGGCGGAGCCCTGTTCAACGAGTTCCTCGCGGGCCACAACGTGGTCTACCAGGGCATGGGCTGCACCGGCGCGCAGATGGGCGGCTGGTACCGCAAGGAGATCAAGTCGGCCGCCGATCTCAAGGGCCTGAAGATGCGCATCACCGGATTCGGCGGCACGATCATGAGCCGGCTCGGCGTCGTGCCGCAGGTCATCGCGGCCGGCGACACCTACGCCGCGCTGGAGCGCGGGATCATCGACGCGGTCGAGTACACCAATCCGGTGGACGACGAGCAGATGGGGCTGCACAAGGTGGCCAAGTACTACTACTACCCGGGCTGGTGGGAGGGCAACGTCCAGGTCGGGCACCTGATCAACAGGAAGAAGTGGGAAGAGCTCCCGGCGCGCTACAAGACGGCCATCCAGGCGGTGTCGGTCGAACAGGAGCAGGCGATTCTCAACGGCTACGATGCGAAGAACGCCAAGGCGCTGCGGCGCCTTCTGGGCCAGGGCGCCGAGCTGCGTCCCTTCCCCAAGGACCTGATGCAGGCGGGCTACAAGGAGACCTTCGCATACCTGGACGAGGTCGCCGGGCAGAGCGCGCCGTTCAAGAAGCTGATGGACCACTACATGGCGTTCAGGTCCGACGCCCTGCTCTGGCACCGGATTGCCGAAGGCACCTACGACAACTTCGTCCAGGCCGAGTCGGCGCGCGTCAAGCGCTGAGGAAAGCCCGGCCGCCCTGCGCCCGGCGGTAAGCGCCGGCGCAGGGCGTGTCGATCCGACTGGACCTCCCGCTTTCACCACCGGCCATGCGGCCGGCGGGGCTGTGGAGCACCTGCGAGCATCATGAACGCCCTCTTGTCCTTCAGCCGATCCGTCGATCGCCTCACCGGCTTCGCCGGCCGCATCGCCAGCCTGCTGGTGCTGGTCGCCACCCTCGTGTGCGTGGCGAACGCCGGGCTGCGCTACGGGGCGGGAATCGGTTCGAACGCCTGGCTCGAGATCCAGACGCACCTGTTCGGCGCGCTGATGTACCTGGGCGGCGCGCACACGCTGCGCGTCAACGAGCACATCCGCGTCGACGTGATCTATGGCTCGCTGAGCGAGCGCAAGCGTCTGATCATCGACATCCTGGGTCTGCTGTTCTTCCTGCTCCCGGTCACGCTCTTCATGCTCTGGCTCTCATGGAGCTACTTCGCCGGATCGTTCGCGAGCGGCGAGGTTTCCGGGAACGCGGGCGGACTGATGCTCTGGCCTGCCAAGCTGACCATCCCGGTGGGCTTTTCGCTGCTGGTGCTGCAGGGTCTGTCCGAACTGGTCAAGCGCTTCGCGGCGCTGCGGGGCCGGATCACGTTCGATGCCGCCTACGAGAAGCCGCAGCAGTGACGCTGCGCGCCCGGCTGCCAGTCATCCTCACGGAAAGTCCTCACGATGTTCGAATACGGCCTGATCCCGCCGCTGATGTTCCTGGTCATGGTGGTGGTGCTGCTTGCCGGCTTCCCGGTGGCGTTCTCGCTTGCCGCGGTCGGCCTGATGTTCGCCGGCCTGGGCGTTTGGATGGGGCAGTTCGACGCGGGCTTCCTGCAGGCGCTGCCGATCCGCTTCTACGGCATCGTCACCAACGAGCTCCTGCTGGCGATTCCCTTCTTCACGCTGATGGGGGCCATCCTCGACCGCTGCCGGATGGCGGAGGACCTGCTCGAGGGCGTGGGCAAGCTCTTCGGCGGCGTTCCGGGCGGGATCGCCTTCGCGGTGGTCGTGGTGGGCGCGGTGCTGGGCGCGATCACGGGAACGGTGGCCGCCTCGGTCGTGGCGATGGGGGTGATCTCGCTGCCGGTGATGATGCGGTACGGATACGACATGCGCCTGGCCACCGGCGTGATCGCTGCTTCGGGAACCATCACGCAGCTGATCCCGCCCTCGCTGGTGCTGATCGTCCTGGCCGACCAGCTCGGCCGCTCCGTGGGCGACATGTACCTGGGCGCGATCGGACCGTCGATGCTGCAGGTCGCTGTCTTCCTGCTGTACATCGGCGTGCTTGCCGTGTTCCGCCCGACATCGATGCCGCCGCTGCCGCTGGAGGCGCGAGGCGGGAATCGCTGGGCGATGATCCGCCAGGTGCTCTGGGGAATGGTTCCTGCGACGGTGCTGATCTTCCTCGTGCTCGGCACCATCCTCGCAGGCCTCGCGACGCCGACCGAATCGGGAGCGATGGGGGCAGTTGGCGCGATGGTGCTGGCGATGATGAATCGCCGGTTGACCTGGGCGCTGCTCTGGTCGGCGATGCAGTCGACGATGCGCATCACTGCGATGGTGATGTTCATCCTCATGGGCGCGACGATCTTCACGCTGGTCTTCCACGGCATGGACGGAGGGCACTGGGTGGAGCATCTGCTTACGAGCCTGCCTGGCGGCCAGACCGGCTTCCTGCTGTTCGTCGCAGCCTTCGTCTTCGTGCTCGCGTTCTTCCTCGACTTCTTCGAGATTGCGTTCATCATCATCCCGCTGCTGGCGCCGGTGGCGCACAAGCTCGGCATCGACCTGGTCTGGTTCGGCGTGCTTCTGTGCGTGGTGATGCAGACGAGCTTCATGCATCCGCCCTTCGGCGTGGCGCTGTTCTACATCCGCGGGATTGCGCCGCCCTCAGTCAAGACCAAGGACATTTACCTGGGTGCGATTCCCTGGATCGCGCTGCAGTTGCTCGTCGTGATCGTGGTGGCACTCTGGCCCGAGGCGGTCACCTACTGGATCAGCGCCGAGGAGGCTTTGGACGCCGGAGAGGTGCAGCGTAAGCTCGATGCGATCCCCATACCAACCTTTGATTGACCCGCCAGACCGACAGGAGCACGACATGTCCGACGGAGCACCAACCGCACCGTTCTCGGATGCCGAGATCGAGGATCTCGCCCGCCGGCTGGCGGACGCGCACGCGACGCGGACCGCGGTGCAGCTGCCTCCGGAGTTCGCGCAGCGGTGCGACGCCGCCGCGGCGCGGGCGCTCGCAGCGCGCCATCTGGGCGCGCTGCTCGCAGGCAGGGGCGGCCGCGTCGTCGGCAGCAAGCTGGGCGGCACCAACCGGGCCGCGCTCGAGAAGCTCGGCCTGGAGCGCCCGTTCGTCGGGCCGGTGATGTCCTCGTCGCTGTTCGACAGCCCGGCCCGGATGCCGCGCTCGGGCTTCCTGATGTGCGTGATCGAGGCCGAAGTTGCCATGCGCTTCGGCAAGCCGGTGGACGGCCGCAAGGGCCCGCCATCGCGCGAATCCCTGGTCGATGCGATCTCCGAGCTGCGCCCCGCGATCGAGATCGCAGACAGCCGGCTGGCCGGCTTCCCCGCGGTGCCGCCGGCGGCGATCGTGGCCGACCTCGGCTTCGCCGGCGCCCTCGTCACCGGCGCACCCTGCGCCGACTGGCGCCGGCACGATCTCTCAGCCGCGTCGGTGCGGCTGCTCGTCAACGGCGCCCCGGTGCGCGAAGGCAGGGGCGAGGCGGTGCTCGGCAATCCGCTGGACGCGCTCGCCGACTACGTGGCCGAGGCGGGGCGCGAGGGGCGGACGATCGAGGCTGGCGAGATCGTCAGCACCGGCACCTGGACCCAGCCCTACATGGCGCAGCAGGGCGATCGGATCGTCGCCGACTTCGGTCCTTTGGGTATCGTCGAGGTCGACATCACCTGAAACGGGAGAGACCATCATGACGATCGCGCGGACGCTGGTGACCCTGGGCGAAATTCTCGGGCCGAGCGGCCTGCTGGTCGGAGACGACATCGGCGATCGCCATCGAGGCGACATCCACGGCAATCTCGGCGAGCCGCCGATCGCGGTTGCGCGGCCCCGCGACACCGCGCAGGTGTCGCAGGTGCTCGCGGCCTGCAATGCCGCAGGCATCCCGGTGGTCACGCACGGCGGGCGCAGCGGCCTGGTGCTGTCCTGCGCCACCCGTGCAGGCGAGCTGGTGCTCTCCACGGAGCGGATGACCGGAATCGAGTCGATCGATGCCGACGCCTGCACCGCCACCGTGCAGGCCGGCGTGGTGCTGCAGACGCTGCAGGAGCGTCTCGAGCCGGAGGGGCTGAGCTTCCCGCTCGACCTCGGCGGCCGCGGCAGCTGCACCATCGGCGGCAACATCGCCACCAACGCCGGCGGCAACCGGGTGATCCGCTACGGCATGACCCGCGACCTGGTGCTCGGCCTGGAGGTGGTGCTCTCCGACGGCACGGTGCTCGACGGCCTCAAGCCCTTCATCAAGAACAACACCGGCGTCGACCTCAAGCAGCTGTTCATCGGCAGCGAGGGCGTGCTGGGCGTGGTCACGCGCGCGGTGCTGCGGCTGGTCCCGAAACCCGAGGACACCGCGGTCGCCTTGTGCGGGCTGGCGGGCTTCGACGGAGTGCGGGCGCTGCTGCGGCACCTCCGCCGCAGGCTCGGCGGCGACCTGACCGCCTTCGAGGTGCTCTGGCAGGGCTATTACACGCGTTACCTCGGCCTCCACCCCGCGGGTGCGCCGATGCCGGACGCCCACCGGTTCTACGTGCTGACCGAGTCCTCCGGCAGCGGCGGCGACGGCCTGCAGGAGCGCTTCGAGCGCGCGCTTGCCGACGCGATCGACGAGGGCATCGTCGACGACGCGGTGATCGCCAAGTCCGGCAGCGAGGCCGCCGCGCTCTGGCACATGCGCGACCTCGCGATCGAAGTGTCGCGCACGCTTGGGCCGCACGTCGGCTTCGACGTCAGCCTGAGGATCGCCGGCATGGACGCCTTCGCCGGCGAGCTGGAGGCGGTGGCGCGCGGACTGGGCGCCGGCTGCCAGACCCTGGTGTTCGGGCATGCAGGCGACGGCAACCTCCATCTCGCGGTCAGCCATTCCCAGGACACCGGCGTGGACAAGGCAGCGGTCGAAGAAGCCGTCTACGACCTGGTGCGGCGCTACGGCGGGTCGATCTCGGCCGAGCACGGCATCGGGATCTCGCGGCGTGCCTACCTGGGGCACACGCGGACCAGCGCCGAGATCGATGCGATGCGCGCGCTCAAGCGCACGCTCGACCCCTACGGAATCCTCAATCGCGACCGGGTGCTGGAGTGGCGCCCCGAAGCCTGAACGCGGACAAACAGGAGAAAGCAATGCCGGAGCATCGATCGAGCAAGGTCACCCAGGGCCGCGAGGCCACCACCGCGCGCATGCTCTGGCGCGCCACCGGGATGAAGGACGGCGACTTCGGCAAGCCGATCGTCGCGGTCGCCAACTCGTTCACGCAGTTCGTGCCGGGCCACGTCCACCTCAAGGACATGGGCCAGCTGGTGGCGCGCGAGATCGAGGCCGCCGGCGGCGTGGCCAAGGAGTTCAACACCATCGCGGTCGACGACGGCATCGCGATGGGCCATGACGGCATGCTGTACTCGCTGCCCTCGCGCGACCTGATCGCGGATTCGATCGAGTACATGGTCAATGCGCACTGCGCCGACGCGCTGGTGTGCATCTCCAACTGCGACAAGATCACGCCCGGAATGCTGATGGCCGCGATGCGGCTGAACATCCCGGCGGTGTTCGTCTCCGGCGGGCCGATGGAGGCTGGCAAGGTGGTCCGCGAAGGAAAGCCGCAGAAGATCGACGGCGTGGTCGCGCTGGTGGCCTCCGGAAACCCGGCAACGCCCGAGGCGGAGATGACCGAGCTCGAGCGCGCAGCCTGCCCGACCTGCGGTTCCTGCTCCGGCATGTTCACCGCGAACTCGATGAACTGCCTGACCGAGGCGCTGGGGCTCTCGCTGCCCGGCAACGGCACCGTGGTCGCCACGCACGAGGACCGGCGAAGCCTCTACCTGGGTGCGGCCCGGCTGGTGGTCGATCTCTGCCGGCGGCACTATGGCGAAGGCGACCAGGCGGTGCTGCCGCGGTCGATCGCCTCGCGGCGCGCCTTCGAGAACGCGATGCGGCTGGACGTGGCGATGGGCGGCTCCACCAACACCGTTCTCCACCTGCTCGCGGCAGCCCACGAGGGCGGCGTCGACTTCTCCCTGGACGACATCGACCGGATCTCGCGCAGCACGCCCCACCTGTGCAAGGTGTCGCCTTCGACTCCGCTCTGGCACGTGGAGGACGTGCACCGGGCGGGCGGGGTGATGGCCATCCTGGGCGAGCTCGCGCGGCTCGGCCTCCTCGATCTCAACGCGCCGATGGTCCATGCCGGCAGCCTGCGCGAGGCGCTCGCCAGGTGGGACGTTCGCGCCGAGGCGCTGGCCGGAGCGGCGGTCGCCGGCTCCGACATCGTCGCGCCGCAGGCCGAGGGGTGCGCCGCGCTCGAGCGCTTCTACCGTGCGGCGCCAGGAGGGGTGCCGAACCAGTCCGCCTTCTCGCAGGCGGAGCTCTATCCTTCGCTCGATCTCGACCGGGCCAACGGCTGCATCCGCGACGGCGCGCATGCCTACTCGCAGGACGGCGGGCTGGCGATCCTCAAGGGCAATCTCTCGCCGGATGGCTGCGTGGTCAAGACGGCCGGGGTGCACGAGAGCATCCTGAGATTCAGGGGCCAGGCGATCGTGTTCGAGAGCGAGAACGCCGCAGCCGCCGGAATCGCGGCGGGCGCGGTGCGGCCGGGGCACGTCGTGGTGATCCGCTACGAGGGGCCGAGCGGAGGGCCGGGCATGCAGGAGATGCTCAAGGTGACCAGCCTGCTCAAGTCGCGCGAGCTGGACAAGGTCTGTGCGCTGATCACCGACGGCCGCTTCTCGGGCGCCACCTCCGGCCTGTCGGTCGGCCATGTGTCGCCGGAGGCCGCCGCCGGCGGGAACATCGGCCTGGTGGAGGACGGCGATCCGATCGCCTTCGACATCCCGGCGCGGACGGTCACGCTGGAGGTGCCGGACGAAGTGCTCGCACGGCGCCGCGCGGAGATGACCTCGCGCGGCGAGGCGGCCTGGCAGCCTGCGCAGCCTCGGCCGCGCAAGGTGTCGACCGCGCTGCGCGCCTATGGCCTGCTGGCCAGTTCGGCCGACAAGGGAGCGGTGCGCGACCTGAGGGGAATCCGCAGGGTGACCGGCTGAGCCGTGCAGGAGCCTGCGGACCGGGCGCCTGAGGACCGGGCGCCCGGCTCCGCCCCGAGGATCAGCCTTCGATGCGCGGCGGCTCGCCGGGGACAGCCGGCTTGGGCGCGCGCTCGTGGAGCGCGAACACGCCGCTCGCGCGCATCACGTGGCGCGTGCCGATTCGCAGGTCGCAGTTCGCGTAGGCGAGGCGCCTGCCCTTCTTGGTGATCGTCACGTGCGCCTCCAGCCAGTCGCCGAGGCGCCCGCTCGACAGGAAGTCCGCCGTCATCGATGCAGTCACCGAAGCGCCGCGGTGGCCGGCCGCCATCGACATCGACATGCCGAGCACGCCATCGGCGAGAGTGGCCAGCATTCCGCCATGGGTGATGCCCTGGTAGTTCAGGTGCCTGTCGAGCACGCGCACTGCGAACACCGGATTGCCGGCGTCGTCGCGCCTGAACCAGATCTGCCCCAGCCCCTGCGCCCAAGGGCCGCCGCCCTGGATCGGCACGAAGCCTTCAGGGATGTCGTCCGGCACCGGTACGTCGGCGAGAAGGTAGGGATGGTAGGGGGCTGTCGTCATCGAGGGTCACTTATGGGACGTGATGCTCCGCGCCAGGCCCAGGCTTGCGCGCGCGAGTCGGTCATCGTTGGTCCAGAGCGCCTGGCAGCCATGGTGCTGAGCGCAGGCGAGGTGCATCGCCTCCGGGGTACGGAGTCCGAACCGGGCGCGCAGCACGCCCGCTTCGTCGAAGACCGCCGCGGGGATGTCCAGCATCACCAGTGTGTCGAAGGCGTGTTCGAACCGGCGCTGGATGACCAGGTTGCCGTCGCGCAGAGGCCGTACCAGGCACTCCATCCTGACGAGCGGGGAGATCGCGAAGCTCGCTGCAGGCTCCCGCTCGATCGCCTCGGCGATCCGGGACGAGAACACCGGATCCTGTTCGACCAGGTAGATGAGCAGGCAGGTGTCGAGGTAGATCAGCGACAAGAGCGCCTCAATCCCACGAAGCGCGCTCCGCCTCGATGTCCGCATCGATCTCGGCATGGGTTCGCCGCAGATGCGCGGGGAACGGATTGGAAGCGAGCCAGTCCAGCAAGGCAGCGCCGCTGCCGAGCGCCGGGCTGCTGGCTGTCGGCGATGTGACCGCCACCAGCCGGGCGACCGGTTCGCCCCGGTTCGCGATGATCACTTCCTCGCCGGCCTGCGCCGCCTTCACGAGCCGGGACAGCTGGTTCTTTGCATCCAGGATGTTGACCTTCATCGCGTCAGTCTTGCAGGCGAGTGCGGGAAGGAAGGCTAGCATGGCCAGAAAGCTCGATCAATCTGGCCATGTTGCTCGCGAACGGTGGCTCGTCACCCCGGGAAGATCTTCCCAGGGTTGAAGATTCCGTCCGGATCCAGCGCCCGCTTCACCCGCCGCATCAGCTCCACGCCCTTGTCGCCGGCCTCCTCGCGCAGGAAGGCGATCTTGTGCAGGCCGATGCCATGCTCGCCGGTGCAGGTGCCGTCCATCGACAGAGCGAGCCGGACGATCTCCTCGTTCAGCCGTTCCGCGAGTTCGATCTCGGCGGCGTCGTTCGGGTCTACCAGGATGCCGCAGTGGAAGTTGCCGTCGCCGACGTGGCCGGCGATGCTGGTCGGCGACGAGGTCCTGTCGAGGATCGCGCGCGCTCCGGTGATGCAGTCCGCCAGCCGCGAGATCGGCACGCAGGTGTCGGTGATGATCGCGCGGCATCCGGGGCGGCTGGCGAGCCCGGCGAAGAACGCCGTGTGGCGAGCGTTCCAGAGCCGGCTGCGGTCTTCGGGGCGCTCGGCCCATTCGAAGTCCTGGCCGCGGTGTTCGGCCGCGATCGCCTGCACCGTCTCGGCCTGCTCGCGCGCGCCGGCCTCGGTGCCGTGGAACTCGAAGAACAGCGAGTGCGCCTCGCGCAGCGTGGTCTTGCTGTAGGCATTGATCGTGCGGATCGTGAACGGATCCAGGTACTCGCAGCGCGCCACAGGAACGCCGAGCTGGATCGTGGCGATCACCGTGTCGACCGCATCCTTCAGACTGTCGAAGCAGCAGACCGCGGCGCTCATCGCCTCGGGCACCGGGTACAGCTTCACGGTGACCTCGGTGATCACGCCGAGCGTGCCCTCGGAGCCCACGAACAGGCGCGTGAGATCGTAGCCGGCCGAGCTCTTCCTGGCGCGATTGAAGGGCCGGAGCAGGTCGCCGTCGGCGTCGACCACGGTGAGCCCGAGCACGTTCTCGCGCATCGTGCCGTAGCGAACCGCGTTCGTGCCCGAGGCCCGCGTCGCCGACATCCCGCCGAGCGACGCGTCGGCGCCAGGGTCGATCGGGAAGAAGAGCCCGGTGTCCTTGAGCGCCTCGTTGAGCTGCTTGCGCGTGACCCCGGCCTGCACCGTTGCGGTCAGGTCTTCGACGTCGACCGACAGGATCCGGTTCATCTGCGACACGTCGAGCGACAGTCCGCCCTGCACCGCGATCAGCTGGCCCTCGATCGAGGAGCCCGCGCCGAACGGGATCATCGGAACCTTGTACCGGCGGCACAGCTTGACCGTCTCGACGACGTCCTCGTTGCTCTGCGCGGACACCACCGCCTCGGGCGGCGTGACCGGGAACGGGGATTCGTCGCGGCCGTGATGCTCGCGAACGGCCATCGCGGTGGTGAAGCGCTCGCCGAATCGCGCCGCGAGCGCGTCGAGCATCGGCTGCGGGATTCCGCGCGCCTGCGCGCGCACCGAGTGGGCTGTGGTCGTGGTCATCGGGGGGCGCCGTGTAGTCGTCAGGCCGAGGGGAACTCGGGAACCTCGAGGCTGAACGCCTGCGCGCACGCCGCGATCTGCTTCCAGGTGGTCTGGTCCACCGGGATGCCGTCGCGGCTGCGCTGCGCGCGCGCGATCTGCTCCGCTTCGCCGGGCACCTGCACCGGCTGGGCGGGATCGGCGGCGGGGGAGGCCTTCACATAGTCGGTCAGCGTGGCCACCGCGCCGTCCAACCAGCCGCCGTCGACCAGGCGGCCGGGCTCGATGACGATCGACATGATCCCGTTGACCAGGCCGCGCCCGCCCTTGAAGCCGTCGCCGCTGCGCGGGCCGCCGGTCATCGCGCCGCCGAGCACTTCGGCCATGAAGGCCAGCGCCCAGCCCTTGTGGTCGCCGAAGGCGGTCTGCGCGCCCTTGGGCTCCTCGAACATCACCTTGGGGTCGATGGTCGGCTGGCCGCGATGGTCGATCAGCCGGCCGGGCGCCACCTGCTCGCCCTTGTTGTAGGCCACGCGCACCTTGCCCAGCGCGATCGTCGAGGTGGCGTAGTCGAGCAGCAGCGGCTTCGCGCCGGGGACTGCGACGCACACCGGGTTCGTCATCACGCGGGCGTCGCTGCCCCGATAGGGGGCGACGGTCGGCGTCTCGTAGACCGCGTTCACGAAGTGGACCGACATCAGGCCCTTTGCGAGCAGCTGCTCGGCGTAGGCGCCGACGCGACCGATGTGCCGCGAGTTGCGCAGCGTGGTGATGGCCACGCCGTGCGCCGCGGCGATCCGGGCGGCCTCCTCCATCACGCGGGTGACCGCTGGCTGGCCGTAGCCCATCCGCGCGTCGAACACCGCGAAGGGATCGGCGCCTCCGACGCGCTCCGGCGTCTGGTTGGGCTTCACCCAGCCGGAGCGCAGGTGGTGCATGTAGGCGGGGATCATTCCGATGCCGTGGCTGTCGTGTCCGGCGAGGTTGGCGTCGATCAGGTGGTCGGCGATCTCCTCGGCCTCCTGCTCGCTGCTGCCCGCGGCCCTGAAGATGTCGATGACGAAGGGCCGCAGGCGGGTCGGTTCTGCGAGGATGGTCATTTCAGCTGGCTCTCCTGAGGTCCCTGGCCGGGTTGCGGTACTGCTCGAGCAGGCGCTCGCGCTCGGGGGCGGCGGCGTCCGCGCTCGCCTGCCTCACGTGTCCGTAGCCGCGGATCTTCTCCGGCAGCGAGGCGATCGCCACCGCGCTGTCGTAGTTGGCCTCGTCGAGGCCGGCGACCAGCATGCGGACGTCCTCCTCGTACTGCCGCGCCAGCTCCTTGTCCAGCTTGCGTTCGGCGCCGTTGCGGAAGGGGTCGAGCACGGTGCCGCGCAGCCCGCGCAGCTTCGACATGACCCTGAAGGCGCTCATCAGCCACGGGCCCACCTCGCGCTTGATCGGCTTGCCGGTGGTCGGATGCGTCCTGGCGAAGGGGCCGCCGCCGACGTGGAAGTGCAGCGTGTAGTCGCCCTCGAAGGTCTGCTCGAGCTCGCGGCGGAAGTCGTCGCTGGCATACAGCCGCGCCACCTCCCATTCGTCCTTCGGCGCCAGCAGCTTGAACCAGTACTGTGCCACCGCACGGGCCAGCGCCTGCCTGCCGCCGCCCTGGCTGTCGGCGCGGACCACCTCGTCGAGCAGCGCGGTGTAGCGCCGGGCCAGCGCCTTGCCCTGGTAGGCCTCCAGGTACTCCACGCGCCGCGCGATCGTCTCCTCCAGCGTGCTCGGCGCGGCCTTGCGCTGGAAGCGGATCACCTGGCCGCCGGAGAGCATGCGCTCGACGCGCTCCGGGTCCACCGCGATGCAGCGGCCCCAGGCGAAGGCCTGGCGGTTCATCTCGATCGACACGCCGTTGAGCTCGATGGCGCGCTCGATCGCGGCGCGCGACAGCGGGATGCGGCCGAGCTGCCAGGCCACTCCGACCATCAGCATGTTGCTGGCGATGGCGTCGCCCATCAGCGCCACTGCGAGCCGCTGCCCGTCGACGATCGTGAGCGCCTCGCCGGTGCGGGCGCGGATGCGCTGCATCAGCCCCTGCGCGTCGGCCTGCCAGTCCGCGTTGCGCGCGAACTCGGCGGTGGCGATCAGGTCGCTGCAGACCACTGCGTGGCTGCGGCCGGGCGACAGCGTGGCGACCGGCTCGTCGCCGGAGACCACGATCAGGTCGCAGCCGATCATCGTGTCGGCCTCGCCGGCACTAACCCGCGGCGCGGTCAGCTGGCCGGGGTCGGCCGCGAAGTGCAGGTGCGAGAACACAGCGCCGTACTTCTGCGCCATGCCCATCATGTCGAGCGAGGCGACGTGGGTGCCGTCCAGGTGCGCGGCCACGCCCAGCACCTGGCCGATGGTGATGACGCCGGTGCCGCCGATGCCGCCGACCAGCACGTTGAAGGGCTGGGCGCGGCCCTCGAGCTGCGGCAGCGCGGGCTCGGGGAGCTCGAAAGGCTCGAGCGCGCGGCTGCTCTTCTCGGGCTTGCGCAGCTTGCCGCCGTGCACCGTGACGAAGCTGGGGCAGAAGCCGTCGACGCAGCTGAAGTCCTTGTTGCACGAGGACTGGTTGATGCGCCGCTTGCGGCCGAACTCGGTGTCGAGCGGCTCGATCGACAGGCAGGTGGACACCTTGCCGCAGTCGCCGCAGCCCTCGCAGACCGCGCTGTTGATGAAGCTGCGCTTGGCCGGGTCCTCCCACTTGCCCTGCTTGCGCAGGCGGCGCCGCTCGGTGGCGCAGGGCTGTTCGTAGACGATCACCGAAACGCCGGGGTACTCGCGCAGCTCCTTCTGCACCGACTCCATCTCGGCGCGGTGCTTGAGCGGCACGCCGTCGGGGAACTTCACCGCCTCGTACTTGGAGAGGTCGTCGGTGACCACGACGATCTTCTGCACGCCGTCGGCGCGCAGCGCGTCCACCATCTGCGCGATGGTCTGGCCGCCGGCGATCGGCTGGCCCCCGGTCATCGACACGAAACCGTTGGCCAGCAGCTTGTAGGTGATCGG
>JBKHVS010000054.1:0-18356 GCA_046569945.1 Gammaproteobacteria bacterium | reverse complement strand
TACGTGCCGCGCAACCGGATCCGGGCCGCGGTCGGCCACCCGATGGTGGCGGGCGTGAAGCTCTGGGCGCTGGCGCACCTGCTGTCCAACGGCCGGCTCGCCGATGTGGTGCTGTTCGGTGCCTTCCTCGCGTGGGCGGTGCTCGACTACCGGGCGGCGCGCGCCCGCGACCGCGCCAGCGGCGCCCGGGCGGCGCCAGGCAGCCTGGCCGGCGACGTCGCAACGGTCGCCGTGGGCGCCGTCGCCACGGCGGCGTTCGCGCTGTGGCTGCACGCGCCGCTGATCGGGGTGCGTCCGTTCGGGTGACGGCGGCGCTGCGCTCAGGGCGCGCGCGGCAGTTTCGCCAGCAGCCGGTCGAGCTGGCGTGCGAACGCCTTCTGGTCGCTCGCCGAGAAGGGCGCCGGGCCGCCGGTGAGCTGCCCGCTCGAGCGCAGCTCCTCCAGGAAGTTGCGGCGCGCAAGGTGCTCGCCGATGTTGTGCGGGCCGTAGAGCTCGCCCCGCGGGTTCAGCGCCCCGCAGCCGGCCTCGACCACCGCGGCCGCGAGCGGGATGTCGGCGGTGATCACCAGGTCGCCGCTGCTCACGCGCGCGACGATCTCCCGGTCGGCGACGTCGAAGCCGCCGGCCACCTGGACGCAGCGGATCAGCGGCGAGGGCGGGGTGGCAAGCCACCGGTTGGCCACCAGCGTGAGCGGCACGCGCACGCGCACCGCGGCCCGGAAGAGGATTTCCTTGATGACCGCGGGGCAGGCGTCGGCGTCGACCCAGATGTGCATGGCTCGCCATTCTCGCGCAGATGCGCGCCACGCTGGAAACGATCTGCGACCGCCTGGACAGCGCGGCGCGAGCGGGCGACGATCTGCGGATGACCATCGAAACCGCAGACACCGCCATCCCCGCCGGCTTCAAGCCGGTGGTCTTCCAGTCCAACCCCTACCTCGACCTCGTCGGCCCCCTGTACGGCCGGCTCGACGACGGGGCCTTCGTGCTCGGCTTCCGGGTCGACCGCCGTCACTGCAATCCGGGGGGCACCTGCCACGGGGGAATGCTGATGACGCTGGCCGACATGCTGCTGCTGCTCGGCGCCAACGTGCACTGCGACATCCGGCGCTACATGACCACGGTCAGCGTCACCAACGATTTCCTCGCGCCCGCGCCCGCGGGAAGCTGGCTCGAGGGGCGCGTGCAGGTGCTGCGCACCACGCGCAGCCTGATCTTCATCCAGGGCACGATGAGCCTGGACGGCTCGCCGGTGCTGCGCACCAGCGGCATCCTGAAACCGGTGGGCGAGGAAGACCCGCGCTTCGGGCGCCGCAGCCTATTCGAGTGAGGCGCCGAGCGCGCCCGCGCGCGCGAGGCAGCGGCGATGGCGCTCGTCCACCCGGGTGGCGAACCACTCGGTGGTGAGCTTGCGCGTGATCTTCGGGCTCTTCAGCAGGATCTTCGGCACCACGGCCCGGGGCAGCGCCCGGCCCTCGACCCGGTCCGCCAGCTCGAACACCCTTGCGTACAGCGCGCCACGCTCGAAGCCCGGCCCCTCGCCTTCCTCGAGGGCGCGCCGGATCGTCGCGTCGTCCATCCGCAGGCGGCGCCCGAGCGAGCGCACCGCGAGTTCGGTGGCACCCGGACGGGTCTCGTCGCCACCCGGGCGAACCAGGTCGCCGTCGAGGTCCAGCGGGATGCCCGAGGCCATGCTCACCGCGTTCTGGAACGCTGCATTGCGGCTCGCCCAGCGCCCGGCGTTGAAGTCCGCGAAGCGGTGCAGCGGACGATCGTAGGGTGCCTGGTAGTCGAGCAGGTGGGCGATGCCGAAGTACAGGCCGCCGCGCCGCGTGAACACCTCGCTGCGCACCGGCCCGTCGAGCGGATAGGGATAGCCGCGCTCGCGGGCGTGCTGCTCGGCGAATGCGATGCCCACCTGCATCGGCCCGCCGGTGCGCACCGGGTTCAGGCCGCCGAACAGCCTGCGGCCCAGCGGCACCCGGTCGACCAGGTCCTCGAAGGTCTCGCTGAGCTCGCGCTCGGTGCGCGCGGCGTCGATGCGCTCCGCATAGCTGCGGCCGTCCGACGAGGGCAGCTTCAATGCCAGCCGCACCGCGAACATCGGCACGCCCGCGCCCTCGGAACGCCGCTCGATCTCGGTCCAGGCGATCTGCGACAGGCCCGGCACCGCCGGGTCGGCGCGGTACGACGATTCCTGCTCGACGATCGCGAGCACCGCGCACACGTTGCGGTCGTCGGGCGGGATCTCGAGCGTGGCGAGGGCGGCGTAGACGTCGGCGGCCCAGCCGGCGCGATCCGGCACGCTCGCGGGGATCAGGCCCGCGATCCGCGCGCGCACCTCGGCGGGACGCGGCCGCGCCGGCTCGGGCGACGGCCCCTCGAGCGCGCAGCCGGCGACCAGCGCGAGCAAGGCCGGCAGCAGCCGCCGCAGCGGCAGGAAGACGCCGTGCATCGCCGGTCAGCGCAGCGCGGGCAGCACGTAGTCGCGGAAGCGGTCGCGCAGGGTCAGCTTGTGCACCTTGCCGGTGCCGGTCATCGGCATCGCGTCGATCACCACGACGTCGTCGGGCATCCACCAGTCGACGACCTTGCCCTGCAGGAAGGCGAGCATCTCCTCGGGCGTCACCTGGTGGCCCTCGCGCGGCACCACGACCAGCAGCGGCCGCTCCTGCCACTTCGGGTGCGAAACGCCGATCACCGCCGCCTGCATCACCGCCGGGTGGCCCACCGCGATGTTCTCGATCTCGATCGAGCTGATCCATTCGCCGCCCGACTTGATGACGTCCTTGGACCGGTCGGTCAGCAGGATCTGTCCGCTGGGCGCGATGCTGGCGATGTCGCCGGTCTTCATCCACCCCTGCTCGTCGACCGCGGCGCCGCCCTCGCTCTTGAAGTAGGCGCTGGCGGCCCAGGGGGCGCGGATGCGCAGGTGACCGTAGGACTTGCCGTCCTGCGGCACCTCGCGGCCTTCGTCGTCGACCAGCCGGTACTCCACGCCCCACATCGCGTTGCCGGACTTCATGCGGGCGTCGATGCGCTGCTCGAAGGGCAGCTCGGCGGTGCCGGGCGGCATCATCGCGCCGCTGCCGCCCAGGCTCTCGGTCATTCCCCAGGCCTGCATGATCTGCACGCCGTAGTCGCGCTCCATGGTTTCCATCAGCGAGCGCGGCACCGCGGAGCCGCTGGAGAGCGAGGCGCGCAGCGTGGTGAAACGCTTGCCGGAGCGCTTCAGCCAGTCGGCGATGATCAGCCAGAAGGTGGGCACGCCGCAGGTGAGCGTCACGCGCTCGCCCTCGATCAGCTCGTAGAGCTTGTCGGGCTCGTAGTTCCGCCCCGGGAGCACGAGCCGGCTGCCGGTCATCGGCGCGAGGTAGGGGAACTGCCAGGCATTGCCGTGGAACATCGGGGCCATCGGCATCAGGGTCTGGCGGGCGCCGTTCTCCGACTGCATCGTGACGAAGCCCAGGTAGAGCATCGTGACCAGCAGCGCCGAGCGGTGCGAATAGACGACGCCCTTCGGGTTGCCGGTGGTGCCGGAGGTGTAGCAGATGGTGGAGGCGCTCCTCTCGTCGAGCACCGGCCACGCGTACTCGGCCGCGGCGGCGTCGAGCAGGTCCTCGTAGCAGAGCAGCTTCGGCAGCGTGGTGCTCGCCGGCATCCGCTCGCGATCGCACATCATCACGAAGGCCTCGACCGTGTCCAGGCGCGGCGCGATCTGCTCGGCCAGCGGCAGCGTGAGCGCGTCGACGAACAGGAAGCGGTCCTCGGCGTGGTTGATGATGTAGACGAGCTGGTCCGGGAAGAGCCGCGGATTGATCGTGTGCAGCACGGCGCCGGTGCCGCTCACGCCGTAGAACATCTCGAAGTGACGGTGGGTGTTCCAGGCGAGGCTGCCGACGCGGTCGCCAGGACGCGCGCCCAGCGCGCCGGTGACGGCATTGGCCAGCCGCTGGATCCTGGCGTAGGCGCGGCCGTAGTCGTAGCGGAAGAGCTCGCCCTCGATCGTGCGCGAGACGATCTCGGTGGCGGCGTGGTACTTGGCGGCGTGCCGGATGATCGACGAGATCGTCAGCGGCATGTCCATCATCAGGCCCTGCAGGCTCATCGGTCGGGTCTCCTGGACTTCCTGGTTGGTCCGGAGAGCGTGAGCCGAGCCCGGGGGGCCGTCAATCGGGTGCGCTACCGATCGGCTCCGGAGGACCTCGCCGTGGGCAGGGTCGCGGTGCCCTCGATCACCGCGACGCCGTCCTGGTTGCGCACCCAGACCTCGAATTCGCCGGGACGCGTCGCGGATTCGGTGCCGCCGGCCTCGACCAGGTCGCCCACGCGCACCGGCCTGGCGAAGCGCACGTCGATCGCGCTGTTCGCCGCGAGCTCCGCACCGAAGGTCCGCGCGATGGCCTGCCACAGCAGGTTCAGCGACATGGTGCCGTGGGCGATCACGCCGCCCATCGGCGTGGTCGCCGCGAACACCGGGTCGACGTGCAGCGGATTGAAGTCGCCGGTGATCTCGGCATAGGCGAGGATCGCCGGCATGTCCACGCGCAGGCGGACGGGTTCGAGCGAGCGGTTCATGGTCAGGCGGCCCAGATCAGCGTCATGCGTCCGTCGAACAGCGGGCGTCCGCCGTCCCCGGTGGCGCGGGCGTCGACCTCGACGTAGCGCCGCTCGCGGCGGAGCTCCTTGCCAGCGCAGGTGAAGGCGGTGGTCACCGATTCGTCGAGCCTCGGCGCGGCCGACAGCGACAGGGTCTGGCGCGCGTGCACGTTGCCGGGCGGTCGCGGCGACAGCGCCTGCATGTAGGCGCGCATCAGCAGCACCGTGGCGATGCCCGCCGGCAGCGCGTCGCCCGCCGGCGCGTCCCAGGGGTAGAGCGTGCGCCAGTGGCCGAGGATGCGCTCGTCGATGCTCTCGGTGTGGGCGCCCAGCGCGGCCCCCGGCGTGAAGCGGTCGAAGGTCAGCAGCGGCGCGCTCACCGGTCGATCTCCGCCTGCGGCAGGATCGCCTCGCCATGGGGACGGAACACGACGCGGATCCGCGAGCCGATCTCCAGCTCCGCGGGCGGGCAGCCGAGCACGTTCATCATCATCCGGAAGCCCTCGTCGAGGTCGACCAGCGCGATGGCGTAGGGCACGTCGTCCTTGAACGCGGCGGTGGGCGCACGGTGCACGACGGTGAAGGTGTGCACCGTGCCCCTGCCCGCGGAGCGCAGCCATTCCAGCTCGCCCGCCTGGCAGTGCGCGCAGTGCTGCCGCGGCGGGAACTGGGTGCGCTCGCAGGCGCGGCAGCGCTGGTAGAGCAGCTCGCCGTGCGCGGTGCCGCGCCAGAAGGGCGCGGTGTCGGCGTGGGCGATCGCGATGGGCGGTTTCAAGGCGCTTTGCTGGGTCGTCATCTTCGTTGGCCCGCGAGTGGGTCGGGGTTGCGGTGCCGCCGCGGCGGCCGGCCGCGGCTATTGCGGCTGGATCCGTCCGGCCCTGGCCGCGGCGGCCCAGCGCGGGATCTCGGCCGCGATGAACGCAGCGTACTCGTCGGGCGTGCTGCCCACCGGCTCCACACCCTGCGAGATGAAGCGCTCGCGCACCTCCGGCGACGCGAGCGCCTTCGCGGTGGCGGCGCTCAGCCTGGCGACGATCTCCTTCGGGGTACCGGCCGGGGCGGCCAGGCCGAGCCAGGAGCTGCCGTTGAAGCCCGCCACGCCCTGCTCGGCGACCGTCGGGATGTCGGGCACCGATGCCGAGCGCTTCAGCCCGGTGGAGGCGATGGCCCGCAGCTTCCCGCTCTTCACGTGCTGCATCGCGGAGAGGACGTCGACGAACATCATCGATACGTTGCCCGCGAGGACGTCGGTGAGCGCGGCCGCGCTGCCCTTGTAGGGGACGTGGAGGATGTCGATGCCGGCCATGGCACCCAGCAGCGCGCCGGACAGGTGGTTCGACTGGCCGTTGCCGGCCGAGCCGTAGGTGAGCGTGCCGGGCTTGGCCTTGGCCAGCGCGATGAGCTCCTGGACGTTGTTCGCGGGCACCGACGGATGGACCACCAGCACGTTGGTGAGGCTCACGGTCTGCGCCACCGGGCGAAGTCGCGCAGCGTGTCGTAGGGCAGCTTCGCGTAGACGGACGGGTTGATCGCGTGGCTGGTGGCGAGCTTGACGATGGTGTAGCCGTCGGGCGCCGCCTTCACGACGAGCTCGCTGCCGATCACGCCGCCGGCGCCGGGGCGATTGTCGACGATGACCTGCTGGCCGAACTCCTCGGACATCTTCGCGGCGATGGTACGGGCGACGGTGTCGAGGATGCCGCCGGCGACCGAGGGCACCACGAGCCGGATCGGCTTCGACGGATACGTCTGCGCGACGGCCGCACCCGCGAGCAGGGCGGCGGCGAGCGCGGCCGCGGCGAGGCGGCCCAGCCTGGCGATCTTCATTCCTGTCTCCTCTTGTAAGAATATTCTCTAGAGCGAATAATGTTCGCCATAGAGAACAAGTGTAGGAGCCGTTGGTCCGCGCAGTCAACACGTGCTGCGCGGCCCGGGGTCGGGGAACGCGGAGGAGGGGGCATGGCAGGACAGGCGCGCAGGAAGCCGGTGAACAGCGTGGACCGCGAGGCGTTCCGGGACATGTGCCGGGAGTTCGCGAAGCGCGAGATCGGTCCGCGCTGGCAGCAGGCCGACCGGGACAAGACCTTCCCGCGCGACTTCTACGTGGCCGCCGCCCGTGCCGGGCTGATCGGCATCACCGCCGACGAGGAAGTCGGCGGCGCCGGACTCGGCTGCTACGAGGAGGCGATCGCGATGGAGGAGATGTCGAAGGTCAACCCGAACCTCGCCGTCTCGGTGCTGGTGCAGAACGTCGCCGGCTCCATCCTCTACGAGCACGGCACGCCGGAGCAGCGCGAGCTCGCGCGGCGCTGCATCGCCGGCGAGTGCATGGTCGCGATCACGGTCACCGAGCCCGAGGCCGGCAACGACGTCGCGTCGCTGAAGACCGAGGCGGTGCGCGATGGCGACCACTGGCGGCTGGACGGCATCAAGTCGTTCATCACGCTGGGCGGCGACGCGGACGTGCTGGTGACGCTGGCGCGCGTCGACAAGTCGGCGGGCCGGCACGGAATGGCCTTCTTCGCGGTCGACCGCGACACGCCCGGCGTGGTCACCCGCCAGATCGAGACCTACGTGAACCGGCCCGCGCCCACCTACCGCGTGATGTTCGATGCCGCGCGGGTGCCGGAGTCGCGCCGCGTCGACGCGGGCTTCCGCGAGATCATGGCGGGCTTCAACCGCGAGCGGGTGATGGTGGCGGCGCGCTGGCTCGGCCACATGCAGCACGCGCTGGAGTGGGCCCGCGAGTACGCGGGCATCCGCCGGCAGTTCGGGCGCCCGATCGGCGCCAACCAGTCGATCGCGTTCCAGCTGGCGCAGGCCCACGTCGACGTGGAGGCAGCGCGCCACCTCACCTACCACGCGGCCGCGAGGTGGGACAGCGGCGTGCCGATCGCCGACCTGATCCTCGACGTGTCGTCGGCGAAGCTGTTCGCGACGCAGGCCGTGGTGCGGGTCACGCAGACCGCGCTGCACGTGGGCGGCGGCTGGGGGCTCACCGAGGAGCTGCCCGCGATGCGCATGGCGCTGGACGCGCTGGTGGCCCCCGTGACCGTGGGCAGCTGGGAGATACAGCTGCGCGCGATCGCCCGCGAGATGGGGCTTCCCTGCGACTGATGCCCGTGCAGCCTGCGGCCTCCCCGCCCGAGAAGCTGGTCGGCGCGCTGAGTGCCGGGCTGGCCATCCTGCGCCACCTGGGCGCGACGGGCGCGCGCGCCGGCGTGAGCCGGATCGCACGGGACCTCGGCCTGAACCCCAGCACCTGCTTCAACCTGCTGCGCACCCTCGCCTACGAGGGCATGGTGAGCTTCGACCCGCAGACCAAGACCTACGCGCTCGGACTGGGGGTGGTGGAGCTGGCCAAGGGAGCGCTCGAGCAGGCGTCGTACGCGCGCTTCATGCGGCCGCACCTGGAGGCGATCGCTTCGACCCACCGGGTGACCGCAACGCTGTGGCAGCGGGCGGGCGCCGACCGGGTGGTGCTCGTCGACCGGTCCGAGAGCGATTCGACCATGCGCGTGCACATGCAGCTCGGCCAGCGGCTGCCGATGTACGTCGCGGCGCTCGGGCGTGGCATGGCCGCGCATTCCGGCCTGACGAAGGCCGCGCTGCGCGAGGTGTTCCGCGGCCTGCGCTGGGAGCAGCCGCCCGCGTTCGAGGCCTGGTGGCGTTCGGTGGAGGCGGCCCGGACCAGGGGCTTCGCGGTGGACGCCGGCAACTTCGTTCGCGGCGCGACCACGGTGTCGTCGGTGGTGCTCGATGGCGAGGGGGTCCCTATCATGGCCCTCAGTGCGGTGGGCTTCGCCGCACAGCTCACGCCGGACCGGGTGAGCGCGCTGGGAGAGGATCTGGGAGAACGCGCGGCCACCGTCGGTCGCGCGCTGGCCGGCCGCGGCGCCGGCGAACAGGGAGGATGACGATGGGACTGGACTTCCGTTTCTCGGCGGAGCACGAGGCGGTCAGGGACACGATCCGGCGCTTCTGCGCGGAGGAGATCGCGCCGCGGGTGGCGCAGGCCGAGGAGGACGAGGTGTTCCCGCGCGAGCTGTTCGCGATGTGGGGCAGCCTCGGACTGCTCGGCGCGCGCTACCCCGAGGCCGATGGCGGCAGCGGCATGGACAAGGTCGCCGACTGCATCCTGCGCGAGGAGATGAGCGTGGTGTGCCAGGGCGTGGCGTCGAGCTGGTCGGCGCACACCCACCTGGGCACCTGGCCGATCTGGAAGACGGGCACCGAGGACCAGAAGGCACGCTTCCTGCGCCCCGCGCTCGCCGGCCGCCTGATCGCGGGCTTCGGCCTGAGCGAGCCGGACGGCGGCTCGAACATCCGCGCGATGCGCACGCGCGCCACGAAGGTCGACGGCGGCTGGCGGCTGGACGGCAGCAAGATGTACATCACCAACGCGCCGATCGCCGACTACCTGCTGGTGGCGGCGCGCACCAGCCCGGAGCTCACGCCCGAGGCGATCAGCCTGTTCATCGTCGAGCTGCCCAATCCCGGCTTCGTGATCACCAGGCTGAAGAAGGAGGGCATCCGCTGCTCGGAGACGGGGCTGATCCACATCGAGGATGCCTTCGTGCCCGACGACTGCCTGCTCGGCGGGCGCACCGGCACCTATCCGCTGATCCTGGAGTCGCTCAGCGAGAACCGCGTGGGTGTTGCGGCCAACGCGCTGGGCATGGCGCGCGGCGCCTTCGAGGCGGCTCGCGGCTACGCCGCGGAGCGGCTGGTGGCAGGCAAGCGAATCGGCGACTACCAGGCGATCGCGCACAAGCTCGCCGACATGGCCGCCGACATCGAGGCGGCCAGGTGGCTCGTCTACCACGGCGCCTGGAAGGTGGACCAGGGCGAGCTGGACACCGCGCTCGCCTCGAAGGTGAAGCTGGTGGCCAGCGAGACTGCGCTGCGCGTGAGCGAGAACGCGATCCGCATCCTCGGCGGCGCCGGGATCATGCGCGAGTACCCGGTGGGCCGCATCCACCGCGACGCGTTCGTCTACGTGATCGGCGAGGGCACCAGCGAGATCCAGCGCAACCTGATCGCGCGCTCGCTCGGGTTCAAGCCATGAGCACGCATCCGCCGGGCGCGGGCCTGCGGGGCGCGCCCGGCGGATGCCCGGGCAGATACAGGAGAAGGACAGGACTATGAGCATGGGAGCCAGCATCACCGGGGTCTTCGACACACGCGTCGGCGAGCTGCCCGGGTCCACCTGCATGGGGCTGCAGTACGAAGCCGCCGCTGGCGCGCTCGCCGACGCGGGGCTCGCGGCCGCGCAGGTCGACGGCGTGCTCTGCGCGTACTCGTTCACCGAGCCGCACCTGATGCCGGCGTCGGTGTTCTGCGAGTACGCGGGCATCCACCCCGACGTCTGCTATTCGATCCAGGCCGGCGGGGCCACGGCCTGCATCATGGTGATGCAGGCGGCGGCGCTGGTGGCCAGCGGCCAGTGCCGGCACGTGCTGTGCGTGACCGGCGACAACCGGCTCACCGGAATGTCGCGCGACGGCGCGGTGGCTGCGCTTTCCGAGGTTGGGCACCCGCAGTTCGAGCGGCCCTACGGGATCAGCGTGCCGGCCTCCTACGCGCTGGTGGCGCGTCGCTACATGCACGAATACGGCGTGACCGGCGAGCAGCTCGCGGCGATCGCGGTCGAGCACCGGCGCCATGCAGGGCTGCATCCGAACGCGCACAAGCGCGATCCGATCACGGTGGACGACGTGATGCGCTCGCGCCCGATCAGCACGCCGCTGCGCATGCTCGACTGCTGCCTGATCTCCGACGGCGCCGCCGCGGTGGTGGTCAGCGCGCCGGATGCGGCCGGCGAGACCCGCGCGGGCGGGGTCGCGATCCTCGGCGCGGGCCAGGGGCACACCCACGAGCACATCGTCGCAGCGCCCTCGCTGACCGACTTCGGCTGCAAGCAGTCCTCGCGGATCGCCTTCGAGCGCGCCGGCGTGGGGCCGGCGGACATCGACGTCGCCGAGATCTACGACTCGTTCACGATCACGCTGCTGGTGGAGCTGGAGTCGATCGGCTTCTTCGGCCGGGGCGGGGCAGGACCTGCGGCCGCGGCCGGGGAACTGGGCCTGCGGGGCAGGCTGCCGTGCAACACGCACGGAGGGCTGCTGTCCTACGGACACTCTGGCGCCGCGGGCGGCATGTTCCACGTCGTCGAGGGAGTGCGCCAGCTGCGCGGCGAGGCCCGGGCCCGCCAGGTGCAGGATGCCCGCCTCGCCTTCGTCCATGGCGACGGCGGCATCCTGTCGGCGCACTGCTCGCTGGTGCTCGGCCGCTGAGACGGCCGGCCGGGGCGCGGGAGGCGGGGGGCGTGCCCGTATGCCCCCGCGCCGTCCGTCAGTCGCGGGCCGGAAGGTAGCGCACGCTGAGCACGCCGTCGATGCGCTTGATCGAGCGCACGACCTCGTCGGGCACCGCGCTGTCGACGTCCACCAGCGTGTAGGCCATCTCGCCGCGCGACTTGTTCAGCATGTTGTGGATGTTGAGCCCGGAGCTCGCCATCGCGGTGGAGATCTGGCCCAGCATGTTGGGCACGTTCGCGTTGGCGATCGCGAGGCGGTAGCCGGACTCGCGGGGCGCCACCGCGTCGGGGAAGTTCACCGCGTTGCGCACGTTGCCGTGCTCGAGGTAGTCGCGCAGCTGGTCGGCGACCATCACCGCGCAGTTCTCCTCGGCCTCGCGCGTGGAGGCGCCCAGGTGGGGCAGGGCGATGACGTGGCGATGCGAGTTGATGGCCGCGCCGGGGAAGTCGCAGACGTACTGGCGCAGCCGTCCCGAGTCGAGCGCGGCCAGGGCGGCTGCCTCGTCGACCACGCCCTCGCGCGAGAAATTCAGCAGCACCGCGCCGTGGCGCGCGTGCTCCAGCGAAGCGGCGTCGATCAGGTGCCGGGTGGCAGCCACGAGCGGCACGTGCAGCGACACGAAGTGCGAAGCCCGCAGCAGCTCGGGGACAGAGTTCGCGCGCTTGACCTGGGCAGGCAGGCTCCAGGCCGCATCGACGGTGATCTCGGGATCGTAGCCGACCACGTGCATGCCCATCCGGATCGCGGCGTCGGCCACCAGGCAGCCGATCTTGCCCAGGCCGATCACGCCCAGCGTGTGGCCGGCCAGCTCGAAGCCCGCGAAGGCCTTCTTGCCGTCCTCCACCTGCTTGTCCATGTCGGGCGCCTTCGGGTCGAGGGCATCGACGAAGCGCAATGCCGCCGGGAGGTTGCGCGCCGCCAGCAGCATGCCGGCGATCACCAGCTCCTTGACCGCGTTCGCGTTCGCGCCCGGCGCGTTGAACACCGGCACGCCGCGCTCGCTCATGGCGGCGACCGGGATGTTGTTGGTGCCCGCACCGGCCCGGCCGATCGCCAGCACGCTGGATGGGATGTCCATGCCGTGCATGTCGGCCGAGCGCACCAGCACCGCATCGGGCTCGGTGACGTCCTTGCCGGTTTCGTAGACCTCGGCGGGCAGGCGCTTGAGGCCGCTGACGGAGATCTGGTTGAGGACGAGGACGCGGAAGGGACGGACCATGTGAGCTCCGATGCTCGAGGCGGTGGGGGGCGAAGTGAAGGGGGCCGCCCCCCGGCCCGGCCGCGGGGCGGCGCAGGGGACAGGCTCAGCCGCGCTGCTTCTCGAATTCGCGCATGTAGTCGACCAGCGCGCGCACGCCCTCGATGGGCATCGCGTTGTAGATCGAGGCGCGCATGCCGCCGACGGAGCGGTGGCCCTTGAGCTGCAGGAGCTTGCGGGCCTTGGCGCCGGCGAGGAAGTCGTCGTCGAGCGCTGCGTCCTTCAGCGTGAAGGGCACGTTCATCCGCGAACGGTCGGCCTTGTCGACCGGGTTCGCGTAGAAATCGGTGGCGTCGAGGTAGTCGTAGAGCAGCGCGGACTTCTCGACGTTGCGCTTCTCGATGGCGGCGATGCCGCCCTGGCGCTTGAGCCACTGGAACACGAGGCCGGCGATGTAGATCGAGTAGGTCGGCGGCGTGTTCAGCATCGAATCGTTGTCGGCCTGCTGCTTGTAGTCGAGGATCGTCGGCGTCCCGGGCGGGGCGTGGCCGATCAGGTCTTCGCGGACGATCACGATGGTCAGGCCGGCCGGACCGATGTTCTTCTGCGCGCCGCCGTAGATCAGCCCGTACCTGGAAACGTCGACCGGGCGCGACAGGAAGGTCGACGAAACGTCGGCCACCAGCGGCACATCGCCGGTCTCGGGTTCCCAGTTGAACTCCACGCCGCCGATGGTCTCGTTCATGCAGACGTGCACGTAGGCCGCCTGGGGATCGAGCTTCCAGCCGGCGCGGGCGGGGACGTAGGTGAAGTTCCGGTCCTCGGCGCTGGCCGCGATGTTCACCTCGCCGAACAGCTTGGCTTCCTTGATCGCCTTCTTCGACCACTCGCCGGTGTGGACGTAGTCGGCCGAGGCCTTGCCGCGCAGCAGGTTCATCGGGATGGCGGCGAACTGAAGCGTGGCGCCGCCCTGCAGGAACAGCACCTTGTAGTTCGAGGGGATGCCCATCAGCTCCCGCAGGTCGGCCTCGGCCTGCGCATGGATGCCCATGTACTCCTTGCCGCGGTGGCTCATCTCCATCACGGACTGGCCGGAGCCCTTCCAGTCGAGCATCTCGGCGGCCGCCTGCTGGAGGACTTCCTCGGGAAGCACGGCCGGGCCCGCGCTGAAGTTGAAGATCTGACGCATCCTGGACTCCTTGGTCGAGGGCCGGAATCTTATCGCAAGGCGGCCCGCGACCCCGGTGCGGCAGGGGAATTCAATCGGGGACGAAGGCCAGCGCCAGGCCGTTGTTGCAATAGCGCAGCCCGGTGGGCTCCGGCCCGTCCTGGAACACGTGGCCGTGATGGCCGCCGCAGCGGGCGCAGTGGTACTCGACCCGCGGCACGAGCAGCAGGTGGTCGACCTTGGTCTCGAAGGCGCCCGGCAGCGCCTTGGAGAAGCTAGGCCAGCCGCAGCCGGCGTCGAACTTGGCCTCGGCGCGGAACAGCGCCTGCCCGCAGCCGGCGCAGAGGTAGGTCCCCGGCCGGTGCTCGCCATTGAGCGGGCTGGAGAAGGGGCGTTCCGTGTCCTCGTGCCGCAGCACCCGGTAGGCGGCATGGCCCAGGCGCGCAAGCCACTCGGCGTCGGTCTTCTCGACCTTCTCGACCTTCTCGACTTTCTCATCCCGAGGATTCATCTGGAGCTCCGTTCTGGTTCCTGGATCCCATTTTGCCCCGATCCGCCAGCCGCCGCCGCGCTCGTGCAACAATGACCGGGATTCGTGCGGCACCGGCAGGGCCTGCCCTGCGGGCCGGATAAGAACGCGACGAGGAGACGATCCGGATGCAAGCAGGCACCCACCCCTGGCTGGCGCAGCAGCGCGTCCATTACGGCCGGCCGGCCGCGCCCCTGGTGCTCGAGGAGGCGCAGCGCAGCGGCGCGCGCCGCGTGTTCGTGACCACCACCCGCTCGCTGACGAAGGGAAGCCTGGTTGCGGGGTGCATCGAGGCGCTGGGCGACGCCTTCGCCGGCAAGTTCGACGCCATCGCGGCGCACAGCCCGCGCGAGGCGGTCATCGAAGGCGCCGGCCGCATTCGCGACGCGCAGGCGGACCTGGTGGTCGCCATCGGCGGCGGCTCGGTGATCGACGCCACCAAGGTCATGCTCCAGGCGGTCTGGTACGGCGTCGACACGGTCGAGGGGCTCGACGCCATCGTGGGCGGTGCGCATCGCGGCGGCGCGGACCCCGGTGCCTGGGATGCCGATCCGCAGTCGCTGCGGATGATCGCGGTGCCCACCACCTTCTCGGCTGCCGAGTTCAGCAACGTGGCCGGCGTCACCGACGTGGCGCGCAGGCTCAAGCAGATGTACACCCATCCGCTGGCGGTGCCGAAGGCGGTGATCCTCGATCCCGCGGCCACGCTGGACACGCCCGAGCGCCTGCTGCTTTCGACCGGCATGCGCTCGATGGACCATGCGGTCGAGCGCTGGTGCGCGATCCGCCCGCTGCCCTTCGGCGACGCACTCTCGCTGCATGCGATGAAGATGCTCGCCGACGCCCTGCCGCGGGTCAAGGCGTCGCCGCAGGACCTGCAGGCACGCTCCGACTGCCAGGTGGCGATGTGGCTGTCGCTGCTGCCGCAGAGCGCCGGGGTGCCCTTCGGCGCCAGTCACGGCATCGGCTACATCCTGGGCGGGGCCTACGGGGTTCCGCACGGAGAGACGTCCTGCGTGATGCTCGCATCGGTGCTCGAGTGGAACGAGCCGGTGAACGCCGAGCGCCAGCAGGCGGTCGCCCAGGCCCTGGGCCGGCCTGGCGAAGGCGCCGGCCCGGCGATGCGCGAGTTCGTCCGCGGGCTGGGCCTGCCCTGGCGCCTGCGGGACGTGGGCATCGAGCGCGAGCGTCTCGCCGAGATCGCCGCCCGCTACGACGGATCGGGACCGATCGCCACCAATCCGCGGCCCGTGAAGTCGGCGGCGGACATCGTCGAGATCCTCGAGCTCGCCTGGTGAGCCCGGCGGCCGGTGCGGCCGCCGGATGGACGAATGTCAATGCGCGATCCGCGGCAGGCCGCGGATCATCTGGATCGGACTTCAAGGCGGCCGGTGCCACCGGCCCGGAACACGACGGAGGAAACCCCATGTTCAGACGAATCCTGGTGCCCATCGATGGCTCCGAGCTGTCCACCGAGGCGCTGAGGGCGGCGATCCGCCTGGCCGAGGAGAACGGCGCCGCCATCATCGCGCTCAACGTCCAGCCGGTATATCGGCCGCCGGTGGTGGCCGAGGTTCCCGTGGCGGACATCTACTCGCAGGAGGAGTACGAGGCAGGCGCGCTGCAGGTCGCCGACAAGGTGCTGGCCGACGCGAGCGCGCTCGCCGCTGCGGTGTCGGTGCCCTGCAAGACGATCGCCCAGCTGGATGCGAGCCCCTGGGAGGCGATCATCCGCGTGGCCCGCGAGGAGGGCTGCGACCTGATCTTCATGGCTTCCCATGGCCGACGGGGCGTGGCGGGGCTGTTGCTGGGCAGCGAGACCCAGAAGGTGCTCACCCACTGCAAGATTCCGGTGCTCGTGCACCGCTGATCGCGCCGGCCGTCCGCCACTCGCCGGCGGGGCGGCCGGGCAGCAGGTCCGCCATGCGGCCGGGCGATGCGGCGGCGGACAGGTGCGGCCTGCCCGCCGGCTTCAGGCGATCTTCGAGTAGGTGCCCGCTGCGGGCGCGTGCTTGAGGTAGCGATCGAAGGCCATCGCCACGGCGCGCACCAGCAGGCGGCCGCGCGGCAGCACCTCGATGCCGTCGTCCAGGATGCGGATCGCGCCGGCATCGTGCATCGGCGCCAGCTCGGCGAGCGCGTCGGCGAAGTAGCCCGGGGCCGAGATCCGGTGGCGGGCCTCGATCTCCGGCCACCAGACCCGGAAGTTGCACATCAGCGACTGGATCACGTCGCGACGCAGGAAGTCGTCGTTGCCGAGCGTGATGCCGCGGATGATCGGCAGCTCGCCCTCGGCGATCCGGCGGTAGTAGGCGTCGAGCGATTTCTCGTTCTGCGCCTGGACCGAACCCACGGCCGAGATCGACGACACGCCCAGCGCGATCAGGTCGCCCGAGTCGTGCGAGCAGTAGCCCTGGAAGTTGCGGTGCAGCCTGCCTTCGCGCTGCGCGACGGCGAGCTCGTCGTCGGCGCGCGCGAAGTGATCCAGGCCCAGGTAGGCGTAGCCGGCCTCCCGGAACATCGACACCGCCATGTCGAAGAGCCTGGCCCGGATCTCGGCCGAGGGCAGTTCCTCCTCGTGGATGCGCCGCTGCGGCTTGAAGAGCTGCGGCAGGTGCGCGTAGTGGTAGAGCGCGACCCTGTCGGGGCCGGCGTCGATGGTGAGCTCCAGGGTGCGCCGGAAGCCCTCGACGGTCTGCTTGGGCAGGCCGTAGATCAGGTCGACGTTGATCGACTTGAAGCCGGCGCTGCGCGAGGTCTCGATCAGCTCGCGGGTGTCCTCGTAGGACTGGATCCGGTTGACCGCCCGCTGCACGGCGGGGTCGAAGTCCTGGATGCCGAGGCTCACGCGGTTAAGGCCCAGGCCGCGCAGCGTCCACAGGCGGGCGGGGGTGACCGTGCGCGGGTCGATCTCGATCGAGTACTCGCCGTCCTCGGAAAACTCGAAATGCCGGGAGATGGCCTCGAAGATCTCGACGAATTCCTCGTCGAGCATGAAGGTGGGCGTGCCGCCGCCGAAGTGGAGGTGGCTGATCCGCTGGCCGCGCCCGGTCAGCAGCGTCACCAGTTCCATCTCGCGCTTGAGCGCCTGGATGTACTCGGCTGACTTGCCTTGCTGCTTGGTGCCGATCTTGTTGCAGCCGCAGTAGTAGCAGATGGTCCGGCAGAACGGAATGTGCAGGTAGAGGCCGAGCGGGTCCTGCCGGCGCCCGGCGCGCTCGAGCAGCGCCTGCGTGTACTGGGCCGGGTCGAACCCCGGGGTGAAGCGGTCGGCCGTCGGATACGAGGTGTACCGGGGGCCGCGTCCGCCGAATCGCTCGATCAGCGCGGGGTCGAGCTCGATTTCGCCGAAGGCCTGCATTGGGTGGTTCCGTGTTCGTGACGCCGCGAGTGTCGGCGCGCAAGCCTTGCGCGGCATTGAGAAAGGTCAATGACTTGCGGGCGGGGCCTTCGCCCTGCCTGGACGCAGGGGGGCAGCGTACAGGCTGTGCTCAGGAAACCGTTCCGGCCGCAGGGGCATCGAAGACCGGCTTGGCGGCATCGACGTCAGCCAGGTCGAGGCCGCGCCGGAAATCGATGGCGTGCCGGGTCATCCACCGCTCCGCGGCCTCGCCGTCGCCCGCGCGCAGCGCCTGGGCGATCGCTCGGTGGGCCGCCAGCAGGCGCGGGCCGGCCATCGGCGCCTTCGCCATCACCGTCTGGAAGGACGGGTAGAAGAGGCGGCTCACGGGCATTCGCGCCAGGATCAGCGCGCGGTTTGCGCTCATCTCGGCCACCAGTGCATGGAATTCGATGTCCAGCGCGACGATCGATTCGCCGCGCTGCAGCGCGGCCTCGGTCCGGTCGACGTTCTCGTCGATGCGGGCGAGGAGGTCCGGGCTGGCGCGGGCCGCGGCCAGGCGCGCCATCGTGGGTTCCAGCGCGTGCAGTGCCTCCCAGAGCTCGCCATGGGTTATTTCGGCCAGGAGCAGCGCGCGCTCGACCTGGGCGCCGACCTCGTCGTTGGAGGGCCGGCTCACCACCAGGCGGCGGGCCTGCTCGCGCCGGATCAGGTTGGCCTCCTCCAGCACTCGGATGCCCTCGCGCACCGTGGACCGGTTCACGCCGAACATCTCGCAGAGCTGGGCCTCGGTCGGGATGGGGTCGCCCTCGCGAAGGCGGCCGTCGAGGATCTGGGCCATGACCGCTTCGGCGAGCGCGCGGTAGGCCGGGGTTCGCCTGAGCTTTTCGAAGGTCGACTGCATCGGTTCCTGCGGGGCCCGACGGCTGGTTGGGTTCGGTTCTGGCACCTCAGTCGTCCACCGGCACCGTGTAATTGAGCGCCAGCCGTCCGCCGTCAGGGTAGACGGTCTGGCCGGTCATGTAGGAGGCATCGTCGCCGGCCAGGAAGACGGCGACCTTGGCGATCTCGTCGGGTTCGCCGAGCCGCTTCATCGGCGTGCGTGACCGCAGCTTGCGCCGGGCCGCATCGGAGCCCAGCACCGCCTTGCGCGCAAGCTCGGTGGCGATGGTGCCCGGGCCGATCGCGTTGACCCGGATGCC
>JBKHVS010000053.1:0-18445 GCA_046569945.1 Gammaproteobacteria bacterium | reverse complement strand
GGCGAGGTCTTCAGCCTGATGCCGGGATAGAGCATCGGCAGCGTCATGTCGAGCTCGGTGGCGAGCTTCATCACGTTGGCGCGCGTGAGGTTGTCACCCGCGCGCTGCAGCACGTGATGCAGGGTCTGCGCGCTCGAGAAGCCGATCACGTTGAGCGTGTCGTTGATGTCGCCGGCCGGGTAGTACTTCTGGAACCAGGCCTTGTAGTCGGCGAATTCCTTGGTGGACTGCACCTTGGGGTCGGTCGGGTCGCGCAGGTAGGCCGAGCTGATCACGCCCTTGGCGTTCTCGAAGCCGGCAGGCTTGAGCACCGCGGCAACCGACTGCGAGACGCTGGACAGGTAGTGGGCCGGCTTCCAGCCGATCTCGGCCACCTTGCGGATGGCCATCGCGGCGAACTTGGGCGTGGTGATGTTGATGAACACGTCGGCGCCCGAGCCCTTGAGCGTCGCGATCTGGCTGTCGATCGTCACGTCGGTGACCTCGTAGGTGAGCTGCGAGACCACCATGGTCTTGGCCTTGTCGCCCAGGCCGTCGAGGAAGCCCTTGAGGTTGTCCTTGCCGAAGTCGTCGTTCTGGTAAAGGATGCCGATCTTCGCGCCGGGCTTGTTCTTCAGGATGTGCTCGGCGTAGATCCTGCCCTCGGTCTGGTAGGTCGGCTGCCAGCCCATCGTCCACGGGAAGTTCTTGTAGTCGCCCCAGCGGGTGGCGCCGGTGGCCAGGAAGAGGTGCGGCACCTTCTTCTGGTTCATGTACTTGACGATCGCGGTGTTGTGCGCGGTGCCCAGCGGCGCGAACAGCAGCAGCACTTCCTCCTGCTCGACCAGCTTGCGCGTGGCCTCGACGGTCTTGGCCGGGTTGTAGGCGTCGTCGAGCGAGATCACCGTGACCTTGCGGCCGTTGATGCCGCCCTCTTCGTTGACCTTCGCGAAGTAGGCCTGGATCGACTTGCCGATCGTGCCGTAGGCCGAGACCGGGCCCGAGTAGGGAACGATGTGGCCGATCCTGATGGTCTTGTCGTCGGCGCCTGTGTCGTACTTCTTCTGCGCCAGCGCGCCGGTGGAGAACCCGGCGAGCGCCGCGGCGGCGATCGCGCCGGCGATCGCGGTGCGGCGCGAGATCGTCTTCATGGACATGGTGATCCTCATTCTGTTTTTGGAGGAGAGCGCCCCGCGGACGCGGTGCCCGCGGCGCGCGCGGAATGATAAGCCACCGCGGAAGCGGTTTCCGGAACGCCCGGTCATTCCGGAACGCACCGGCGCAGGGCCGGGCGCCCGGCCGCACGGACAGTGCTAGGCTGCGCGGCTGTCCCGAATACGACCCAAGGAGAGGAACGCATGGATCTCGTCGAGGCCATCAACAGCCGCCGCTCGGTGCGCGGCTTCCTGGACACCCCGGTGCCCGCGGAAACCATCCGCCGGGTGCTCACGATCGCCTCGCGCGCGCCCTCGGGCGGCAACGTCCAGCCCTGGCAGATCCAGGTCGTGGCCGGCGAGCCGCTGGCCCGGCTGAAGGCGACCATGCTGAAGAAGGTCGAGGAGCTGCCGGGCGGCGACGGCAGCGAGTACGACATCTACCCGAAGGAGCTGGTGTCGCCCTACCGCGACTACCGCTTCAAGCTCGGCGAGGACATGTACGGCCACATCGGCATCCCGCGCGACGACAAGGCGGGGCGCAAGCGCTGGTTCTCGCGCAACTTCCAGTTCTTCGGCGCGCCGATGGCGCTGTTCTGCTCGATCGACCGCCGCATGGGACCGCCGCAGTGGTCGGACTGCGGCATGTTCCTGCAGACCGTGATGCTGCTGCTGCGCGCCGAGGGCCTGGACAGCTGCCCGCAGGAATGCTGGGCCATCTACCCGAAGACGATCGGCGCCTTCCTCGAGCTGCCGCCCGAGCAGATGCTGTTCTGCGGCATGGCGATCGGCAAGGCGGATCCGGCCGAGCCGGCGAACAAGCTGTACGCCGACCGCGCGCCGCTGGACGCCTTCACGAAGTTCCGCGGCCTCTGATCGCTGCAGCGCGGGCGGCCGGGTGAGCAGCTTGCCGGCGGCGTCGCGGATGCCGCTGGTCGATGCGCTGCGGGCGGTGGCGTCCCAGCTCATCGTGCTGCATCACCTGGCGTTCTACGGCCCGATGTCCGACGCGGCGTCGGCGCTGGCGCCCGCGCTCTTCGCCTGGCTGTCCGAGCATGCGCGGGTGGCGGTCCAGGCCTTCCTGGTCTGCGGCGGCTTCATGGCCGCGCGCGCGCTGGCCCCCGGCGGCGCACCTGCCTTCGGCCCGCCGGGTCCGCTGCTGCTGCGGCGCTACCTGCGGCTGGCACCGCCGCTGATGGCGGCGATCGCGCTGGCGGTCGCGCTGTCGGCGCTCGCCCGCATCGTCAATCCCCACCCGGCCATCCCGCTGGCGCCGAGTCCGGGCCAGCTCCTCGCCCACCTGCTGCTGCTGCAGGACGTGCTCGGCATCGAGGCGCTCTCGGCGGGCGTCTGGTACGTGGCGATCGATTTCCAGCTCTTCGCGCTGACGCTCGGGCTGCTGTGGCTCGCCCGCGGCGCGGGCCGGCGCGCAGCGCCGCTGGCCGTGGGGCTGGTCGCCGGGCTCGGCCTGGCCTCGCTGCTCGTCTTCAACCGGCATCCGGCCCTGGACGCCTGGGCGCCCTACTTCTACGGTGCCTACGCGCTGGGCGCCTGCGCCTGGTGGGCCGGCCGCCCCGGCGCCCGCCTGCACGGACTGGCAGCGATCGCGCTGGCCGGAGCGGCCGCGCTGGCGCTGGACTGGCGGCTGCGCATCGCGGTGGCGCTGGCAGTGGCGCTCGCGCTCGGCCTGTCGCGGCGCACCCGCCTGCTCGAGCGCTGGCCCAGCTCGGCGCTGCTGTCCTGGCTCGGCAGGATCTCCTACTCGGTGTTCCTGGTGCACTTCCCGATCTGCATCGCGATCGGGGCGCTGGCGTGGCGGTTCTTCCCAGGCCAGCCCCTGGCGAACGCGGCCGGGATGCTGGCGGCCTGGGCCGCCAGCGTGGCCGGCGGCGCGCTGTTCCACCGCCAGGTCGAACTTCGCTTCACAGGAAGCGGTCGAGCAGCTTCCGGCTCCTCCGGTCCAGCGCCTGCGGATCGCGGATCAGGTACTGGATCCCGTACGCATCCGCGATCAGCAGCGCCGGGGGCGGCAGCCGCCGGATCGACTCCTCGCCCCTGAGCAGGAGGCGAGTCGGCCCGCGGTCGGTCTCCACCTCCCAGGTGCACGGGGTGACGAAGCCGGACACGTCGGCGATGCGCAGGATCTCCGGCATGAACTCGCGGCTGGCGAGCTCCTCCTCGATGAGCGCGCGGGTGGCAGGATCCAGGTCCGAAAGGCGATCGACCCAGGCGAGTTCGTGGCCGTGCGAGCCCACCAGGGCCAGGCCTTCGTCGGGCGCGCCGATCGGGAACGCGCGCACCGGCACGACGGCCTCGTGGACGCTGCCGTCGGCCAGCTCGAGCGCCAGCCGGCCGAAGGGATTGCGGGTCAGGCGGAATCCGGGGGCGGTCATCTCGGGGTTCCTCAGCTTTCGGCCGTGCGGACCGCGCCGGCGGTGGCCGCCGCGGCGATGACCCCGGCGCCCTCGGTCTGGGCGCCGGCCCAGCCGTCCTCGGTGTCGACGTTGCGCGCCTGCGCCTGGTACAGGCGGAAGTAGGCGCCCTCGCGGGCCATCAGCTCGTCGTGCCCGCCCACCTCGACCACCTGGCCGCGATCCATCACCACCAGGCGGTCGGCCTTGCGCAGCGTGGACAGGCGATGCGCGATGGCGATCGTCGTGCGCCCGCGCACCAGGTTGTCCAGCGCCTTCTGGATCTCCTTCTCGGTCTCGGTGTCCACCGACGAGGTGGCCTCGTCGAGGATCAGGATGCGCGGGTCGATCAGCAGCGCCCGCGCGATCGAGATCCGCTGGCGCTCGCCGCCCGAGAGCGCCTGGCCGCGCTCGCCCACCAGCGAGTCGTAGCCGTGCGGCAGGCGCAGGATGAAGTCGTGCGCATGGGCGGCGCGCGCCGCGGCGACGATCTCTGCGCGGGTGGCCTCCGGCCGCCCGTAGGCGATGTTCTCGGCGATGGTGCCGAAGAACAGGAAGGGCTCCTGAAGCACCAGGCCGATGTTGCGCCGGTAGTCGGCGACCGCCAGCGAGCGGATATCGTGGCCGTCCACCGAGATCGAGCCGTCGGCGACGTCGTAGAACCGGCAGATCAGGTTGACCATCGTGCTCTTGCCCGAGCCGCTGTGGCCGACCAGGCCCACCATCTCGCCCGGCGCGATGTCCAGGTCCAGGCTCCGGATCACGGCACGGTTCCCGTAGCGGAAGCCCACCGAGCGCATCCGGATGCCGCCCTCCAGCCGCCCGACGCGGACCGGGTTGGCGGCATCGGGAACGCTGGAGACGTGGTCGAGGATGTCGAAGATCCGCTTGGCGCCGGCCGCCGCCTTCTGGGTGAAGGACACGATGCGGCTCATGGAATCGAGCCGGGTGTAGAAGCGCCCGATGTAGGCGAGGAAGGCGGTGAGCACGCCCACGGTGACGTTCTCGTTGGCCACCTGCCAGATGCCGAAGGCCCAGACCACCAGCAGCCCGATCTCGGTGAGCAGTCCCACGGTGGGCGAGAACATCGACCAGACCCGGTTGACCCGGTCGTTCACCGCCAGGTTGTGGCGGTTGGCCTCGCGGAAGCGCGCCGCCTCCCGCTTCTCCTGCGCGAAGGCCTTGACCACGCGGATGCCGGGAATGGTGTCGGCCAGCACGTTGGTGACCTCGCCCCAGATCCGGTCGACCTTTTCGAAGCCGTGCCGCAGCCGGTCGCGCACCAGGTGGATCATCCAGACGATGAAGGGCAGCGGCAGCAGCGTCGCCAGCGCCAGCCCGGGGTCGATCGAGAACAGGATCGCCGCGGTCATCAGGATCATCAGCACGTCGGTGGCGAAGTCCAGCAGGTGCAGCGACAGGAACAGGCAGATCCGGTCGGTCTCGGAGCCGATGCGCGCCATCAGGTCGCCGGTGCGCTTGCCGCCGAAGTACTCCAGCGACAGGCCCAGCAGGTGCTCGTAGGTGGCGGTGCGCAGGTCGGCGCCGATGCGCTCGCTGACCACCGCCAGCAGCCAGGTGCGGGCCCAGCCCAGCCCCCAGGCCAGCAGCGCCGCTGCCAGCAGCCCGCCCAGGTACATGCGGACCAGGCCGACGTCGATCGGCACCCCCTGCTGGAACGGGATCAGCACGTCGTCGATCAGCGGCATGGTCAGGTAGGGCGGGACCAGCGTGGCCGCGGTCGAAGCCAGGGTCAGCAGGAAGCCGGCCAGCAGCCGCCCCCGGTAGGGGCGGGCGAAGCGCCAGAGCCGCAGCAGCGTCCAGGTCGATGGCGGCTTCTCAGGCTCCTCGCCGGAGCAGGCGGGGCAGTCGAATTCGCCCGGCGGGATGGGCAGGTGGCAGCGCGGACAGGTCGCCGCCTCGGCGGCCGGCGTCCCGCCCGGCCCGGGCTCGGCACCGGCCTGGAAACGGTCGACCAGCCGCAGCGCCGCGCCGTCGTGCTCGAGGGTGTAGCGCCAGCGCGCCAGCCGCTCGCCGGGTCCGTGGAGCTCGATGCAGCCTACGCCCGCATGGTCGCTGCGGTGCAGCGAAAGCCCGTCGCGCCAGGCCCATTCGCGCCAGTCCCCCGTCTCGGCGGTCCAGGCGAGCAGGCGGCGCCCGGTCAGCGCCAGCAGCCCGGCGGTGTAGCGCAGCTGCGCGTCCAGGTCGATGGGGACGGTGGCCAGGAGCTCCTCGCCCGGGCTCAGCCGGGCCGGAAGCTCGCGCTGCAGCCGTTCGATCGAGGCGGCCCGGGCCATCGGGGCGCTGCGATCCCCGCCGGCGTCCTGGGGGGTGCTGCGGGACCCCGGCGGGGGTCGGAGAGATGTGTTCAAGCGTCGGTCCGCAGGGCTGGAGGCCCGGTTGGTGTGAATTCTGCCCCCTTTCAACGCGCGGCCGGCCAAAACGATGACCCCTCGCGGTAAACCGATTCGCCGCTGCCGCGTTTCACCTCCACCGTAACCCGCAGAAGCCTGCCATGCTCGCACCACTTCCTCGCGCGGCCGTCATGAAGAGAGACATCGAGATCCTTGGCATCACGCACCTGCGCGGGCCGAACATGTGGACCTACGTCCCGGCGCTCGAGGTGCTGATCGACATCGGCGAGCTCGAGGATTTCCCCTCGAACCTGATCCCGGGCCTGTACGAGCGGCTGTCGGCCTGGCTGCCCGGCCTGGTCGAGCACCGCTGCAGCTACGACGAGCGCGGCGGCTTCCTGCGCAGGCTGGAGGAAGGCACCTGGCCCGGCCACATCCTGGAGCACGTCACGCTGGAGCTGCAGACGCTGGCAGGGCTGCCGGGGGGCTTCGGACGCGCCCGCGAGACCTCCACCCGCGGGGTCTACAAGGTGGTGATCCATGCGCACCACGAGGACATCACCCGCGCGGCAGTGCTCGCCGGGCGGGACCTGCTGATGGCCGCGATCGAGGACCGCCCCTACGACCTGGACGCGGCGGTGAGCGATCTGCGCGAGCTGGTCGACCGGCGCTGGCTCGGACCGAGCACCGCCTGCATCGTCGAGGCCGCCGAGGCCAGGAAGATCCCCTTCGTGCGCCTGAACGACGGCAACCTGGTGCAGCTGGGCTACGGCGCCCGGCAGCGCCGGATCTGGACCGCCGAGACCGACAGCACCAGCGCCATCGCCGAGGGCATCTCGCGCGACAAGGACCTCACCAAGCAGCTGCTGTCCTCCTGCGGCATCCCGGTGCCCGAGGGCCGGCTGGTGGATGATGCCGCCGATGCCTGGGAGGCGGCCTGCGAGATCGGCCTGCCGGTGGTGGTGAAGCCCTACGACGGCAACCACGGCCGCGGCGTGTTCACCAACCTCTCGAGCCGCGAGGCGGTCGAGGCCGCCTGGACGGTGGCCCGCGACGAAGGCAGCGGCGTGATCGTCGAGCGCTTCGTGCCGGGCCTGGAGCACCGGCTGCTGGTGGTCGGCGGCAAGGTGGTCGCCGCCGCCCGCGGCGAGGCCGCCTGGGTCACCGGCGACGGCCGCTCCACGATCCGCGAACTGATCGAATCCCAGCTCAACACCGATCCCCGCCGCGGCAGCACCGAGGACTTCCCGCTGAACCCGGTGCGCCTCGATTCGGCCGCCCGCCTCGAACTTTCCCAGCAGGGCTTCGACGCAGACTCGGTGCCCGGCCAGGGCCTGCCGGTGCTCATCCAGCGAAACGGCAACGTCGCCTTCGACGTCACCGACCTGGTGCACCCCAAGGTCGCCGCCCGCGTGGCGCTGGCCGCGCGCGTGGTGGGCCTGGACATCGCCGGCGTCGACGTCGTCGCCGAGGACATCTCGCGGCCGCTCGAGGAGCAGCGCGGCGCGATCGTCGAGGTCAACGCCGGCCCGGGCCTGCTGATGCACCTGAAGCCCGCCGAAGGCAGTCCGCGGCCGGTCGGCAGGGCGATCGTCGACAACCTGTTCCCCGAGGGCGACCTCGGCCGCATCCCGGTGGTCGGCATCACCGGGTCCAAGGGCAAGACCGGCGTCGCGCGGATCGTCTCCTACCTGCTGCAGCTTGCCGGCCGGCACGTGGGCCTGGCCTGCACCGACGGGCTGTTCGTCGACCGCCGCGCGATCGACCGGGACGACGCCGCGCGCTTCGACACCGCCCGGCGCGTGCTGGTGAACCGCAACGTCGAGGCCGCGGTGATCGAGAACGGGGCGCGCGCCATCGTCACCGAGGGCCTGGCCTACGATCGCTGCGCGGTGGGCGTGGTCACCAACATCGACCCGGACGCGGTCCTGCCCGAGCACTACATCGAGACGCCCCGCCATCTGTTCACCGTGATGCGCACCCAGATCGACGTGGTGCTGCCCGACGGCGTGGGCGTGCTGAACGCCCGGGACGAGCGGGTGGCCGAGATGGCCGAGCTCTGCGACGGCGAGGTGCTTTGGTTCTCCACCGAGCCGGCGCTGCCGATCGTCGAGGCGCATCGCGCCGCCGGCGGACGCGCGGTGCTGCTCGAGGACGGCTGGGTGACGCTGGCCACCGGCGCCGCCGAGATCCCGCTGGCGGCGATCGACGCGATCCGCGACGCCACCGGCGACGACGAGCTGCAGGTGGAAAACGTGCTGGCCGCCGCCGGCGCGGCCTGGGCCCTGGGCGTCGCCCCCGAGCTGATCCGCGCCGCCGTCGAGACCTATTCGGCCGAACGCGCCAACGGCAGCGCGCCGGCCTTCCGCTGAACGCGCAATCGCCGCCTTCCCCGGGATCGCGCAAGGGCGCGGCCCGGGGCGCAAACCCTGCTCCGCCTGGAGTCCGCCCCATGGAAATCTCCCGCATCCGCGCGCTGCGCGGCCCCAACCTCTGGAGCCGTCATACGGCGATCGAGGCGCTCGTCACCTGCGACGACGCGGAGCGCTCGCCAGCCGACCCGGCGGCCTTCGAGGCGCGCCTGAGAGTGCGCTTCCCGGCCATCGGCACGCTCCAGCCGATCGGCCGGGCCGAGCCGATGTCGATGGCGCACGCGCTGGCGCTGTCGGCGCTCGCGCTGCAGGCGCAGGCTGGCTGTCCGGTCTCCTTCTGCCGCACTTCGCAGACGGTGGACAGCGGGGTCTTCCAGGTGGTCGTGCAGTACTCGGAGGAAGCGGTGGGACGGCTGGCGCTGGAGCTCGGCGCCTCGCTCTGCGAGGCGGCGCTGCGCGACGGACCCTATGACGTCGAGGCGGCGCTGGCGCAGCTGCGCGAGCTGGACGAGGACGTCCGGCTCGGGCCGAGCACCGGCGCGATCGTCGACGCTGCGGTGGCCCGCGGCATTCCCTACCGGCGCCTCACCGAGGGCAGCCTGGTGCAGTTCGGCTGGGGCAGCCGGCAGCGCCGGATTCAGGCCGCCGAGATCGACCGCACCGGCGCGATCGCCGAGACCATCGCCCAGGACAAGGAGCTCACCAAGCAGCTGCTCGAGGCCGCCGGCGTGCCGGTGCCGCGCGGCCGCCCGGTCCGCGACCTGGACGACGCCTGGAAGGCGATGCGCGAGATCGGCCAGCCTGTGGTGGTGAAGCCGCAGGACGGCAACCAGGGCAAGGGCGTGACGGTGAACGTCGACACCCGGGAGCACCTCGAGATCGCCTACAGGGCCGCGGCCGAGATCAGCGACGACGTGATGGTGGAGCGCTTCATCCCCGGCCACGACTTCCGCATGCTGGTGGTCGGCAGGCACCTGGTTGCGGCTGCGCGGCGCGACCCGCCGCACGTGATCGGCGACGGCGTGCACACGGTGCGCGAGCTGGTCGACATCGTCAACAGCGACCCCCGGCGCGGCGACGGCCACGCCACCTCGCTCACGAAGATCCGTTTCGACGAGATCGCGCTGGCCCGGCTTGCGGTCCAGGGCTATGACGCCGAGTCCGTGCCGCCCGCCGGCGCCCGCGTGGTGCTGCGCAACAACGCGAACCTGAGCACCGGTGGCACCGCCACCGACGTCACCGACGACGTCCATCCGATGGTGGCCGCGCGCGCGGTGGAGGCCGCGCGGATGGTCGGGCTGGACATCTGCGGCGTCGACGTGGTGTGCGAGTCGGTGCTGCGGCCGCTGGAGGACCAGGGCGGCGGCATCGTCGAGGTGAACGCCGCGCCCGGGCTGCGCATGCACCTGAGCCCCTCCTTCGGGCGCGGCCGCCCGGTGGGCGAGGCGGTGGTCGCCGAAATGTACCCGGACGGCGGCGACGGCCGGATCCCGGTGGTGGCGGTCACCGGCACCAACGGCAAGACCACCACGGTGCGGCTGATCGCCCACCTTCTTGCGGGCCAGGGCCTGCGCGTGGGCATGACCAACACCGACGGCGTCTACGTCGCGGGCGAGCGGATCGACACCGGCGACTGCAGCGGGCCGCGCAGCGCGCGCAACGTGCTGATGCACCCGGACGTCGATGCCGCGGTGTTCGAGACCGCGCGCGGCGGGCTGCTGCGCGAAGGCCTGGCCTTCGACCGCTGCCAGGTCGCGGTCGTCACCAACATCGGCCAGGGCGACCACCTGGGGCTCAACTACATCACCACGGTGGAGGACCTCGCAGTGCTCAAGCGGGTGGTGGTGCAGAACGTCGCACCGGACGGCATGGCAGTGCTCAACGCGGCCGACCCGATCGTCGCCCGCATGGCCGAGGGCTGCCCCGGCTCGGTCACCTGTTTCGCAGTCGACTGCACCGGGCCGGTGATGGCCGCGCACCGGGCACGCGGCAGGCGCGTCGTCTACGTCGACCGCGGCGCGATCGTCGCCGCCGAAGGCGAGTTCGAGCACCGGATGCCGCTGGCGGGGGTGCCGATCACCCGCAGCGGGACCATCGGCTTCCAGGTCGAGAACGCGATGGCCGCGGTCGGCGCGGGCTGGGCGCTCGGCCTGCCCTGGAGCATCATCGAGGCCGGTCTCGCCTCCTTCGTCAACGACGCCGGCAACGTCCCGGGCCGCTTCAATGTGATGACCCACCGCGGCGCCACCGTGATCGCCGACTACGGCCACAACCCGGACGCGATCCTCGCGCTGGCGCGGGCGGTCGAGGCCATGCCCGCGCAGCGGCGCAGCGTGGTCATCAGCGGCGCGGGTGACCGCCGCGACGAGGACATCCGCCAGCAGACCGAGATCCTCGGCCAGGTCTTCGACGACGTGATCCTCTACCAGGACCAGTGCCAGCGCGGCCGCGCCGACGGCGAGGTGCTCGCGCTGCTGCGCCAGGGACTGGAGGGGGCCGTCCGCACCCGCTCGGTGCAGGAGGTGCACGGCGAGTTCCTTGCGATCGACGTCGCGTTGGAGGCGCTGCGCCCCGGCGATCTCTGCCTGATCCTCATCGACCAGGTGGAAGAGGCGCTGGAGCACATCGCCGCGCGGATCGGGAACCAGGGCCCGGTGGCCGCGGCCGCCTGAGAAGCGGCCCGGCCCTGCGGCCGCGCGCTTGCCCGCCGCGACGCCGCGCCCCGGGCGTGACGTGCGGCGCTGCCGCGCCCGCGCCGCGCGTCCGGTCAGTCCGCGGCCGCCGACTCCACCCAGGGGGCCAGCTCGTCGAGCGCCGCGGTGAGCGCCCGGCTCAGCGCGGCGGCCGCGCCGGCCGCGTCCGCCGAGGTCAGGGCTTCGCTGCGCTCGAAGCGGCGCCGCGCGAGGCGCGTGCGGGCGCGCCAGTCGATCAGGTCGGCATCGAGCGCCAGCCTGGCAACGCCGGGCTCGGTGGACGCGTCGTGGAAGAGCTCGTCGAGCCCCACCCGCAGCAGCAGGTCGCCGCCCAGCCCGGATGTGGACTGGCCGACCGCCCGGAAGCGGCCGCGCGCATCGAGCCGGCGTTCGACCAGGCGCGCGACCCGCCGCGCCGGCGGCTCAGCCCAGTCCGCGAAGCGGTAGTGGGCCAGCAGCCCGGCTCCCTGGAGAACACCAGCGCGGTGCCGTCCTGCAGCGAGGCCGTCGACACCATCTCGAGCAGCAGCACCCTGGGGATGGCGGGCCCCGGCGCGCGCCCGGGCCCGGCGAGGTCCTCGAGCCGATACCACTGGCGCGGCTCCGGATTGCCGCCCAGCACGGCACAGCCGCCGGCCAGCATCGCAGCCAGGGCCGGCAGCCCGGCCATCATCACGGCCCGCCGGCCGCTCCGAACGCGGGTCCCGTTCATGGCAGCCGCTCCCCTGGCCCCAGCTCGCGCGCGCCCGGCCCGATCAGCGCCGAGCGCGGCTCGGACAGGCGCTCGAGGGCCTGCGACCGCAGCTCCGCCGCGCGGCGGGGCTCCTGGGCCGTGGCGCGCAACTCGAGCAGGCCGGTGTCGGCCGCGCCGCTGGCGCGCGCGCCGAGTTCGCCGGCCTCGCGCTCCAGGGTGCGGGCCAGCCGGGTGAACTCGGCGAGGGTGCTGCGCGTGTCACGCATGGCGGCCGCGCCTTCCGACAGCGTGGACCGCGCCTCGCCGAGCGCCGCGCCCGCGTCGCGCATCACGACATTGGCCTGCTGCGCGGCGACGGCGATGCTGCGGTTGGTCTCCCCGAAGGCGCGCACCGAGGCGTCGACCCCTGCCAGGGTCCTGTCGAGCGCATCCATGCGCTCGCTGAGGCCGACCACGATGTCACGCGTGGCGGCCAGAGTCTGCCCGAAGGCCTCCCGGTTCTCCGGCGTCATCAGGCGGTTCAGGTTGGCCAGCGCCTCCTCGCCGGACAGGGCCAGGCGGTTGGCCGACTCGGCGATCTGGTCCATTCCCGAAGTGCCTTCCGGGATCACCGGGTAGTCCTCGCCGGGCGGCACGTGGGTGAGCTGCGGCCCGGGCTCGCCGGGCGTCTCGAGGTTGATCCGGGCCAGCCCGGTGAGCAGGTTGCGGGCCACCACCGCAGAGGTGTTCTCGCTCACCGGCGTCTGCCGGTCGACCCGCACCAGCACCTTGACCCGGTTGATGTTCTCGCTGCCCAGGGTGAAGCGCTCCACCCTGCCGACCTTGACCCCGCGCATGCTGACGTCGCTGCCCACCTGCAGTCCCTCGACCGACTGCCGGTCGAAGACCACGGTGTAGTAGGGCGCGTCCGCCGCGCCGTCGCGCGCCCACCAGGCGAACGCGAGGGCCGCGCTCAGCGCCAGCAGCAGCACGATCGCGCCGATCAGCGGGTATCGGCTTTCAGGTTCCATGCTCTCGGCCTCCCTGCGCCGCACGCATGCCCGCGCCCGCGAACCAGTCGCGGATCCAGGGGTCGTCCACGGCGCGCACCTCGTCCAGTGTACCGTCGGCCAGCACCTTGCCCTTGCCGAGGGCGATCACGCGGTCGGCGATCCCGGTCACCGTGTCCAGGTCGTGCGTGACCAGCAGCACCGTGATTCCCAGGTCGTCGCAGAGGAAGCGCAGCAGCCGGTCCAGCGAACGGGCGGTGATCGGATCCAGCCCGGAGGTCGGCTCGTCCAGGAACAGCAGCTCGGGCTCCAGCGCGAGCGCCCGCGCGATCGCGGCCCGCTTCTTCATGCCCCCGGACAGCACGCTGGGCATCTTGTGCGCTGCGTCCGGCGGCAGGCCGGCCAGCGAGATCCTGAGCCCGACGAGCGCGTCGATCAGTTCCTCCGGCAGGTCGGTGTGCTCGCGCAGCGGGGTCGCGACGTTGGCCGCGACGTCCAGCGACGAGAACAGCGCGCCGTCCTGGAACATCATCCCGATGCGGCGCCGCAGCGCGCGCAGCTGCGGCTCCGAGGCGGACCAGACGTCGCTGCCAAGCAGGCGGACACTGCCGCCGGACGGCCGCATCAGCCCGATCATCTCGCGCAGCAGCACTGTCTTGCCGGTGCCGCTGCCGCCGATCAGCGCGACCAGCTCGCCGCGGCGCACGCGGAAGTCGAGCCCGTCGTGGATCTGCTGGGATCCGATCCGGGTGCGCAGCCCCTCGACCTCGATGACGGCATCGCCGCTCAAAGCCCGAGCTCCTGCAGCAGCACCGCGAACAGCGCGTCGAGCAGGATCACGGCGACGATGCACTGGACCACGGTCGATGTCGTGTGCAGGCCGATGGCACGGGTGTCGCGGCTGACGTCGAGCCCCATCCGGCAGCCGATCACCGCGATGAACAGGGCGAACACCGGCGCCTTGGCCAGGCCGATCACGAAGTGGCGCTCGGTGAGCGCCGACTGCATGCGCTCCAGGAAGGTGGTGGGCGTGATGCCGAGCATCAGGTCGGCAACGCCCATCGCTCCGGCGATCCCGGCGACGTCGCCGACGAACACCAGCAGCGGCAGCGCGATCATCAGCGCGAGCACCCGCGGCACCACCAGCACCTGCTCGGCGGACAGGCCCAGCGTGCGGATCGCGTCGATCTCCTGGTTCAGCTTCATGGTGCCGAGCTGCGCGGTGAAGGCCGCGCCCGAGCGGCCCGCGACGATGGTCGCGACGATGATCGGAGCGAACTCCCGCACCATGCCCAGCGCAACGCCGTCCACCACGAAGATGTTGGCGCCGAACTTCTCGGCCTGCTGGCCGAGCAGGTAGGCGACGATGGTGCCGATCAGGAAGGTGACCAGCGCCACCACCGGGATGGCGCTCACGCAGACCTGCCGCAGCTGCGAGCCCAGCTCCCTTGGCCGGAACGCCGCCGGGCGCACCAGCAGGCGGCCGATCTCGACGGCCACGAGCCCCAGGAAGGCAACGTGCCCGCCCAGCAGGCGGCCGACGGCGACGCTGGCCGCGCCCAGCTGGCCGAGCAGCCCGCGGGGCGCCATCGCATGCAGCGGGCCTGCCACCGGGAGCCGTTCGCGCACCACCTCGACGATGCGCCGGTGGCTGTCCGAGAACCCCTCGAGGACGATCGCCTCGGCGGCGATTCCCGCTTCCTCGAGATGGCGCAGCAGCAGCAGCGCGGCGGCGGTGTCGATCGCCTCCAGCCCGCTGCCGTCCAGCGCGAGCGACGCGCCGCCGGCGCCCGCGCCCTGCCCGCCCGGCGCAGGGCGCGAAGCCGCCAGCGGCAGCGACTCGAGCGAGCCTCGCAGTTCGACCAGGCGCGGCAGGCGCCAGAAGCCGTTCAGGAGCAGCCGCCGCCCCCCGGCGTCCGCCTCGACCCGGCAGTCGGGCTGCATCAGCCTCGGCCGGTCTCGCGGTCGATCCGGCGGCGCAGCTCGGCGAAGCGCTGCCCGGGCGGATCGCCGAACAGGGGGTCGGGGGCGGCGCCGGCGGCGTCGAACACCGCCGCCCAGTCGTCCGGAGTGAGCAGCGCCTCCGCGCGCGGCAGGAAGTCGCGTTCCTCGACCGCGAGATGGTGGCGGTAATAGACGAGGAAGGTGGCCGCCGCGGACTCGACCGGCTCCCGGCTGACCACGACGTCCGATTCGAGCTCGCCCAGCCGCTCCAGCAGCTCGGCGCTGCAGGCAGCGAGCACCCGATGCTCCTGCCGCAGCCGGCCCAGCAGGATCGAGAGCGAGGGATCGCGCGCGACCAGGCGCTCGAAGGCAGCCTCCTCGCGGTGGTGATGGGCGCGCTCCGCGTGCTGCTGAAGGTAGAAGACGACGTCGGTCATCAGGCCGTGGTCGGGCGATGCGCCGCGACCGAGGGCCGCCAGCTCGCGCTCGAGCATCGAGAGCAGCACGCGGAAAGCGGCGTGCTCCTCCCGCCAGAGTGAAACCTGTCCGGTCATGCCTGCAGTGTATTGGATTGCAGCAGGACCCGGCATGCCGGCCGTCCCGGCGCCTGCACTGCGCGGCCGCCGGGTCCGGCCGCGGGCTTCAGCGGCGGTAGATTCCCGGCGGCGGCGGCGGCGGAATCCCGGGCGGCGGCGGCAGCGCAGGCGCCGACTGGTAGTACTGGGAGGAGGACGAGCGATAGGACTGCCCGCCCACCTGGCCCGAAACCGGCACCCGGTGGCCCTGGGCGTACATGCACTGGACGTAGGCGTGGTCGTAGCGTCGCTGCATGGCCGAGGCCGACGCCTGGCCCGATCCGGTCCCGGACATCGTGCCGAGCACCAGGCCGCTGCCGGCGCCCACCGCCGCGCCGCGCGAGCCGTCGACCGCCGCGCCCGCGATCGCGCCGACCGCAGTGGCCAGCGCGGCGCTGCGCACGCCGCTCGAGTCGGCCGCCTGCTGCGGCGAACCGCCGGACTGGCGCAGCGCGTACTGCCGGCACATCGCGTCGTCCGCCTGGAACTGCTGGAAGGTCCTGCCGGTGCCCGGCAGCACCAGCATGCTCGGCCCCTCCGGAATCGTGGAGCAGGCGGCCAGCGTCACCAGGGCGCCGAGCGCGCCGAGCGCGCGGATGCGGGTCGTGGGTTTCATCTCGATCCTCGTGGTTCAGCGCTGCTGCGCCGGCTGCGGGGCGACGGGCACCCAGCCGCCGGGGCATTCCTGGACATCGGGATGGTAGCCCTGGGGCTCGTCGCACCAGTACCACCAGCCCTGCGGCGCGGACTGCGCGCCTGCTCCGCCGTCGGCCTGCGGGCCTTGTTCCGGCGCCCGCTCGATCCACACCTGCGGCCCGGAGGGCTCGGGGTCTACGCGCGGGTAGGCCGGACCGTAGTAGTAGCCGCCGTACCAGGACGGCCCATAGTGGATGGTCGGCCCCCAGTAGGGGAACGGTGCCACCCAGACCGCCGGCGGAACGTAGCGAAGGCGCGGCGCGCGGTAATGGTACGAAGGCGCACGGTAGTGGCGCGGCACCGGATACGCGCGCGGCGACGACCGGTACTCGACCGCGACGCCGGGTCCGGCGACGTGGACGCCCACCGAGGCGCGGCGGCCGTCGGCCCAGGCGGCGCCGCTCGCCGTGGCGGCTGCAAGCGCCGCCGCGACGGCCAGGCGCCTGGCTATGAGGGTATGCATTCTCGACTCCGGACGCATGCGCGCGAGCATCGCGCGAACGCTCGATTCTCCCAGGAAGCGGCGCCCGCGGCGGCCGGCGTTACAGATGCGCAGGCCTGTTACACAAGGAAACACCCGGCGCCGAAGGCTGCGGGCATGTGTCATGCTGGCACGAGTCCGCCGCGCAGGCGCGGACCCCGCTCCAGCACCGCCCAGGACCCTCCCGATGCGCCAACTGAACGGACACGACGCCAGCCTGATCTACGCGGACAGCCCGCACGCGAACTCCAACGTCACGCTGCTCCACATCTACGACCCGTCGACGGCACCCGGCGGCCGGGTCAGCTTCGAGCGGATCCTCGCCCACGTCGAGCGCAGGCTGGAGCGCTCGCCGGTGTTCCGGCAGCGGCTGCTCAGGGTTCCGCTGGAGCTCGACTACCCCTGGTGGGTCGAAGACGAGCACTTCGACCTCGAGTACCACGTCCGTCAGATCGCGCTGCCCGCCCCCGGCGACTGGCGCCAGTTCTGCCTGCAGGCTGCGCGCATCCATGCGCGGCCGCTGGACCTGAGCCGGCCGCTGTGGGAGCTGTATGTGATCGAGCGCCTGGACTCCTTCCTGGACCTGCCGCCGGACAGCTTCGCGGTGCTCGCGAAGGTGCACCATGCAGCGGTGGACGTCGAGGGCGGCAACGAAATCACCCGGCTGCTCCACGACGAAAACCCGGAACCCGCCGACGAGGGGCCGCCGGCGCCCTGGTTCCCGGAGCGGGCGCCGAGCCGCCTGGCGCTGGCCGCCCGCGGCGCGCTGCACACGCTGCGCTCGCCGCTGCGCGTCGCGGCGCCGCTCGCGCGCGCAGTCGCCCGACTCGCGCCGGCGGCCTGGACCCTGGCCAGCGAGGCGATGATGCGTCCCGAGCGGATGCCGGTGACCCGCTTCAACAGCGTGGTCACGCCGCACCGGGTGTTCGAGACCCGGCGCTTCGAGCTGGACGCCTTCCGCCGGATCCGCGGGCTGGTGCCTGGCGCGCGGGTCAGCGACGCGGTGGTGGCGGTCTGCGCCGGCGGCCTGCGGCGCTACCTGGAGTCGCACGACGAACTGCCGGGCGAGAGCCTCTCGGCGATGGGCCCGGTGCTGATGCGCGAGAGCGATCCCAGGCAGCAGCGCCCGGAGATGTCCTGGCTGCGGATCAGGCTGGGAACGCAGATCGCCGACCCGGTGGAGCGGCTGGCCTTCATCCACGGCCAGACCGCGTCGTCAGAGACCGTCGCCCAGGCGCTGGACGTGCGCGAGTTCGCGGCCGCCGGCATGCACGCGCCGGCCGCCGCGCTGGCCGTGGCGAGCCGGATGATGGCGCGGGCAGCGCAGGGCATCGGCCGGCGCGCGCCGCTGGCCAGCTGCGCGATCACCAACGTGCCCGGGCCGTCGCGCCCGCTGTACCTGGACGGTGCGCGGATGACCTACTTCTCGGCGATCATGCCGATCAGCGACGGGATGGGACTGGTGTTCGCAGTGACCAGCTACGACGGCAAGATCGTGATCTCCCCGACCGCCTGCCGCGAGCAGATGCCCGACCCGGAGGCATTCGCGCAGTGCCTGCGCGACAGCTTCCAGGAACTGCTGGAACTGGCAGACGCGAAGATGCTCAGATCGGCACGGCCTCGTGCGTCAGCGCCCGATGCAGCAGCCCCGCGAAGCCCTCGGGCACGTAAGGCCGCCACGCGCCCTCCGGCTGAGCGAGCCGGTCGGCGACGATCCGCAGCACCACTGCGTTGAAGCCCAGCCCCATGTGGCTGCCGGGCACCCGGATGTTCTCGTGCATCGCGGGATCGCCGTCCAGCGTGGCCTCCTGGGGCGGAACCACGCCATCGCTCAGCGAGTAGAGGCAGCTGGTCGGCACCGGCGGGCGCTCGCGCAGCTGCTTCGCCCGGGGCTGGGCGGCATGCGCCGACGGCCCCATCGGATGCGCGACCAGCCGGTACAGGGCCTTGACCAGCGCCGGCGAGGCGCTGCCGGCCGGGTCGACCGACACCGGGCTGCCGAGGGTGATCAGGCTGCGCACGCACTCCGGCGCCCGGTGCGCGGCGTACAGGCCGAACACCCCCCCCAGGCTCCAGCCGACCAGACTCACCTTGCGCCCGGTG